>CAZFIY010000001.1:0-27963 GCA_964519685.1 uncultured Pseudomonadales bacterium
TATTGCTATGGGTTTGATGTCTGATGGTGAAAAATTTGTCGTTCTTTCAGATATTCAAGGTTTAGAAGATCACGTTGGCGACATGGACTTCAAAGTAGCTGGTACCAAGGAAGGTATTACTGCTATTCAAATGGATATCAAACTTAAGGGTATTCCAAAAGAAATTTTAGTTCAGGCTTTAGGTCAAGCTCGCGAAGGTCGTTTGCATATTATGGGCGAAATGATGAAATGCATTGCGCAGCCGAGAACGACCTTAAGTCCTTATGCTCCAAAAGTTGCTCAAGTCACTATTCCAGCGGAAAAAATTGGTGCCGTGATTGGTACTGGTGGCAGCGTCATTAAAGATATCATTGAAAAGTCTGGTGCAGAGGTCAATGTTGAAGAAGACAAAGAAAACAAGACTGGCGTCATTAATGTTTCTTCTCCAGATCAAGCTGCCATTGATAAAGCAATGAAGATGATTGAAGACATCACTAGAGAAGTCAAAGTTGATGATGAATTTGATGGTACCGTCACTCGTGTTGAAGGATACGGCGTTTTTGTCGAATTTTTACCAGGACGCGAAGGTTTGGTGCATGTTTCCAATATGTCTTCTGAATATGTTAAAGATGCCAATGATCTCTATCACGTCGGTGACAGTGTTCACGTGCGTGTCAAAGAATACAATCCAGAGGGAAAAATTGCTTTAACCATGCTAACTGCAGAACAAGAAGCCGAGCAGAAAGAAAAAGCAGCTGCTCGCGGTGACAGAGAAGACAATGGTCGCGGCAATGGAGGCAATGGTGGTTATGGCGGTCGCTCAAATTTTAATGGTCGAGGTGGAGATCGTTATCAAAGACGTCCTTCTTTTGGAGGTCGTGGTAATGATGGTGGCAGAAGATACTAAACTTCTCTAAAAGAAAATTTAAAAAGCCCCAAGTAAAATTGGGGCTTTTTTTGAGGCGTGTAGCTTTTGTATCGTGTATACTAAGAATCATGCGTGTTGCTTCTTTACTTAATTCTGCTGGCTTTATTAGCATCTTAGAACTTGATAATAATCGTCATTTAGCTGAAAGTTTGGGTTTGGATTTAACTTTGCAAGACAATATTCAATTGCTGGATGAAATCAATGGCTACATTTTGCAATTAAGCAAAGAAGTGACTGGGGTGATTTATGATCCGATTTATACTTTTAAATTTCTGTCCCAAAATAATAAAAAAACCAGCGCCTTAATTCGTTTAGAACAAGATAAAGAGACTTTGCCAGATAGTTTACCGCTATTGTTTCCCAACTTTAGTTTGGAAGAGATTAGTAATAATTATGCTTTAGCTAAGTTGGAATTAAACTATCACCCTAAAGAACAAAAAGCATTGGAAAAGAAACAATTATTGGCAGAAATTAGAGAATATTCAAAAATTCTGAACATGGATGTTTTGTTAAAACTAAATATTTATGATCCCAATCAATTGCTTGTAGAAAAGGACAAACAAGTTAAATTTTCTTTTGACGATGGTCAATTATTGGCGATTCAAGAATTAAGGTCTTTCAGTGACGTTCTAGTCATCCAAAATCCCTCTGATCCATTAGCAATGGCGACTATTATTAGCGAATTAGACATTCCTTGTTTGATCATGGCTAATAAAGAAGATCGTTATGAGCAATTTAAAGATAAATTTCGCATGGCGATGGAGAATGGAGCCAAGGGCTATTGTTTGTCTCGAGTCTTGTGGCAAGAATTGAGTAGCTATCGCCAAGAAAATCAAAGTTTGGATTTACCAAATATACAAAAATACTTTAATACTACTGTTAGAGATCGCTTGATTGAACTTAATAGAATTGCTTCAGAAAGTTTAGTTTCATGAAAATAAGAAAAGCACTTATTACTTGCGCTGGTTTTGGAACTCGCTTTTTACCGATTACCAAAACTATTCAAAAAGAAATGTTGCCGATTATTGATAGACCACTAATAGATTATGTAGTGGAAGATTGTATCAGGGCAGGAATTGAAGAAATCATTTTTGTAGTTGGTGAACATAATTACCAAATTATGCACTATTACAGAGAAAATCAGCGTTTATATGAATACTTGAAAAAATTTAATAAAGTCCATTTGTATGAGCAAATTGCTCATCTTCATGAGCAAGCCAATTTTCATTTTGTGAAACAAAAAGACAGCGATCCTTATGGCACAGCTGTGCCGGTTGTTTTGGCCAAAGACCATCTTCAAGATGAGGATGCTTTTTTAGTACTAATGGGTGATGATTTTGTTTATCAATCTGTAGGTAGAAGCGTTGTGGCAGACATGATTAATGCTTATGAAAAATCTGGAGCTAAAGCTTTACTGACTTGCGTAGAAAAACCAGAAGATGTTCTGAGCAAGTACGGCGCGATCAAAAGTCACCAAGAAGGTGCTTTTCAATTTTTAGACGAGATTGTTGAGAAACCAGCAGAAGGTTTGGCGCCATCCAATTTAGTCAATATTAGTAAATATATTTTTAGTCGAGAAATTTGGCAAATCTTAAATCAACAAAGTATTAACCCTAAGTCTGGCGAATTTTATATCACTGATAGTTTGCAAACTTTAGCCAAAACAGACCCAGTTTTAGTTCATATTCCTCAAGGAACATATCTAGATGGAGGCTATCCTCTCGGCTGGTTGTTGGCAAATCTCACTGTTGCCAAAGATCATCCAGAACTTTGGTCAGAAATAAAAAACTTTGTGAATCGTGCTTGATTTCAATGAACATATAGATTACTATCTATATGTAATTAACATTAATCAGTAAAGGATTTACTTTATGCACCAATTACCCAATTTACCTTATGCTTATGAAGCTCTGGAGCCTTATTTTGACCAAGAAACCATGAAGCTTCACCACGATAAACATCATCAAGCTTATTTAGACAAATTCAATGCGGCTTTGACTGATTATCCACAGTTAGCAGCTATGTCTGCAGAAGATTTACTTTGGCAATTTGCTGATTTGGCTAAACAAAATGTTCCAGTCGATATTCAAACTGCGCTGAAAAATCATGGCGGTGGCTATGTGCACCACAATATTTTGTGGGAAACTTTGTCGCCCAGTGGACCAAGGGAGGCAGTGGGCGAACTAGCCAGCGCCATCTCTCAACAATTTTCATCTTTTTCTGAATTTAGAAAACAATTTACAGATTTAGCCTTGAAACATTTTGGAGCTGGCTGGGCGTGGTTGGTTTTAGATGAAAATAAAAAGCTAGTTATTTATTCACTGCCTAATCAAGATTCACCGCTACTTAAGCAACATCACCCACTAATGGGGATTGATGTTTGGGAACATGCTTATTATCTGAAATACCAAAATCGCCGTCCAGAATATTTGGAAGCAGTATGGCAAGTTCTTGATTGGCAAAAAATTGAAGAGCGCTATCAGTTGGCTTTGACCAAATAATTTTAAACAAATCATAGACTTTGCTAGTAAATTGTTTTAGTATGTTTGTTTATGCTCGAAGTTATTCTCGATGTTGAAACCAAGCAGATTTTTGATGATGTTGGTGGTTATTTTCCTGAAAAATTAGGGATTTCTTTTGTGGGGGTTTGTGTGCGTAGTGATCGTTCTCAAAAAGGTGAGATGCAGTCTTACTTTGAAAAAGACTTGCCCAAATTGTTTCCTCTTTTAGAACGAGCCGATGTGGTAGTGGGCTTTAATATTGATGGTTTTGATATGCCAACCTTTATTCCTTATTATCAAGCGGATATTAGTCGCATTCCCACTTTGGATGTCATGGATCGTATTAAAAAAAGTACCGGACATCGCATCGGTCTTGATGCAGTAGCCAAGGAAACTTTGGGAGCTGGCAAAAGCGGTGATGGTTTGGATGCGATTAAGTATTATAAATCTGGCAACTTCGAGGCATTAGAAAAATACTGTTTACGCGATGTTGAAGTTACAAGAGATGTTTATGACTATGGTTTGAAAAACGGCAAAGTGAAATTTCGTAATAAATGGAATCGTTTGATTGAGGCTCCAGTAGATTTCTCTTTTATTAGCTCCAAGACTAATGGCACACAGATGAGTTTAATCTAAAAGCTTTTGAACTTGCCAAGTCGAGTCATTCTTGAGAGAATAGGATTTATGTTTATCAAACATCAGTTGACTGAAAATGTGAAACTTTTGCAAAAAGCGGTGATTATTCGCTCTGGAGATATTGGTAGAGAGGTTTTAATTTTGAAGCGTAGCAGCGAATCAGTTTCGAGACCTTCTTGTTGGGATTTGCCTGGAGGAAACAGTGAGTGGCCAGCAGAAAATCAAATGTCCAGTGCTAATCTTCATTTAACTGATCTCCAAAGAGAAATTCTTGAAGAAACTGCACTGACAGTTAATATTAATGATCTAAGTTTAGATAAGCTAGTGCATTTTTCGACTTATTTTGAGAGTGAAAAACAAATTTTTACTATGATCGCTGGCTGGCTCATTGATTACGCCACTACCGATCAAAACGAAGTGAGAATTTCTAACGAACACCAAGAATATGCTTGGGTCAGCGAAGCTGATTTGCCTAATTATGATTTCGGCGGAGCTAAAGGTAGTTTTATTTTAGAGATTATTCAAAATTCTTTTGCTAAAATTTAGAATTAATTCATGAAATTTTTTGTAGCTTCAATAAATCCGGTAAAAATTAATGCCGTTAAACATGCTGTTAGTCAAAAATTTTCACACACACTCGTTAGGGGTTTGGAGGTGGAAAGTGGCGTAGCTGCTCAGCCTATGAGCGATCAGGAAACTAGGCAAGGAGCTTTAAATCGAGCTAAAGCACTCAAAAAACTTGCTTTGCAAAAAAAACTAATCAAAGCAAATGAAGACGGATTATTTATTGGTTTAGAAGGTGGAGTTTTTCATCCTGATTTTGCAAAAAACAAACAAGAGTTGTGGTCAACGGTTTGGGCGGTGGCTCTTGATCAAAATGATCAAAGTTATTTTAACAATGGAGCACGTTTTCCTTTGCCTCCATTTATCAGTCAAATGTTATTAGATGGCAAGGAAATGGGTCCTACCTTAGGAGCTTATTTAGGTGATCCAAACTTAAAGAGCAAGGATGGAGCCATTGGCTTCTTGACTAAAAACTTTACCAATCGCACTGATGAATATGAAAGCATTGTCAAAATTGCTATTGGCCTCTGGTACAAAGTATATTTTGATAATCTTTTTCCAGACTGTGACTTGACAAAGTAAAACTTTCTCGGCAAAATGGGATCATAGTAATACTTATTGCAAGGAAATATGTCAAAAAAACTGCAAAGTCTTCTCCCTTATCTTTTTCCACTTATTGCCGTCATTTTGGTAGTAGTGATGTTTGCTCGTTGGTACAAAGGCAAAACTGCTGATGCTCCAGTCAGTTTACTTGACTCACAATTGGAAGTGGAGAGTTTATCAGCTCAAATGCAAGACAGTATTATTAAAGGAGCTACTGATTACAAGATGATAAATATGATTGGTGTTGATCAAGCTGTAGGTGAAGTGCGTTACCAAATTAAAGATGATAAGTTAAGTTTTACGGTAACTGCTAACCTACCAAGTTCTAAAGAAGATTATGCGGTTTGGTTATCCGATGTAAATGGTGCAGCTAAAAAAAGAGTTTTTAATTTGAAATATTCCAAAGCTGGTTATGTGGGTAGTGCTATGGTTTCTGATGATATCTTGCCAGTCAAAGTTTTGGTGAGTAAAGCTTCAGACTTAATGTTGGAAGATATCTTATTACAAGCAGAAATCCTTGCACCAGAGGCAAATTAAAACTATTTTTGATTTGTTTTGATGTACATTGATATAAAAAAATGAAAACTGCTTCTTGATTAGCTAGTCAAGTATGCTAATCTAAAAGCAGACTTAAATAATAAGTCTATTAATAAAAATTATTCTCTATGATTCATAGAGAAAGAAGGGTTACCATATGGCTAGTGCCTATAGTTACACAAACTCCAAAGGTCAGACCTATTACCTTCACACCAGAGACGTCACCTTGAAGAATGGTAGAGTTCAAACCATCTACTTCTTCGCTCGCGATGTCCGTGATGGTTCTTTAAGTGCTGTACCAGCTGCTTACCAAGTAGTTGAAACCAGCAGAACTGGCATGCCAGTTTTGAAGAAGAAGTAAGCTCTTTTACTTTTTTGTGAAAAAATAGCCCCGCTTAAACGCGGGGCTTTTTATTGTCTATAATGTTATATTAAAGATATGAAAATTTATTTAGGTGCCGATCATGGTGGTTTTGAACTCAAAGAAAATTTTAAAGATTATATTAGTCGCAATGATCAAGATTTAGAGATAGAAGATTGTGGAGCGCTTGTGAATGATCCGACAGACGATTATCCGTTAATTGCTTTTCGCGTTGCGCAAAAAGTTGCTGCTGATTCAGCCGACGATTGTTTGGGAATTTTATTGTGTCGTTCTGGTTCTGGTGTAGTAATAGCAGCCAATAAAGTTAAAGGAATTAGAGCAGTAGAGCTTTATAATGAGAAAATCGCTATTCATGCCAAGAGTCACAATCATGCTAATGTGATTGCTTTTAGCGGTGATCAATTATCTCTTTTAGAAATGATGGACTTGTTTGAGGTCTTTATCAAAACTACTCAGGATTCAAGTGATAGGCATGAACGTAGAATTCAGCAAATTACAAATTACGAAAATCAAAGATAATTTAAAAAAGGAATTATGAACTTAGACGTTAGCGCCAATGTTTTAACTGGCAATTTAGAATTAGCTAAAAAACAAATTGAATTGGCAAAGAGCACGAATTTATTAGAGGCGATTCAAATTGATATTGTCGATGGGATTTTTGCTGATAATCATACTTTTACCCCCCAAGATTTAGCAGATATTGATTTTGGTGATTTACAAATTGATTTTCATTTAATGACCGAAGAACCAATGGACTATGTTTGGGAACTTGAGGAATATTGTCGTCATTTACCGATCAGAGCAGTTTTTGGTCAAATTGAAAAAATGACTTATCAAGAAGCTTTTTTAGAAGAGGTAAAGAAGCAAGAGTGGCGAGCTGGTTTGGCTTTGGATTTATTTACGCCGATTGAATCCATTGATACAAATAGTTGGGAATGGATGGATGCTTTGCTCCTTTTAGGAGTCGAAGCTGGTGCTTCTGGTCAGGAACAGAATTCATTTTTGTTTGAAAAAATCAAAGCTGTACGCCAAAAAGTTATGAAGAATGAACCGCTGAAAATTTTTGTTGATGGCGGAGTAAATCAACAAAACATCGAACAACTGCAGAGAAGTGGGGTTGATGGTGTGACGGTTAATTCTGCATTTAATCAGGCTGTAAATTATAAACAAGCTGTAGAAGAATTTTTGTCTTATGTCAAATAAAAAAGTTTCTATTCCCAAAGCCAATCATTTTTACAAAATCAATAAAATTGCTTTTTATGGTAGTGCTGATATTAGTGAAACAGATCCAGCTTACAAAGCGACCTACGAGGCAGCTAAATATGTAGCCAAAAAAGGAAAGACTGTGATCAATGGTGGTGGTCCTGGAGTGATGGAAGCTGCGACCAAAGGAGCCAAAGCTGGTAAGGGTAAAACTTTGGTAGTAACTTTTTATCCAGAAAATTTACCAGAATTTGAAGGTCGAGCTGAGCAAAATGTAGCAGATAAAGAGATTAAAACAGCTAATTATATTGAAAGAATGTTTAATTTGATGGATAACGCTGATTTATTTGTTTGTTTCAAAGGAGGAACTGGCACTCTCAGTGAATGGGCGACTGCCTGGTTATTGGCTCATCTTTATTATGGCAATCACAAGCCTTTGATTTTATACGGAGAGTTTTGGCATGAATTTATGGATGTGATACACAAGCATTTTTTAATTGGGTATAAAGAAGCTCAGGTTTATCGTATCGTCAATAGTTTAGAAGAATTTAAAATAGCTTTGCGTATTTTTGAAGAGGAAATGTCTGCTCGTCGCTTGAAATTGAATTGAGTTTTAAGTTAAGATAAATAAAGAAAGTCTGCCCAATATGTTCGATGTTATTTCTATCGGCTCGTCACTCTTGGATATTTTTATCAGATCCGATGATTTGGAAGCTGATCGTGATGGCGATCGTCAGATTCTCACGTATGGTGATAAATTAGAATTATCCGATTTTCAAATTGTGACTGGTGGTGGAGCTAGTAATACCGCAGTTGCCTTTGCTCGCTTGGGTTTACACGCAGCTGTTATTTCAGAAACTGGTCGCGATGCTTTTGCTAGCTTGATTACCGATGATTTTCAGAGAGAAGGTGTGGCGACTAATTTACTTATCCAAGAAAAGTTGGAGAAGACTGGCGGCTCTGTAGTTTTAGTTGCTCATAATTCAGAGCGAGTCATCATGGTGCATCGTGGAGCAGCTTCTATGTTAGATCCATTTGATATTCCTGCTTTTTGGTTAGCCAAAAGCAAGTGGGTTCATCTTTCTAGTATTGGTGGTAATGTGGAAACTTTGGCTAAAATTTTTAAGACTTTAGATAATAATCAAACTACCAAAATGTCTTGGAACCCTGGTAAGAAAGAACTACAGCTATTAGTTGAAGAAAAATTTGAAGTAGCGAAAATTCCTTGCGAAATCTTTTTCGTTAATCAGGAAGAATGGGCAATGATCGAACCATTACATGAAGATATTTTGCTCAATTTTCCACAGGTAATAATTACCAAGGGTAAGGATGGTGGTGAAGTGCATCTTTTTGGTAAGAAAAAGTTTGAGTTTGTGGGTGAGGCAGAATCTTTCACTGATAGTACTGGAGCTGGCGATGCTTTTGCAGCTGCTTATACGACTGCTATTATATCTGGCCATGATGTTTCCACTGCCATCAGTTGGGGAGTTAAAAATGCTGGTAACGTGGTTGCTTATTTTGGAGCAAAACTTGGTTTATTGCGCCAGACTCAAATTTTAGAGTTAACAAAGGTTAAAAATTAGTGTTTAATAGACTAGCTATATGAAAAAACTATTTTTTCTTTTATCTTTTTTGTCGTTCACCTTTTTATTTGCAGGTGCAGCTCGTGCTTTGGAATTAACTAAAATTGGTACAACAGATTTAACTGGTCAGGGTATTGGTTCGACTGTTTCTGCTTATACTTATAATCTACGTTCTTTTAGTCTTTATGGTTTATCGACGGCATCTAGTTCAGTGGCGATTAAAATTGATGATGTTACTTATAACGCTACGGCTAATCAAGCAGGTGAATGGTCCACTTATTTATCAAATCTTACCTATGATGATCACGTTGCAGTAATTAGTGCTCCAGATCAAACTAGCTTAAATTTTACTTTGAAAATCAGTTCTGCCGCAGCCACTCCCACCGCTACTCCAACTGCTACGCCAACGGTAGCCACTACTACTAGTTCTTTACCTAGTGCTGGTACCACAGAAAATACTTTCTTAATTGCAGCTTTGGCTTTACTGTCCCTAGGACTAGGTGTGGCGATCAAGTATAGAGATTAATTTTTATAAATATGTCAGATTTCCGCGAACTTCTCAATCAAGAGATTGCTTCTTTGTCAGCAAAAATTGAACAAGGTGAATTGCCAGATGAAATGCGCTATCAATTAAAAAAAGAGGTAGTAGCTTTGGAGCGTAGCGTAGAAATAGGTAATTATGATGAGAAATATGAAAAAGTTTCTCGTTACATAGACTGGTGTTTGCGCATTCCTTTTGGTAAGAAAACCGAAGATACGTTAGACGTAGTCAAAGCTCAAGAAATTTTTGATCAGCACCATTTTGGCATGCAGGAAGTGAAGAATCGTTTTTTAGAATATCTAGCAGTGCTCAATTTACAGAAAAATAATCTTCAGGATGAGAAATTTTCTGCTCCAATTTTATTTTTGGTTGGTTTAGTGGGTACTGGTAAGACGACTTTTGCTTATTCGTTAACTGAAGCTTTGGGTCGTAAACTAGTGCGTATTCCTTTTGGTGGTATGGGTAGCGCTAAGGAATTAAGAGGCAACTCGCGTTTATTACTTGGTTCTGAACCAGGAAAAATCCTTAAGGGTGTCTGTGAAGCTGGAGTAATGAATCCGATTATTTTACTTGATGAAATTGATCGTGCAACTGATGAATCCAACATGGATATTATGGGTGTTTTAGTTGAGTTATTAGATCCTGCTCAGAATCATGCTTTTACTGATGATTACATTAATTATCCAATCGATCTTTCACAAGCTATCTTTTTAGCTACAGCCAATAACACTCGTAAAATTGCTACAGCAGTGATGGATCGTATGGAAAAGATTGATATGCCTTCTTATACCGATGATGAAAAGGTAGCAATTGCTAAGAAATACGTAATGCCGAAAGTGCTAAAAGAAGTCGGTTTGAAATCAGAACAATTTGTCATTCGCGAAGAAATGTGGCCCAAAATGGTTCGTCCATTAGGTTTTGATGCTGGTATTCGTACCTTGCAACGCACTATTCAAGGTGCAGCTCGTAAGGCGGCACGTATTATTGTGGAAGGTAAATACGATAAAGTAGAAATTGGTCCAGATAATTACAAAATTTTCTTACCATCTTACTAAGTTTTTTCTTGATATAATCTTTTTTAATGTATTTTACTGATTTAAACACACTCAAAGCTGATCTAGAAAAGAATTTTCAAAATTTCCCTCTGGTAGAAAAAGTGACAGACTTAGTTCATGGTGAAGGCAATGAGTCAGCTGATATCATGCTGATAGGTGAAGCTCCTGGATATTACGAAAGCGTTGAAAGGCGACCTTTTGTTGGTCGCTCTGGACAATTACTTCGCAAAGTTTTGGCAGAAAGCGGTTTAAAAGCTGGTCAAGTTTATATTAGCAATATTGTTAAAGTTAGACCGCCAGACAATCGCGATCCACTACCTCATGAAATTTTAGCCTTTAAACCTTATTTAGATGCGGAAATTGATTTGATTAAACCCAAATTAATTGTCACTTTAGGTCGTTTTAGCATGGCCAAATTTTTACCTGAAGTAAAAGCTTCTCAGGTTCATGGACGCTTGCACAAGATTAAATGGAATGAAAGAATCCTTTTTATTTTGCCTATGTATCACCCAGCAGCTGCTTTGCGGGCGACAAAAATCAAAGAGTCTTTTATCAATGATTTTGCTAAAATTGAGAAGATCATTACTTTTGTACAAACTGCCAAAGACACCGAGGTTTTTAAAGAAACAGTTAAAGAGGCTTTATTATGAAGATTATTAAAACAAGAAAGTAAAAAATTTATGATGGAAAATATGAACAAATTAAAACTTCTTCCTTTAGGTGGCATGGGTGGTGTGACTCAAAACATGTACCTTTATCAATACGAAGAAGAAATTTTACTGGTGGACTGTGGAATTGGTTTTCCAGATATGTACATGCCTGGAGTAGATACGCTGATTCCTGATATTAGTTATTTGCAAGATCAGGTAGAAAAAGGTGCCAAAATCGTTGGTATGATTTTAAGTCATGGTCACGATGATCATATTGGAGCTCTGCCTTATTTATTAGACGATTTACCAGAATTTCCTATTTATGCTTCTCCATTAACAGCTGGTTTTGCTCGCGATCGTTTACTAGATAAAAAGCTTGATCGAGAGATTAAGGTAGTGCCTGATAAAGAAATGGTCCAAATTGGTAGACATTTTTCTTTTGAATTAATTGCCATGACTCATTCAGTACCAGATACGCGTCACATTGTGATTCAAACTCCAGTGGGCAAAATCTATCATGGCAGCGATTTCAAACTTGATAAGGCTCCTGTGGATGGGGTTTTATCAGATCTTGATGAGGTTAAAAGAGTGGCAGATCAAGGAATTTTATTAGGCTTAATTGATTGTCTGCGGGTAGAACAGGAAACTTGGACCAAATCTGAGTCTTCTATTAAGTCATCACTTGAGGAAGAAATGGCCAATGTCAAAGGCAAGATCTTAGTGACTTTGATGAGTTCGCACATTCACCGTATTCAACAAGTGATTGATGTTTGTGAGCAGATTGGTCGCCAGGTTGTTTTCGTGGGACGCAGTGTAGAACAAAATGTAGTAGCAGCTACTTTACTCAAAAAACTACATATTGAGTCAGGTACGCAGGTTGATAAAAACCACATTAGTGAAGTGCCAGATAATCGACTATGTGTAATTATCGCTGGTAGTCAGGGGCAGGAGGGTTCTTCGCTGGTGCGAGCCGTTTACGGCGAGCACAGAATTATTCAGATTACTCCTGAAGATAAGGTCATTTTTTCAGCTAATGTGATTCCTGGCAATGAGATTAACTATTATGCGGCTATCGACGAATTATCTGCCAACAATGTGGATGTGGTTTATCCAGAAATCAATCGTGGCATTCATGCTTCTGGTCACGCCAGTAGTCCGGAACAAAAAGAACTTGCCCAACTTTTACAAGCCAAATATTTAATGCCAATTGGTGGCGCTGATCGTCATCGTGCTCTTTTTGAGAAAAGAGTGGCAGCGGCTTTGAATTATGATCATCGTCATGTTTTATTGCCAAAATCTGGAGAAGTCTTAGGTTTTGATGAAAGCGGAGTCAAAGTGATTGATGAAGTTCTGCTCAATGCCAAAGCAGTCGATGGATTAGGCATTGGTGATGTGGGGCCGGTGGTTTTATCTGATCGTTTATCACTTTCCAAAGCCGGCATCATCGTTTTGGTTATTCCCAGAATTGCTGGCGAATTTGATTTTATGGAAATGAAAGTTGTTTCCAGAGGTTTTGTCTTCATGAAAGAGGCTGATGAAGTGATTCAATTTATAAAACAGGCAACTGCTGAAATTGTTGGTGAAGACAAACAAAAAATCAAAGATGATGAGCTGAAGAAAAAAATCGAGCGTCGTTTGGCGAAAAAACTCTACAAAGTTATTCGTCGAGAACCCATCATTGTTCCAGTCTTTATCGAGATGTAAGTTCGCTTGCTACTTGATGAAGATTGTGTGATACTTGACTTGTATAAGTGTTTTATGTTATATCCTATAATAATATAAATAAAGTCTTTATTTATGGCAAAATTGTTCAAATCAAGAAAAAGAAAAAAGCGCCAAGGCATTCGCCTGAAAATGCGCACTGACACCAGCTATTCAGTGGTGGCAGTTTTATTGATTTTGCTTGGCTTATTGGTGGTAATTTCTTTTACTGGTCAAGGTCAGCTGTTAGTTTTTATCAATGATTTCTTATCTTTGAAATTTGGTTTATCGATGTTTTTTTTGCCCTTTGTTTTTATTTCTGCCGGATTAGTGATGCTACGCAGCAAACATGCTTGGTCTAAGCCAACTATTCTTTTGGGCACAATTTTATTAATGTTGGGTACTATGGGTATGACCAAGAGTGGTCATCTTGGGGTCAATATTTTTCATAATTTTGCCAGACTCATCACTGAATCTGGAGCCTATGCTTTCTTTTTAGCGGTGGCTTTGATTGGAGTTTTGGTTTTATCTCAGTCATCTTTATTGGAAATCTTTGCTCTTTTGGGTAAATTATTTAAACGTAGCGATAAAGAAAAATTGCCACAAAAAGATCTTTTTGCTGATCAAGTTTCTGAAAAAGAAATTGCTAAAGCGAAAGGCTTTTCAATTCCCAATTTTGGTTTTGGTTTGCACAAAGACAAAGATTTGAAAACAGGCGAAGCTTTTGCTAAAGAAATTGAGCAGGACAATACTTCTGCCAAAGCAATTATTGAAGATGAAGTCAAAAAAGAAGTTGGTGCGGGTTTAGATCAAAAAGAAACTCTCAATGTTTCTTCAGTACCAATGATGTGGGATTATCCACCTTTGTCTTTGCTTTCCCAGAAATCTGGTGGCAAAGCTGATCGTGGCGATGTGAAGGGCAATGCTTCGATTATTGAAAACACTTTGGAATCATTTGGTATTCAGGCCAAGGTAGTGGAATATAACCCTGGTCCAGCGGTGACACAGTATGCTTTGGAAATTAACAAAGGTACTCGTTTGGCTAAAATTACCGCTCTTTCGACTGATTTAGCTTTGGCTTTATCTGCGCCGACTGGGCAGATTCGTATCGAAGCTCCAATTCCTGGTCGTAATTTAGTCGGTGTAGAAGTGCCAAATCGCAGTGCAGAATATGTCACTCTCAAAACTATGTTGTCAGCCCCAGCGATGAAGAAGCATAAATCTAAATTAGCTGTGGCTTTAGGTATTGATGTAGCTGGCAATCCAGCGATTGTAGATATTGCCACCATGCCTCATTTACTGATTGCTGGTTCAACTGGTTCTGGTAAATCAGTTTGTATTAACTCTTTCATGTGCTCGATTCTTTTTAGAGCTACTCCTGAAGAAGTTAAATTTATTTTGGTTGATCCTAAACGTGTCGAGCTGACTGGTTACAACGATATTCCTCATCTTTTGACTCCAGTTATTGTCGAGCCTAATAAAGTAGTTTCATCCTTGAAATGGGCTTGTCAAGAAATGGATAAACGCTACAAAATGCTTTCTGAAGTTGGAGTCAAGAATATTAGTGAATATAACGAATTGGCTGGTTTAGCGACCATGCCAAATATTGTGATTGTGATTGATGAATTGGCTGATGTGATGCTTTTTGCTCCAGCTGAAGTGGAAGAAAGTGTGACTCGCATTGCTCAAATGGCTCGTGCCGTGGGTATTCACCTGGTTTTAGCCACTCAGCGTCCTTCAGTTGATGTTTTGACAGGTTTGATCAAAGCTAATGTCCCAACTCGTATTGCTTTTAATGTGGCTTCGATGATGGATAGTCGTGTAATTTTGGATAGTCCAGGAGCAGAAAAATTACTGGGTCGTGGTGATATGTTATTTCAAGCCACGGATAAACCCAAGCCAGCTCGTGTGCAAGGTACTTTTGTCAGTGCTTCGGAGACCAATAATTTGATTAGCTTCTTGAAATCTCAGGGTCAAAAACCTCATTATGAAGAAGATATTCTTAATAAGTTTCAATCTGGTAAAGTCAGTGGAGGTAGTTTGGGCATGGATGCTGGAGGCAACGACATCGATGATAAATGTATTGAGGCCGCTAAGTTATTTTTAACTGCTGATAAAGCTTCCTCTTCTCTGATTCAAAGACGCCTGTCTGTTGGTTATGCTCGTGCAGCTAGAATTCTCGATCAGTTATATGAAATTGGTCTCGTTGGTCCTCCAGATGGTAGTAAGCCAAGAGACGTCAATAATAATAAGATTAGAGAATTTTTGATGAGTAAAGAACAGAGCTAATGTGGAGATGGCGGGTTATGACCCCGCGTCCGTAGCCAGCTGTTTAAATAATTTCTACAGATATAGTTTAGTTTTGATTAAAAATCAGCAAGTTACCTAAACAAACTTTTGTTGATTTATCTGCGTTATTTTCTTAGAACTATTTGCAACGCAAAGTCAAATAATCCGCCAAGTGACTGAGTTTTCACTTAAATACCTGCATCACTTACACAAATAAATAAATGCCTAAATTAGCAATAAGCTAAAGCAGGAGCGCGGAAACTGGCAACAAAATTGCTGACAGCAGTCTTTGCTTTTGAGATTATGTTATCGACATTTATTGTCTGGATCTTTTTAACGTCTTTGGTCCAAAGACAATCTGCCACTATCTAAAAGATGTTACGTCAAAGCAATACATCCCCTTTTTAAAGTACGAGACTTATATAAATCTCAGAGAGGATTATAGCATAAAAAACGCTGTTTGTCCCATGAATCACTCCATTTTTGATGCCACGACAAGCCCAATTATGGCTTTAACATGCGCCTTTTTTAGAGTTTGACTGACTGCATTTAAAGTCGCACCGGTAGTTAAAACATCGTCAATTAAAATAATTCTTTTGCCTTGAATCAAATTTTTATATTTTGCCCTAACTTGGAAAAGCCCCTGCATTCTTTGGAGGCGTTCTTGTTGATTTTTAATTTGTGCTTGGGCTTTGGTATTTTCTTTTTTCTCTAACAAATTTTTCACTGGAATTCGTAGAATCTTCCCAAGTTCTAGGGCAATTTCTTGGCCTTGATTATAACCTCTTAGGTGCAATTTACTTCGATGTAAAGGGATAAAACTGATTATATCAGCTGGCGGAATAATTAAATGTTGCCAGAGCATTTTGGCTAAAAAAGGTGCAATGTTTTTACTATCATGATACTTAAGAGCTTTCAGCAATTTCATTAAAGAGCCAGTAAATTTCGCCATGATTAATAAATCATCGAAATAAATTTCTTGGAAGTGAGCTTGAATTTCTTGGATTTTGTTTTGAGAAGAGTAGAACTGCAGACCATGATAACAATTTGCACAAAGTGGAGGGCCAAGCTTTTGACAATTCAGGCAAAAATCCGGAAAAAGTAATTCTAAGAAAAAATCATTTATTTTCAGATCAATTGATTATTACAGAGCAAGTTAGCAAGAAGCGTAGCCTTGTCTTTTCTGATATAATCCCTATCTGATGAGGACAATTAGCTCAGTTGGTTAGAGCGCACGATTCACATTCGTGAGGTCACAGGTTCGAGTCCTGTATTGTCCACACATAAATATATTTATAATCAAGAAAGGCTAATATGACTTTAAAAGAACAACTAATGGAAGATATGAAAAATGCGATGAGAGCGCACGAGACTCTTAAACTCGATGTGGTACGCATGATTCGCTCAGAGGTGAAAAACTTTGAAATCGATAATGGTGAGGCTGATGATGAAAAAGTACAGAAAATTATCAAGACTATGCTCAAACAACAAAAAGATGCTTTACTTGATTTTGAAAAAGCTGCTCGTCAAGATTTAATTGAGGAGACCAAGGCTAAAATTGCTATTTTTGCTTCTTATTTACCTACCGAATTATCTGATGAAGAACTAGAAAAAGTAGTCGCGGAAGTGATCGCCACTGCGACCAACAAGGACTTTGGACCTTTGATGGGTCAAGTAATGAGACAAGTTGGCAATCGTGCTGACGGTGGTCGTGTGACCGCAATGCTGAAAAAAGCTTTAGCCTAATTGTTCTTGGCGAAGCTGTTGTAAAATAAAATCAATGCAAACTCAAACGGTTGGCGATCTACTGCGTAGTGCTCGAGAAAAAGCTCATTTTACTTTGGAAGATTTAGCTGAGAGTACTCACATTAAACTAGAGTATTTAGTTGCACTCGAAGAGAATAATTTTGATATTTTGCCGGCAGCTACCTTTATCAAAGCCTACATTCGCAATTACGCGAGAGTTTTCAAATTGGATGAAAAACCTTTATTTGCCATTTTGCGTCGTGATTATGAAGAAAGTGTTAAAGGTCAATTAATTCCTCGAGAATTTCTTTATCCGCAACTGAAGAAAAAAACCCTCTGGTCGCCAATTCATTTGGTTTTCGTTTCTGTAATGTCGATTTTTGTTATTTTCTTTGCTTACGCGCTTTGGCAGTGGTTTCAGCTTAGTCGACCACCGGCTTTGGTTTTGACTACTCCAGCAGAAGATGCCGAAGTTTCTTCGAGAGTAATTTTTCAAGGCCACACTAAAACCGATGCTATTTTGACAATCAATGCGACCCCAGTGGCGCTGCGTGAAGACGGTTCCTTCGAAACAGAACTTTATCTTCCTCAAGAAGGAACTAATACAGTCACCATTAAAGCCAGTGACAAAAACGGTAAAAATACTGTTTTGCAAAGAAATCTCCAAGTTAAGTTTTGAAAAAAATCTCAGTCTGTGCCACAATGTTTGTATGATGAATGAAATTTTACCCATTGTTTTAGTTGTTTGTTTGGTGGTGCTCACCATTGTTTTAGTGGTGGTGGCTATTAATTTGATTAGTGTTTTGATGGAAAGTAAAAAAATCCTCAAGAAAACCAATCTAGTAGTTGATAAAGCTAATGAGGTGATTGATACCACTCAAGATAAAATTACTGGTATTCTCAATCCTTTCCATAGTTTGAGCGCTTTTGTGACCAACTTCACCGCTGGTTTGAAGGTGGCTGAAGGTTTTATGTCTTTTGTTAATAAAGATAAAAATAAAGATGTGATCGATGCAGAAAAATCAGACAAAAAAGACCGAGACTAACCCCTTATTATTGTTTGTTGGCGCCTTTAGTTTGGGCGCCATTTTTTCTTATTTTGCCAGTCCTTCAGGGAGTAAAAAATGGCGTCAACTCAGTGAAAAATGGGATGAAGTCAAAGAGTATCTTTGGAAACAAGGTTTGATTGAAAATAAACATATTTCTTTGGAAGATTTTCGCCAACAATATTTGAAAAAATTAGCCACTTCTTTTCAGGACATGAAAAATACTTTTGAAAGTAAAAGTGTGGAAAAAGAACTGGCTCATCTTGCTAAATTGAAACGTCGTCGCCAAAGAAATCGCAAGGCAAAGTTCAAAGGTGTCTAGGCTAGAGATCAGGTATAATAAAGCTCATGTCAGATTTATCTCTCATTCGACAAAAATATCTAACTTATTTAGGTGGTTTGGGGCACGCCATTGTGCCTTCCGCTCCTTTGGTGCCAGAAAATGATCCTACGACGCTTTTCACCAGTGCTGGCATGCAATCGATGATTCCTTATTTTTTTGGTGCTGCTCATCCGGAGGGTAAGAGGGTGGCGAATTCCCAGAAATGTTTTAGAGCCGATGATATTGATGAAGTGGGTGACAACCGTCACACTACTTTTTTTGAAATGTTGGGCAATTGGTCTTTTGGTGATTATTTCAAAAAAGAGCAGATTACTTTGTTGTTTAATTTCTTGACTCAAGAATTGAAATTAGATCCTAACAAGCTTTATGTGTCAGTCTTTGCTGGTAATCAGGAATTGGGAATCAAGAGAGATGATGAGGCGGCTTTATTGTGGCAAAAACTATTTACTGATGCCGGAGTAGAGGCCAAAATCATTGACAATCCTGAAGCTGGTTTGCAAGACGGTCGCATTTTCTTTTATGGTGAGCAAAAAAATTGGTGGTCTCGTTCTGGAGTGCCAGCTAACATGCCGGAAGGTGAGCCAGGTGGTCCAGACAGCGAAGTTTTTTATGATTTTGGGGAAGTGACTAGTGTTGAAGCCGCAAAAATGCAT
This sequence comes from uncultured Pseudomonadales bacterium, assembly GCA_964519685.1. Taxonomy (GTDB): domain Bacteria; phylum Patescibacteriota; class Microgenomatia; order UBA1400; family PJMF01; genus UBA1364. The sequence continues at coordinate 18,941 of CAZFIY010000001.1, forward strand.
CAAGAACACCCGTGTCACATTAACTGTGATTGCGGTAGATTCTTGGAGATTGGGAATTCTGTTTTCATGCAGTACCAAAAAACTGCTGACAAGTTTGTACCCTTAGCTCAAGCTAATATTGATTTTGGTGGAGGATTGGAAAGAATTTTAGCTGCTTATCAGCATCAACCAGATATTTTTAAAACGGTGGCTTTTTGGCCAATCATCGACAAAATTCAGTCTTTGACGTCTTTATCATATGAGGACGATGCCAACAAAAAACACTTCCGCATTATCGCTGATCACATGAAAGCCGCGGTGATGCTCATGTCTGATGGGGTTTTCCCTTCGAGTAAAACTCAGGGTTATGTTTTGCGTCGTTTATTGCGTCGAGCTCTGCGTCAAGCTAATTACTTGAGCATTGAACAAGAAACTTTAGTGGAATTGGTGCCAATTATTGTCGAGATTTATGCAGATTTTTATCCCGAACTCAAAACTCAGCAAGCCAACATTTGTCAATTAATTCAAGCTGAGCAACTTAAATTTAGTCGCAGTCTCAGTAAAGGTTTGAAGGAATTTGATAAATTGTTGGAAAATCAAAGTGTGTTTACCGCAGAAATAGCTTTTTATTTATATGAAAGTTTTGGTTTTCCTTTCGAGATTTCTCTTGAGGAAGCGCAAAATCGTCACTTGCAAATTGAGACTGATTTGGAAAAAAAATATCAACTCAAAAAATCTGCTCACGCTCTCACTTCCAAACAAGCCAATCAAGCTCAATTCAAGAGTGGTTTGGCAGATGAGAGTGAAACTACCACTAAATATCATACCGTGACTCATTTGTTACATGCAGCCTTGCGTCAAGTGCTTGGCGAAAGCGTGCAACAAAAAGGTTCTAATATTACTGCTGAGCGTTTGCGTTTTGATTTTTCTTATCCACGAGCCTTGAGTGAAGAGCAAAAGCAACAAGTGACTGATCTTATCAATCAATGGATTGAGGCTGATTTTCAGGTTGATAAACAAGTTTTAGCAAAAAAAGAGGCTTTAAACTTGGGCGCAATTGCTTTATTTGTCGATAAATATCCAGATGTCGTTAATATGTATTCAATTGGCCCCAACCCTCAAGGCAATCGCCAAGGCATTGACTACATTTCTCGTGAACTTTGTTCTGGTCCTCACGTTGAGCGCACTGGAGTGATTGGTCAGATTGTTTTAGCCAAAGAAACAGCAGTGGCTGATGGAGTGAGAAGAATATACGCTCTTCAAAAAATGCTTTAATTTTGCTTTAATAGAGACATAAAGTTCTGCACTTTAATACAGTCACATTCAACTAAAATTGTTTGCTTTTTGTAAGTTAACAATCTTTGTCTCATTCAGTGAAGTCGCTGTTTACTTAGTGAGTGCCAACCTTTGCTAATCAGTCAGCTCCTTCAATGGACTGTATCAAAGTGCAGAACTTTATATAATAAAAACTACACGATATGCCCGACCAAGAGAAGCATTATTTTTTTACTGTTCTATTGACTGATAAGTATTTACAGTCTTCTCTAGTGTCCAATAATGGCCAGGGTATTCAAATCAAAGAATTTTCAGAAATTAAAGCTTATTTTGATCGTAAAGATTTACTAGAACAACTTGACAAAAGCCTGCAGCAACTAGGTGAAGAATCTCAGGATGTGGTAGAAACTATCTTTGCCTTTGATCAGGATTGGTTGGAGGACGGTGAACTAAGTGACACTAAGAAGCCGATTGTCAAAGAAATTTCTGAAGAATTAAGCTTGCATGCTATCGGTCAGTTCAGCATCCCAGAGGCCTTGGCGGAAGCGCGTCTGATCGGCGATGAAAATGATTCTTGTTTACTATTGATCTTCAAAGAAGACAGTTTCAGTCTGGTCTTTCTCAAACATGGAGAGTTCGTTGATTTGATTAATGTTGGTCGTTCTGATGACATTATCAACGATTTTACTGAGGCTTTGGCAAGAGCTGCCAAAAAACTTGGTCACGAAGGCAAGTATTTCCCCAATAAAATTCTCATGACTTCGATGGCTTTGAGACAAAAAGAGCTAGATTCACTACATGAAAAATTAATTAAGGTCGATTGGACTAGTAATCCAGGTTTTACCCAGACACCCAATATTGTGGTACTAGAAACTGATTACATGATCAAATCAGCCAGTTTGAGTGCTGGCAAAATTTTTACCAAAGAAGCTTTTTTAACCACTTTGCCCAAAAACAAGCCAGCGAGTTTGGAAACTGATGAGTTAATTGATCAAGCAGAACTTCCTTCTGTGGAAGCGCCTGTAGTGCCATCGCCTCAAACACCTGAGTTAGGCGCAGTTTCAGCTGACGAATACGCGATTGAAAAGCCGACCGCGTCTAGTTTTGGAATTAACTTCGATCATAATTTTGTTGATAATTCAAGCAAAAACCAGACAAATCCATCTCTTGGTGTAGAAAATAAGGAGCAAGTTGAGTCGATCACTTCTCACAAAGATCATCGCAAGCGTTCACCCCTGCTTAGATTTTATTTGAATCATCAAAAAATTATTCTCATTGGTATGGCTACTGGTTTGCTGGGAATTTTATCTATTTTTACTATTTTTGCTATCTTTTTTTCCAAAGTGAGAATAGTTTTAACTCCTCAGCAAATTTTATTGCAAAAAACTGCCACTATTGCACTTGACCCCAACATTGCCAATTCAGATTTCAGCAAAAATTTACTCAAAGCTTCTTTGGAAAACAAAGAAATCAATGGTCAAGATGTGACTGCTACTACTGGAATTGGTTTGGTGGGAGACAAGGCTAAAGGAAAAGTAATTATTTACAATAAAACTTTAGAAAAAGTGAAACTTAAGCAAGGAACGATTCTGACTAGCAACAACATTAAGTTTTTGCTTGATGAAGAGGTGGAATTACCAGCAGCTGAAGAAAAAGACAGTGGTTTAAATTACGGAAAACTAGAAACCACCGTCACAGCTAACGACATTGGTTCGGAAGCCAATTTTAACAAGGACACAAAGTTTAGAGTGGCTGATTATTTTGATGATAAATTTTCAGCAACAGCAGAAGATAATTTTTCTGGTGGTTCCAGCCGTGAAGTGAGAGTGGTGGCAGAAGTTGATTTGAATCGTTTGACCAAGAGTTTAAGTGACAAGCTATTCGAAGAAGCCAAAAAAGAACTAGATCAGTCTTCCAAAGATGGGGTTTATCTAGTCCCAACTGGTAAAATCAAAACTCTTAAAAGCGATTTTTCTGCGCAATTAGGAGCTGAGACGGAATCACTTACTCTAGATTTAACTTTGGAACTAGAAGTAGTTAAATATTTTTCAACCGATCTTAAAGATTTAGCTGCTTCGGTTTTGGAAAAGGAGCTGCCAGAAGGGTATGTTTTCAAAGATGAGCCGTCTCTGATGAGTGACAAAGCGCAAACTGCTTCAGATTCTAGTAGAGTGAAATTAAATGCTGAAGTTAGTTCCAAAGCAGTAGCTAGTCTTGATGTGGATGATCTTAGAAAAGAAACTCTTGGAAAAGATTTGTTGGAAGCAAAAAACATTTTAGAAAACAAAGAAGAAATTAAACAAGTTGATTTTATTTTTACTCCGCCATTTTTAGCTAATATGTTGAAAAAATTACCTACTGATGAGTCTAGAATTGTGGTGCAAATAACTAAATAACTGTTATGTCAAAAAACCTCAAGATTAATAAGCGTGAATTATTAGGTGTTTATAGACAAGCTTTACTTAAGAATGTTCCATTAAGTGAATTGGATGAAAAAGTGGTGGATCTCACCAAACGTAATCTTGCCAATCAAAAATTTGAGCATAAATTAGATGAGAAAATTAAATCTAATTTTTGGCAACGTATCCCTAAATTTATTAAATTGAGTGCAGCCGTTATGCCTTTATTGCTGATTTTGATAGGCATCGCACTGGCTGGTTCTGCGGCTTGGCCCATCATTGGCCAACTTTTACCTCGGGATAATCACAATTCCCAACTTTTATCTCCCTTATCCAATACGCAATTAGCTCATGCCAATAATTTAGTTTTTGCCAAAGCCAATTTGGTAGAAGAAAATACTGCTAAAGAAAATGTCTTGGATGAGCCAATTATTTTAGATTACAATTTGGACTACACCAATTTAAGTAATTGGTTTGATGAGCAAAGCACTTCTTTTACAGATGTTGATTATCAGGCAGAAGAATATAGACTGGATATTCCAGCAGTAGAAATTAGTAACGCCAAAGTTAGAGTTGGTGGGACTGATTTGAATAAGAGTTTGATTCAATATCCTGGTACTGCTTTGCCAGGAGAACCTGGAGCTCCGGTGATTTTTGGTCATTCTGTCTTACGACAATTTTATAATCCAAGCGAGAAAAATTCTCGTCGCTATACTTCCATCTTCAGCAAAATTATGACTCTTAAAAATGGTGATAAAATTTATCTGACTTACAATAACGTCAAATATACTTATCAGGTGCAAAGCAATACTGAGGTCCAACCAACTGACACTTTCATTTTGGCACAGCGTCATGATGCTAGACAGCTTAAATTAGTTACCTGTGTACCGGAAGGAACAGTTTTGCGCAGAGGAGTAGTAATAGCTCAACTCATTAAGGAATAATGGAAAATTTTTTAAGCATCGATTATGGAACTAAGAGGATTGGTTTGGCTTTTAATATAGCGAGCTTAGTCGAGCCTCTTTTAGTTTTAAATAATCACGTTAGCCAACAAGAACCAATAGTTAATGAATCTGTAGTTGATCAGATTTCCCAAATTTGCACAGAGAAAAAAATCGCCAAAATTATTTTGGGTTACTCTGAGGCAGTCATGGCAGAAAAGACCAAGTTTTTTGCCGAAATTTTACAAAAAAAGATTGATTTACCAATTATTTTTTCAGACGAAACCCTTTCTTCTTATGAAGTTGGACAGAGAATGAAAGAAGCTGCCTTTAGTTTAAAGAAACGCCAAGGACCCATCGATCATTATGCCGCTGCTTTAATTTTGGAAGATTTTCTGGAGAGTAATCCCAGGCTATAATTTCCTTCTCATTAGCTTTTATGCTACACTTTAGTCTCATTTTAAAATATGCTTAAAAAACTGCCAAAATTTTTTCTTTTATTATTTTCTTGCCTTGTCATCTTAGTGCTTTTATTTGTTTTCTTTGTCAATCTTTTTCAAGCTCCCTCAAGCACTGACCAGCAAGCAACGCGTTTTGTCATTCCCAAAGGTCAAGCTTTATCAATCATTGCAGAAAGACTTGAGGAGGAAAACTTGATCAAAAATAAATGGGCTTTTCGTCTTGCGGTTTATAAAAATAATTTGTCCAATAAAATCCAGGCAGGTAGTTTCGAACTGTCAGCTGGCATGAACACTTGGCAAGTCGCTCAAGCTTTAACTGTTGGTACCAATGATTTGTGGATTACTTTACCAGAGGGATGGCGTAGGGAAGAAATGGCAGAGAGTTTAGCCAAACAAGGTTTAAATAATTTCAAAACAGAGGAATTTCTTAGTTTGAGTAAAGGTTTGGAGGGTCAATTATTCCCAGACACTTATTTAGTACCAAGAGAAGTAACTAGTGCTCAATTAATATCTTTGCTTAAAAACACTTTTGCCACTAAAGTGACTACCGCTATGAGCGAGGAGCTTGCAAATAATAAAATGAGTTTAAATGAAGTTCTAAGCTTGGCTTCTCTAGTACAGAGAGAAAGTGCCAATGACATAGAAATGCCACTTGTGGCGCAGATTTTGCTTAATCGTTTAGAAATTAATATGCCTTTACAAGTCGATGCAACCCTACAATACGTCAAGGGTTATAACAAAATAGAAGAATCTTGGTGGCAAACTCCGTTGGCAGATGACAAAAAATTAGAGTCTCTTTACAACACTTACAAATACGCAGGTTTACCTCCTGGACCAATCTGTAATCCAGGTTTAGCAGCTATTAAAGCTGTACTTAAACCCAGTGCCACTAAGGCCTTTTATTATATTCACGATAAAAGTGGTAAAATTCATACAGCCAATACTTTGGAAGAACACAATACTAACGTAAATAAATACTTGCGCTAGAGATTTTTTACTGTTATAATAGCCAATTGTCTAAAAAGACTTAAGTAAAAAGCTAGCAGAAAAAACAAAGAGATTGGTGCCTTTAGTTTTTATAAAACAACTAAGTAAGTAGTTCGTTTCACACAGCGTTATCGAGCATAAGCTGTGTTTTTTTGCTTTGTTCATCTGATTTTACTTAGATCTTTCTAGAAACTTAAAAGTAGCAATTGAGGAAATAATTAAGCATTTAAGCTAAAAAGGAATTTTTCATGCCACAAAAAGCAAAACGCCAAAATTGGGGTCAAAAACATCAGATTTTACCAATCTTAGATTTAATCAAACTCCAAAGTGAAAGTTATCAAGACTTTTTAGATCATGGCATTGCAGAAGCTCTCAAAGAAGTTAACGGCGTTAAGGGCATTGAAGATTTTACCGGTAAAAACTGGTCACTTACTTTTGGTCAATATCGTTTTGGCGAAGCTAAATATACTCCAGCTCAAGCAAAATCAAAAAATGTTTCCTATGATATGCCTCTTTATGTTGAAGCTACTCTTTTAAATAAGAGAACAGAAGAAGAGCGCACTCAAGAAGTTTTCCTTGGTGATATTCCTAAAATGACTACCACAGGTAATTTTATTATCAATGGTATCGAAAGAGGAATCGTTACTCAATTAGTTAGATCTCCTGGTGTTTTCTTTTTAGGTGAGGAAGATTCTGCTAGTAAACAATTGTTATATAAAACTGAACTTCGTCCAATGCGTGGTTCTTGGCTAGAAATCACTGTTTCTCGTCGTAATGTCATCACTGTCAAAATTGACCGTCGTCGCAAGATGCCTGTCACTGTTTTACTGAGAGCTTTTGGCTATGAAAGTAATGATGATATTGCTAACTTATTCACTGATGTCCTTAAGAAAGACAAGTTAGATTTGCTTAATAACACTTTGAAAAAAGATTCCACCACCAATCAAGCTGAAGCTTTGATTGAGATTTACGAAAAAATGAGACCTGGGGAGCCAGCTGTTCTCGATACTGCTCGTGAATTTTTGAATCACATGTTCTTCGATGAGAGACGTTACGATCTTGGTGAAGTTGGTCGTTACAAAGTTAATCGTCGTTTGAAAATTGAAGTTGATAAGAAAAAAACCATTTTAGATCCTCAAGATCTAGTTGCTGCAATTGGCTACTTAATTGCTTTGCAAAATGGCGAAGGCAAAGTTGATGATATTGACCATTTGTCTAACCGTCGCGTACGTCGTGTGGGTGAATTAGTTGCCGGCAACGCTTTCCGCATTGGCTTGATTCGTTTGGAGAGATCTATCCGTGAAAAAATGTCTTTAACCAAAACTGATGAAATTTTAACTCCATCAGCTTTAGTTAATGCTCGTCCTTTAATTGCGGCTGTGTCTGAATTTTTCCGTCGCAACCGTTTATCTGCAATTTTAGATCAGACCAATCCTTTGTCTGAAGTCGATAACTTGCGTCGTTTATCCGTGATGGGTACTGGTGGTGTGACTCGTGAACGTGCCAGTTTCTCTATGCGTGATATTAACGCTTCTCAATACTCTCGTATTTGTCCAATTCGCTCCCCTGAGGGTCCAAACATTGGTTTGGTGACTTATTTGTCACTCTATACCAGAGTTAATGACTATGGTTTCTTAGAAGCTCCTTATCTTAAAGTTGCGAACATTAAAGGTAAGATGAAAATCACTGATGAGATCGTCTATTTAAGTGCTGATGAAGAAGAAGATTATCACATTACTCACGCTAGTATTGGAATTAGTGATGATAACTACATCACCGAAGATTGGATTCCAATGCGTTTCAGAAATGAATTCATTGAAAGCAGCGTTGAAGAAGTTGAATACATCGACGTTGTCCCAAGACAAGTTGTCGGTAGTTCTGCTTCCTTAATTCCTTTTATTGCTCACGATGAAGCTAACCGTGCTTTGATGGGTTCTCATATGCAATGTCAGGCTGTGCCTCTAGTTAAAGCTCAGGCTCCAGTAATTGGTACTGGCATGGAAGCAGAAATTGCTGCTGCCATGGGTCGTACTATCTTGGCTCCATTCGACGGTGTCGTTGATTACGTTGATAGCAGTAGAGTAGTTCTTAAATTAGATAAAAAATTCCACGACAAAGCTAAGTCTTTTGTCGAAGTAACTAATAACGAATTAATCACTCTTGATAAAGGATCTATTGCATATAAGTTGTCCAAATACATGAGAACTTCTCAAAGTACCTGTTTCTCTCAAAAGCCAGTGGTTAAAATTGGTCAAGAGGTGAAAAAAGGTGATGTTTTGATTGATGGTCCAGCTACTGATCAAGGTGAATTATCTTTGGGTACTAACTTACTCATTGCTTATACCTCATTTAATGGCTTGGGTTATGAAGATGCTTTGGTTATTTCAGACCGTTTGGTTAAAGAAGATACTTTAACTTCTATCCAAATCAGTGAACACAAATCCAAAGTTATGGATACTCGCTTAGGACCGGAAGAATTAACTAATGATATTCCAAATGTTAGCGAAACTTTCTTGGCTAACTTGACTGTCGACGGTATTATCCGTATTGGTAGTCACGTTAAATCAGGTGATATCTTAGTTGGTAAAGTTGCTCCCAAGGGTGAAACTGAACTTTCTCCAGAAGAGAGATTACTTAGAGCTATCTTTGGTGAAAAATCTAAAGAAGTTCGTGATACTTCCTTACGTATTCCTCATGGTGAAGAGGGTGTAGTTATTGACGTTCAAGTGCTCGATCGCGATTTGGGTGACGAACTTGATCCAGGTACTATTAAAGAAGTGATCGTTAAAATTGCTGAAATGAGAAAAATTACCGTTGGTGATAAGCTCGCTGGTCGCCATGGTAATAAGGGTGTTATTTCCAAAATTGTTCCAGCAGCTGACATGCCTCATTTAGAAGATGGCACAGCAGTTGATATCATTATTTCTCCACTTTCTGTCTTGGCTCGTATGAACCTTGGTCAGCTACTTGAAACTCATTTG
>CAZFIY010000001.1:27973-31025 GCA_964519685.1 uncultured Pseudomonadales bacterium
TTTGGCAAGAACTAGAAAAAGCTGGCTTACCAGTTTCTGGAAAAGCTCAACTTTATAATGGTTACACCGGGGAAGCTTATCGTGAGAAATCAGTGGTTGGTATCAACTACATTCTCAAGTTAAGTCATATGGTTGAAGATAAAACTCATGCTCGTTCCACTGGACCTTACTCACTAGTTACTCAACAGCCTTTGGGTGGTAAAGCTCAAATGGGTGGTCAGAGAATGGGTGAAATGGAAGTTTGGGCTCTTGAAGCTCACCGAGCTGCGCATGTGTTGCAAGAAATGTTGACCATTAAATCTGATGATGTTCATGGACGCGCTAAAGCTTTTGAAGCCATTGTTAAGGGAGAGGACATCCCAACTCCAACTGTACCAGAAGCTTTCAGAGTGTTATGTAAAGAATTAAATTCTCTTTCATTAAATGTGGTTGCTCTTGATCCAACTGAAGAAGAAGTCGAGGAAAAGGCACCCACTGTTGATAAAGAAGAGGTTTTAGTCCTCGATGATTTAGAAGGCACCACTGTTACTACTGAGGAAGAGTCAGCTGAACTTGAAAATGAAGATGCTGACGACAGTGAAGAGGATTTTAGTGGTGAGGATGAAATAGAAGAAGACGAAGCTGTAGAAGCAGAAGAGGAGGCTTTGTTAAATTAATAAATTTTTTGAAAGTAAATTATGAAAAATATAGTCGATTTCTCCGCCCTACAAATTAAAATAGCTTCTCCAGAAGACATCATTAGTTGGTCTCATGGTGAAGTTAAAAAACCAGAAACTATTAACTATCGTTCTCTTAAGCCTGAAAAAGATGGTCTTTTTGATGAAAAGATTTTTGGACCAAGCAAAGACTACGAATGTTATTGTGGTAAATATAAACGCATTCGTTACAAAGGTATCATTTGTGATAAATGTGGCGTCGAAGTTACCGAAGCCAAAGTGCGTCGTGAGCGTATGGCCCACATTAAGTTAGCTGCTCCAGTGGCTCACATCTGGTTTTTCAAAGGTGCTCCTTCTAAACTATCTTTGCTTTTAGATATTTCTCCTAGAAATCTAAACTCGATCATGTATTTTTCTCAATACATCGTCTTGGAAGTGGACAATGAAGAGAAAAAATTGGTTTTAGAGAGACTAGATGTCGATCAGGTCGCTGCTTTTGATCAATTACGTGATAATGCTGAAAAAGCCATTGTCAGTATCAAAGAAACTTTAGATCAGGACAAAGCTGCTCTTGGCGAAAGAGTCAAAAGTAAAGAGGCTATGCAGCTTAAAATTGCTGAATTGGAACTGAAAGCTAAAAATAAAATCATTGCTACCAAACAACAATTGGAAGTGCAGTTAGAACAAACTGAAGAAATTTACAAAACCATTAAACAAATGGTCAAAAAAATCAAAGTTAAAACTGTTCTCACTGAAGATGAATACCTCAAATTAGACGAATATGATGCCGCTTCTCATCTACAGGTGGGCATGGGTGCTGAGAGTATTTTAGCTTTAAGTAAAAAAGTTGATTTGGATGCAGAAATTAAACAATTGAGAGATGAATTGGTTGAGAGTAAAGGTGCTAAAAAAGCTAAGGTAACTAAGAGACTGCGTGTGGTGGAGGGTTTCAAAAAATCTGCCATTGATCCAGCTTGGTTATTCCTAACTGTTTTGCCAGTGTTGCCTCCTGATTTACGTCCAATGGTGCAATTATCTGGTGGTCGTTTTGCTGCCTCTGATCTTAATGATCTTTATCGTCGCGTGATTAATCGTAACAATCGTTTGGCTCACTTGATTAACTTAGGTGCTCCTGAAATTATTTTACGTAACGAGAAGAGAATGCTTCAAGAAGCTGTTGATGCTTTAATCGATAGTTCTCAAACCAAGCAAACTCGTCGTCGTAGTAATCGTCGTCCATTGCGCTCACTTTCTGAAATGTTGCGTGGTAAGACTGGTCGTTTCCGTCAAAACTTACTTGGCAAGCGTGTTGACTATTCAGGTCGTAGTGTTATTGTGGTCGGTCCAGAATTGAAACTCAATCAATGTGGTTTGCCTAAAGACATGGCTTTGGAAATCTTTAAGCCTTATGTCTTACGTGAATTAATCATGAAGGGTATTGCTCCCAATGTGAAGAGCGCTCGTCATTTAGTGGATCGTCGTGAATCTAGTGTTTATGCTATTTTGGAACAGGTGATCGAAAATCACCCAGTGCTTTTAAACCGTGCTCCTACTTTGCATAAATTAGGTATTCAAGCTTTCTTCCCAGTTTTGATTGAAGGCGGTGCTATTTCCTTACATCCTTGTGTTTGTTCTGGTTATAACGCTGACTTTGACGGTGATCAAATGGCTGTTCATGTACCTTTGACCAAGCAAGCTCAACAAGAAGCTATTGATTTAATGATGGCTAATCGCAACTTACTTAAGCCTGCAAATGGTGAACCAATTACCGTACCAAATAAAGATATGGCTCTTGGTTCTTATTATTACACTAGTTTCGATGAGAAATTAGAAGCTTTCCCTGCAGTTTTGGGTAGCAAAAATGAAGCTTATCACTTATATCAGATTGGCAAACTTGACCTTCGTCAAAAGGCTAAAGTTTTCATGATGATTAAAGGTCAAAAACAAATTATCGAAACTAATGTTGGTCGCTTGCTTTTCAATAGTGTTTTACCAGAAAGCTTGCGTTTTATTAATGAGCCAGTAAATGCCAAGATGATTAAACAGATCGTCACCAAAGCCATTGAAACTGAAAATAACGAAGTGGTGGCTAAAATGATTGATGATATTAAAGATCTTGGTTTTGAAGCGGCCACTATTTCTGGTTTATCAGTTTCGGTGAGTGATTGTGAGATGCTTCCTGAGAAAGATCAGGTTGTGGAAGCTGCTAACCAAAAAGCAGAACTAATCAGAGATAATTATCTTCAAGGTTTAATTACTGATGAAGAACGTCGTCGCCAATCTCTTGATGTTTGGATTAAAACCACCGACGAATTAGCTGAGAAGACTTGGCAAACTTATGCCGATGATAATTCAGTTAAGATCATTATCAACTCAGGTGGTACTCGTGCTTCCAA
>CAZFIY010000001.1:31035-33483 GCA_964519685.1 uncultured Pseudomonadales bacterium
GGTTGATCCACTTGGTAACATTGTGGAAATGCCTACTAAATCAAACTTTAGACAGGGCCTTTCTATTTTTGAATATGTGACTTCAGCTCGTGGTTCCCGCAAAGGTTTAACTGACTCAGCTATCAAAACTGCTGACGCTGGTTATTTGACTCGTCGTTTAGTTGATGTTTCTCATGATGCTATCATTCGTCAAGAAGACTGTGGTTCTACAGAGGGCATTGAGATTATCAGAGCTCCTAGAGCTGATGTTTTCTATTATAGAATTTTAGGTCGTTACACCAGTAAAGATGTTCAAATCGGCAAAAAAACCGTAGTAGCAGCTGGTGAACTGATTAATGATGAGCTTGCTAAGGCCATCGTAGCTTCAGATTTAGAATCCATTTGGGTGCGCTCTCCAATTACTTGTCGCTGTACCAAAGGTTTGTGTACCAAATGTTATGGTTGGGATTTTGCCACCAGAACAGACGTGGAAATCGGTGTCCCAGTAGGCGTCATTGCCGCTCAATCTATTGGTGAGCCTGGTACTCAGCTGACCATGCGTGTCAAACACTCTGGTGGTATTGTGGGTTTGGATGTGACTCAGGGTTTGCCTCGTGTCGAAGAATTGCTCGAAGCACGTAATCCTAAAGTTCAATCCTTAATTGCTCACATTGCTGGTAAAGTCAAAATTGAAGAAAAAGATGGTGAAAATGTAATCACTATCAAAAACAAAGAAGGTGAAGAAGAAAGCTTTACCTTACCAGCTTCAGTGACTTTATTAGTTAAAGATAAAGACTTAGTTTTTGCTGGACAAAAACTTACCATTGGTGGAGTAAATATTCAAGAACTTTTGCAACTCAAAGGTTTGATCTTTACCCAACAACACATAATCGATCAGGTTCAAGAGGTCTATGAATCTCAGGGTGTTACTATCAATGATAAGCATTTCGAGGTGATTGCTCGTAAAATGGGTGACAAATTACAAATTGAGCTTTCTGGCGACACTGATCTTTTGGTTGGTGAAGTCGTAGAGCGCGCTCGCTTTATGGAAATTAATGACAATGTCATGGCTGCTGGTGGTGATCCGGCTACCGCTAGAGTATTACTCTTGGGTATTACCAGATCGTCTCTCTTCACCAGTTCTTGGTTATCTGCCGCTTCTTTCCAACACACCAAACATGTGTTGACTGACGCTGCTTCTGAGGGAGCCATTGATTATCTAGAAGGCTTGAAAGAAAATGTCATTATTGGTCGCTTGATCCCAACTAGTGAAGAAAGGGCAAGAGCCTCAGTATAAAAATATAGAAGTAATAATGAAAAACTAGGGTGAATGTGTTAAAATTGCTCCCTTAGTCAAAAGAAAATATAAAAATATGCCTACAATAAACCAATTGATCAGAAAAGGTGGTCGTGTCAGCAGAGTCAAACGTATTAAAGCTACTGCGCTACGTCGTAGTTTTAACTCGATCGATAACTGCCCAGTTTCTACTAATAGTCCTCAAAAAAGAGGTGTTTGTACTGTGGTTAAAACCATGACTCCAAAAAAACCAAACTCAGCTCTTCGTAAAGTAGCTAGAGTACGTTTATCCAATAAAATGGAAGTCACCGCTTATATTCAAGGTGAGGGTCATAATTTAGCTGAGCACAGTATTGTCATGGTCAGAGGTGGCCGTGTGAAAGATTTGCCAGGTGTGAAATACCATATTATCAGAGGTAAATATGACTGCGCTGGAGTTGACGGTCGTAAAACCAGTCGTAGTAAATATGGAGTCAAGAAAAGTTAAAGGAAAATAGTATGAGAACCAAAAAGGCTCAAGTTCGTGAAGTAGAAAAAGACGCTAGATATGGATCTGTTTTAGTACAGAGCATTATCAATCGTAGTATGAAAGACGGCAAGAAATCCGTCGCTGCTAAGCAAGTTTATGATGCGTTAGCCCTCGTCGAGAAAGAAACTAAACGTAAAGCTCTAGAAGTTTTAGAGGAGGCAATCAGTAAAATTCAACCTCAAATGGAAGTTAGATCTCGTCGTGTTGGCGGTGCTTCTTATCAAGTGCCTATGCCAGTGCGTGGTCGTCGTGCTAATTCCTTGAGTGTTAGATGGTTAGTCACCGAATCCAATAAGCGTTCAAACAAACAATATCACAGTTTCGCTGAGAAATTAGCTGCTGAACTACTTGATGCTTTGATTGAACAAGGTGGAGCAATTGAGAAACGTAATGGTTCTCATCGTATGGCTGAGTCTAACAAAGCCTTCTCTCACTTTAGATGGTAAACTTTCGCATTTATTATTAGCTAGAGAAATTGTAGAATTATAGATCTATGTCAGACATTGCAAAAACAAGACAAGTTCCATTGGAACGCATTAGAAATATTGGTATTATCGCTCATATTGATGCTGGTAAAACCACTACTACCGAGCGTATTCTTTTTTACACTGGTCGCAATTATAAGATTGGTGAAGTTCATGAG
>CAZFIY010000002.1:0-17930 GCA_964519685.1 uncultured Pseudomonadales bacterium
TAAATTCTGGTGGATTTTAGTACTATTGTTTGGTGCGATTGGCTTAGCTATTCGAGGTTTTAAGAAAACTCCTCAAGGAGAATTGGCTATTAATAGTGTAGTTTTGAAAATGCCTATTATTGGTATTTTGCAACAAAAAATAGTGTTAACTGATTTTACGCGTACTTTGTCTTTGTTGCTTGGGGCTGGCGTTTCTCTTCTAGAAGCTCTGGATGTAGTGGCATCAGCTATTGGTAGTGCGGTTTATCGTGATCAATTAAAGGAAGTTAATAAGCAGGTAGAAAAGGGCGTGACTCTGTCAGATGCTATTGCTCATTATGAAAATTTTCCAGCCATTCTTTTTCAAATGATTGCTGTGGGTGAAGAAACCGGTAAACTTGATGAAATTTTGGGTAAAATTTCTGAATATTTTGAAAAAGAAAGTGAATACGCGATCAAGAATCTAACCACTGCTATCGAGCCAATGATCATGATTATGCTTGGTTTGGGAGTGGGTTTTATTGTGATTGCTATTATTATGCCAATTTACAGCTTGACCAGTCAGTTTTAGTACTTGAAAAGCTTGGCTTTTTTGAGATAAACTGAAAAGGAGTTCTTTATTTGTCTATATTTTTGAAAGTAAATTTTATGAAAAAAATCAATTTCTTCTCCAAAGTTAAAAGCCAAATGGCTTTTACCATGATTGAGTTATTAATTGTCATTGCTATCTTGGGAATTTTAGCGGTGGCAGTTTTGGCGGCTATTAATCCTATCGAACAAATCAATCGTGGTAGAGATACTGGCTCTCGCTCTGATGCTGAGCAATTGCTTAGTGCTATCGATCGTTTCTATGCTTACAAAGGTTATTATCCTTGGGTGACCAATCCTAATAATAATTCTGCTTTGGATTGGAAAGGTGTAGCTGGTAGTGCGACTATTAATTTTTCTGGAGGCTCAATTATGGCTTGGCCAGATGATGCGACTCCCACTCCTTGTTATGTATTAGACAAGATTGCCAATGGTAATAGCGATGGTAGTTGTGTAGGAACTAATGAGGTCAAGCGTAGCTTCATCGATAAAATTACTAAAACTGATTACAACCACTTATATGCTTATTTCTCTGGTGATCCAGGTGATAGTTTATATGTTTGTTTCAAACCTCAGTCTGGAGCTATGCAAAAAGAAGCTGCTGATCGATGTGCTTCTGGTATGCCAGAAGATGTCACAGGAGCTGGCTTGAGCGGAATTTGTACCGAGGGACAAGAATACGTTTGTTTGCCATAATGCTGTTCTTTTTTGAACTTTTTTTAGCAATTTGTTTCGCTTTTTTCTTGGCGGTTTTAGCGAGTTTTTTTAATGTGGTGATTTATAGAACGAACAAAGAAGAGTCTTTTGCCAAGGGTCGATCTTATTGTGAAAAGTGTCAGCGGCAAATAGCTTGGTATGATAACATTCCTCTGATTTCTTTTTTGATTTTGAGGGGCAAATGTCGTTATTGCCATCACCGAATTAAACCAATTTATTTTTGGACAGAAGTTTTTGCTTTTATATCAGGCTTGTTGTTTGCTTTATTTTTTTCGCAATCGCTCTCGCACTTTACAATTTCTCCATTTTTATTAGTCGTTTATTTTTTAATTTTCTTTGTTTTGTTATTTGCCTTGATAGCCGATTTACAATATTTGATCGTACCCGATTTTTTCGTAGTCCTCCTCTCTATCTTGGTTGTAGTAGCACAATTTCTAGGTCAAAAAGATTGGTTTTTATCGATTGTGGCAGTAATATTTTCCAGCATGTTTTTTATTGGTTTATATGTAATATCTAAAAAACTTTTACGCAAAGAAGCTCTGGGCATGGGAGACATTAAACTGATGATACCAATAGCTTTTTTTCTATCTTGGCCAAAAATTTTAGTGAGTATTTTTTTAGCTTTCATTATTGGTGGTTTTTTTGCTATGCTTATATTGATCATGGGAAGGAAAAAGTTTGGTCAAGCTTTACCCTTCGCTCCTTTTTTAATTTTGGCGAGTTTAATTGCTTATTTTTTTGGAGGAGCAATCTGGAATTGGTATTTTGGCTTGTTAATTTGATCAAGAATTATGCGTATACTTAAATTTTTTTCTCTGTCTTTATTGTGGATTTTGATTATTGGTGTAGGAGTTTTTTTTGTAGGCAGAGAAATTTTATTGTTTGCGAGTGTCAATATGTTAAAAAATGATTATGGCTCCATCAATAATAAAAATTATTCTAAGCGGTGTATCGATCAATTCAATTACAATCAAGAATATTTTACTCAACTGAGATTTGTTTCAGATAAAGAATACAATCTGGAGGTAGTTTGCGTTGATTTTATTGCTTCACCAATTGTTTTAGACCATCAAAAGTTGCCACCTCTTGTTTTTAAAAAATCATTCGGATCTGGTTTTCAAATTGATGAAAGCAGGTCTCCATTTATAGTAGAGCTGAGTATTTTAGGACGCAGAGCTTTTGTTTATACAGACAATGCTGATGTTCATTATACTTATTTTAACGCTCCAGACTTAGATTATGATCAAGGACCAACCAGCACTTGTCAGGCCCACACTTATCAATGTTGTAGCTTGGATTTACAAAGTGGTTTGGGTCAGCAAATAAGCTCAGTTAATGATTGTCCGAAGAGTTGTTATGAATCTTGTTTGTTGCGTCCCATGTTTTTATCCTTCAAAAGCCAACCAGTTATGAATGATGAGACTAATTTGGTGGAGCTGTTTAATAACGAAACTTTGACGCTGTCCTATGTGTTGGGAAATGGCAAGGGTGATGTTTTTTCTGATCAATTAGACAAAAATTCCCAAATATCTTTTTTGGAAAAATTACAAGCGATTTTTACTAAGCAAGATAAATCTTTGACCGAGAATCAATTAAGCATGCCTTTGACAATCCAGATAGATTTTGGCGATGGTAAGGTTTGGACTAGTAATGATTTTCAAAGCACAGTCGATCATAACTATTTTTGTCAAAGTCAGACTTGTTACTTTCAAGTTAAAATCACTGCCCAGGACGCCAAGGGTGTTTTATCAGTAACAAACGACACAAGCAAGATGATTGTAAAGGTGAATAGATAAATCTTTGCAGATGTGAGATATTAAATATATATGCCAAAAATGAAAAAAAATGCTTTTACTTTGTTAGAAATTTTGGTAGTGATTTCAATTATTGGAATTTTGGTGGTTTTAGGCACAGCGGCTTATTCAACTACTCAAAAAAAAGGTCGTGATGCTAGACGTAAAGCAGATATTAAAGCGATTCAAAATGGTTTTGAGCAATTTCATGCCAAAAATAACGCCTACCCCACTACTCTAGTACAAGCCAATGATTTAACGATTTTTCCAGCTGGCTTACCTGATGATCCTAAAAATACGGGTGAGAATGTTTACACTCTTAATCTTGGAGTAGATGCTTATTGTGTCTGTGCTTATTTGGAAAGTAGCAGCGGCAATGCTAATGATTTTCCAGATTCAGGAGATACGACTTGTGATTATGGCGCAGGCAATTATTATTGTCTTAGTAATTTGCAATAACTAAGGAAGAAAAATGCTTAAAAAACAACAGGCTTTTACCATGATCGAACTGTTGGTGTCAGCGACAGTGATCATCTTGTTAACTGCAGCTGCTTTAGTGAGTTTCAGTCAGGCGACCATTAGTAGTCGTAATGCGAAGAGAAAAGCCGATTTGGAGACTATGAGACAGGCTCTAACACTATATAAACAAGACAATTCTTACTATGCCACAGTTACGACTTTAAACTTCGATACCCTAGTGACTAATCTTTATGCAGAAGAGTATCTGTCAGAGCCAACTCTACAAGATCCTAAAAATGTTGCTCCATATGTTTATCAAGCAATTTGCTCTGCCAATAGTGGCAGTAATTGCACTAAGGTCACATTAAGAGCAGTATTGGAGGCAGATACACCAACCACTTATGACATCATTGCCCTCTAGAAATCAAAGAGCTTTCACTTTTGTCGAAATTTTAGTGACAGTGGCGGTCATGGTTATCACCCTGTCCATAGGAGCAGTAAACTATTTACGTTTTCTAGATAAGCAAAAATTACATCAGTCTGGTTCTAGCTTAGAATCTATGCTTAAAGAAGCTCGTCTCAAGGCTCAACATGGTTTTTTGGGAAATGAAGAGCTTGGTTTTTGTGCGCAATTGAGAGCAGTGGAGGTTTTTTCTAGTCAAACTACAGATAATAAGGTTAATTTTAAAGCTCAGCTACATTGTGCCAGTGATTACTTGTTGGTTTATGATAACTATACAGTGGAAGAATTAGGCACTGCATTGAGTCAAAATTTTCAGATGTCTTATTTGCCAATGAGAGGGGCTATTTTATCGATTAATGGGGCCAATGTTGCCAGTGGGAGCGTGACTCTGAGTCGAGATTCAGGAGCAGTGTTTTTCAACTTAGATCAAGGAGGGTCGATAGATGTCAAATATGAATAAACAGCAAGCTTCTACTTTAGTTGAAGTTTTGATTGCTGTGTCCATTATTGCTTTGGTTTTAACTGCAGTGAGTGCCATGATGACCATGTCGATTAAATTGGCTAATAGTAATGAACAGAAACAATTAGCTCTGCAAAAAACCCAAGAAGCGCTGGAATTTTTTCGCAAAGAAAGAGCGGTTAATAGTTGGCACAGTTTTTCTAATGCATTAGTAAATGATGGAGTTTATTGTTTAAGTAGCTTACCGGAATCTGTTGCCAGCATGTCAGCGAAATTAGGAGCTTGTACTGATGAAGAGGTGTTGGAGGCAGCGAAGTATCAATTCCAGAGAGAAGCTAACATTTCTTTTAATAACGCTAATAGCTTAAAAATAATAGTGGAGGTTTTTTGGCAAGATAATAAAAAAACTAAAAACTTAGCTATTGAGCAAAATTTTGATAATTATTAATTTCTCGTGACTAAGCCAGAACTGAAATCTAAAGTGGTAGAACGGGCACTATTACTCGCTTCTCCATCTCCAGTGCGTAGAGTAAATTCAATCTCAATATATTTTTTACCTTCTGGAGTGGGATAGCAAGTGAATAATAAATTGGAAATATAGTTGGGATTGTCACTACTTTCGGTTAAATAAAATTTACTATCAGTGGCAGCTGAAAGGGAGGCAATGCGATTATCTTCTTTTTTCAAGGTAGTATCGAAACCATCGGCATTAATTAATTCGATGTAATTTAAAGGTTCACTTGCTACGCAAGCGGAGCTAATTTCACTAGCATTACGCATCATATCTGTCATTTGGTTGATGGCGTTGGAGCCGGATTCACGAAGATTTTGACTAATGCGGCTTTTGTAGGCAGTGGCCAAAAAAGTGATGAAAAGACTACTAATACCCAACATCAGTAAGGCAGTCACGCTCGTGGTAATTAATAGCTCCAACAGAGTGAAGGCTTTTTGTCTTTGCATTTATTGACCAATGAATTGTGGATCTACTTCACGCCAATTGCTAGTGCTGGCCTTGAATTTGACTGGCCAATTGGCTAGTAAATCTGGACGGTAAATAAAGTTTTCTATTGCTTGGGTATTATTCAAAATTGGGCCAAAGTTATTATCATTAAAAGTACGATTGAGCAAGACATTGTTCCAGCCGACAAAAGTCCCAGCACCGATGAATTTACGATCTGGAGGTACTTCGCCAATAGCAGTCTTATTTTGAATAATTAGATTATTATCAGCTACAAATATTCCCTCCACATTGCTATTGGCATTAGAGACAATTGGGGTACTTGGGCTGAGTGGATTGAGCTCGTAGCCTACATCAGCAGTAATAATAATGTCACCACTGACGAAAAAGGCTAAGAAGCCACCTTGAGCAACACTGGTAATCTTGCGATTACTATCATTGGTATCACTATCATCAAGAATCAGGTTGCCATCCACAAATACCACTAATTGCTGACCATTGGTCAGATTAAATCCTTGAGTTTCATCAATGTTGACATTGCCATTAACTTTGATGTAGTTGATGTCGTTGGCTACCCACCAGGCAGCATTGGTCCAGTCACTCAACAGCGGTTCTAGATCTTCTCCATTGCCAATGGTTTGTAAATCTTTCTCTGCTAGTTTATGAAAATATGTATAAGAGAGTTGATTGAGATCGGTGTCAACAGCATAAGAATTAAGGTTGTTTATTCTTTGAGCCAGATGAAGATAAGAATGAGAATAATTAACGATTTGAGTGCTCAAAATACTATTAGAATTAACAGCATTGACAATAGGAAATCCGCTACTATTTTGGTTGAGCGAAGCTGTCAGGGGCACTGATAAAGCAGCTTGACAATTAGCATCAAGAGAGCAAAAAGCGTAAGGGACATTGCTGGTAATGCCAGTGCGACCAAAGTAATTGCCACCAAAAACCTGAAACCAAGAGTCGTTAGAGAGATTATATTCTTTGAGGTAGAAATTAACATTATAGTTGGGAGAAGAAACACCCACATATTGGCAAAGATAAGGATTGCTGGGATTTACTGGTGCTGGACAAGAACAAACATAATTAGTATCGCTACTTTGGCCAGATAAATCTAGGGTAACGGTATAGCCTCCACCTGCTGAAGATGTATTAATACTAAACTGATTGGCTTGAATACTCACTGGATAAGAAGCGCTTGGACTACTTGGATTACGGAGAGCTACTTGCCAGCCAGCAAGACTTATGGATGAAGGCAATACTTGAGCACAAAAAGAACCAGAAGAATAAGCATCATTATCAAGTTGGATAGACCCTGTAATATATGAAGTAGCTGGACCTCCAGTTGGACTTCCAGGATCTCCAGGACCTCCAGTTGGAGTGCCAGTGCCAGGAGCTGGTCCTGGATTACAACATCTTGTCCACAAGGTTTGATCGCAATATTCATCATCTAGATAATAACATTTACATTGGTCCTTTCCTTCTTCTGGAGCATAGTCATCAGTTGGGCTATAATTATTACAAACATTTCCTTCACCTGAACAAGACTCATTAGATAAGCTACAGCGACAAACTGGAGTACTAACAACTATCAAGCCAGTGCCAATTGTCCAATTGCCACCAACACAATCACCCGGAGGTGCAGGACAAAGAGGATCTTCATTACTACAATCTAAAGCAGCAAAAACCACTTGCTTGGTGGCAATCAAGAAAAAACCCAAAAATAGTAGCCAAGATAATAATTTTTTACTCATAACAAGCAACGATGGCTAATTTAGCAAGCTTTCCTTGTTCATTGGTTTGCAGAAAAATATATTTATCAATAATTTGATCAAGGATCTCATCAAAAAAAACAGCTTGTTCACCTTCAATATAGATTAATGTTTGGGGACTAATTGGCATGAAAGCTTGAGTGACATCAATCCCGCTTTTGTATTGGGGCCAACAATATACGGTTTGCTTTAGAGTGAGGGGGAAGGTAATGATTTCTTCTTTGGCGCTGGGATTTAGTTGATAGCGAATATTTAAGACTTGTGTCTGACCATCATATGACTGTACATAACCTCTGATTAATCTCTCAGCAATATACTGTACTTTAGCATCAATTGGATTAAGTTCAGCACTACTAACTAAACTTAATTCTAGATTGGTAGTTGGAATATTCGTTTCTAAGCTTTTATGACGCCACAGCAGAAAAACCAGAACAGTGATTGATAATAGGCTAAAGAAAAAAATAAACAAACGTAAGCGATTTGGCATTCACCATTTATTTAAACATTTTTATTTAATAAATGGTAGTGATAGTTACTCTTTTCTGATACCAATAAAATAGCTAATGCCGAAAAGATCCTCATTGATGGAGCTTGGGTTTGTTTCCAATTTTTCAAGAAAATTGTCTAGATTGAAGTTGGCAGCTTTTTCTAAGTAAGCTTGTTCAGCTGGTTCATCTGCAAGCTTCTTTAAATCTCTATACAGAAAGCTTAACCAATTAGAAGTAGGTATGCCTACCAAATAGTTATACTTATCGGGCGTAACATCACCGTTACGTGATGGAAGCAAGCGTTTTTCCGGATCAAGTTGGTTGGTTCTTCCATCTTGCGGATCTGTAGTAGCAGTAGTGAAAACCAAAGAGGTTTTTATATCAATGACGAGTATTTTGTCTTTACTGTTTTTAATGACCATTTGTCCTTCTACCCAAACGAGCGACATCTCACGACTGATTTTTTGCCAATCCTCATTCATATCAGAAAAAAATTGAACATAGCGGATTTTGAGATTATCACCAGTCAAACCTGCCTCGTTCAAAATATTTTTTCGATTATTAAACACTTTATTTAATTTAGTCATGGTTTCTGGATGACCTCCTGCCATGACATTGGTCAAAAGACCGGCTTGACCTTCTTCAGAAGGGAGTTCGTAACTCTCTCCCCAAGGAATAATATCCCCATTTAAATTACGCATTGCTTCCAGAGTTTTCCAGCGTCCATCATAGTACTCCAAGTTACCATCAGTCTTGATCAGGGCTTCATAGGCTTTACTGCCTTTTTCGAATCTATCTTCGATTAGCTTCTTTTGCTGTTCATAGGGTAAATTAGCTTCTGCAGCAGCCAGGGCATTTTCAAAAGCAGCTTTTTGTTCATCTACTAAATCATTTGGATAATCAATCTTGCCATTTAGGTAAGCTTCAACCATTTGTTGACTAATATCAATTTCTGGTAATTTTTTTGACTGATCTAGATTTTTTATCCATTGTCTGCTTGAGTCAACTGCAGCCACGATCGCACCTGATTCATCTTTGGCGACTGCATAATAACCTTTTTCATCTAGAGATAGGGTGCCATTTTCCACTCCTGCTCCGGTCAAGGAAACAAACATGCCTTTATCATTGCCAGTGTCGACAATAGCTACTTCACCTGCTCTGCCCCAAATACTGTCAACTTCAATCATGAGATAAGCAATTCCATCTGGGGTAATGCCAATGGAAAAAGAATTGGAATCTAGCACTCTGTCAGCTGGATTTTCTGGATTAGTTAAACTAGTAGCGAAAATTTTAGCAGCAACTTCTGCTCTTTGAGACATTTCAAATTGTGTTCTGCTCGCTGAGTCAGCTTTGTCTGCTGCTGCTTGAATTTCATCACTGATATCAGCACTAAGTCCACTTAGTTCTTGAGGAGTAACCGTCGGGATTCTCTCTGGAGTAACTTCGTTGGTGCCGTTTTGAGTATTTGTTTCAAGATTTATTTCTTGTCCATCTTCAGTGTTATTAATCAAATCTTTAGAGGAATCAATAGCTTCCCCTGCACTATTTGGTAATTCCTGGATCATTGGAGCTTGCACGGCACAAGCAGTTAAAAGAGTGGCCTCTGAAACAATAACTCCAGTGTACATGAGCCTCTTTCTGAGTTTATCAGCTGGACTTTCTTCTTCTTTTGCAGTTGAGTGAATAGTTTTTGGTTCTTCATATCTTTTTTGTGGATATTTATGCAAGATATCCCTGATGCTTTGAAAAATGGCAGCGGCAGTGCCAAATTGTTCCTCAATCGTAAAAAGTTTAGCATCTGGATTATAACCATAGCGAATGACATCAATAATTTTGTGTCGATTTCTGTTATAAGACTTGACTGCGCCATTGAATTTTTCGGCTAATTGATTGCGCATGGATTTCGGCACATCGCGCAGAAAGAACTCAACATAAGCACCAGCTCTTAATTTATTGGCACTAAGCATTGATCGGGTAAGACCTTTGGAAAATTCGCTACCTTGCTTATTTTCTTCTTGGTTCAAGAAAGGAAATTGTTCTTTATTTGTTATATATGAGGACATATTTAAACCCTAAAATCAAAAACATTTCTCGAGTTTAGTTTTTGATCAAGTTGTTAACAATAAGACTCGACTAGGAAATTCTACTCTATATCCTATAATTTAGTCAAATCTTGCACTTCTCTCCCCGAGCAGGTATAATCCTTCTTTTCGATAAGAAATAAATAAAGGAAATCCTATGGGTGCACTACCAAAAAATAAAGTTACTCGAGTTGAACAAGGCAAACGCCGTGCTGGCAATAAAGCTAACGTCAAAAAAGATCCAAAGACCAATGCTATTCCTTTGCACAAGCAAGGTTTTGTAGCATCTATACTCAAGAGTTTGGGTCTGTAAAAATAGGCAATAATTGCCTCTTGAAAAAAGCTTTTTTCTCACCTAGCCTACAGTTATGTATTTTTTAGATGATGATCCTGCTATTAAACGAGATGATCGCCATGAGCGTCGTGTCTTCTTGATGCAAATGCTTTTTGCCAACACTTTCACCAAGGAGGATGAACAATATCTAGATGAAGAGTTAATTTCAGAGGCCGATGCAAAATTACTTAAGAAAATTCAAAAAGCCTCAGTAAAAATTGATGCCGAAATCACCAAGCACGCTCCAGAACGTCCTTTGACCGAGATTAATAAAGTCGATTTAGCGATTATGCGCTTGATTATTTTTGAAAGTCAGACTGAAAAAACACCTAAGAAGGTTCTAGTGGATGAAGCAGTTGAATTGGCTAAGGAATTTGGTAGTGAAACCTCAGCTAAATTCGTCAATGGTGTTTTAGGGAAAATTTTATTTAAAGAAGAAGAACAGGAAACAGCAAATGAAGAAAATTGATCCAGAAGTGTTTAACCGATTGCGTCAATTATTGACCGATATTACTGGTAACAACATTGAAGAAGTGGTGCCCGATGCAGATTTGGAAGAAGATTTGGGCTTGGACTTAGATGTTGATTTGAGTCGCTTAGTTGATCGTATCAACAAAGAATTTGAAATTGAACTTCACGAAAAAACTGTTTATCAGGAATTGACCGAGGAAGCTCACGCCAGCGTAGCTGAATTAGCCAAATTGGTCTATGATGAATATGAGTTAGGTTAGTCATGACTTTAGATTTCAAAAATCCCCAATTACTGATCACTGCTCTCTCCCACCGCAGTTCTCTTAATGAAAAAAGTCAGTCAGGCACGACTGCTGATCAATCCAACGAGCGCTTGGAATTTCTGGGCGATGCAGTTTTGGAGTTGGCCGCGACTTTATATTTATATGAAAATTATCCTCAAGAAGATGAAGGAAAGTTGACGGCTTATCGCAGTGCTTTAGTGCGCACCGAGACTTTGGCTCAGTTGGCTAAAGAACTTAAGCTCAATGAGAAAATGTTTTTAAGCAAAGGCGAAGAACGTGGTGGTGGTCGCGAAAACGAAAGTTTATTGGCAGATCTGATGGAAGCAGTCATCGGAGCAATGTACTTAGATCAGGGCTTTGCTAATGTACAAGAATTTTTAGCTTTGCACTTATTTCCTAAATTTCAGACAATTTTACAAAACCGCGCTTATAAAGATCAAAAAAGTTTATTGCAAGAAGAAGTACAGGCTCGTTCACTCAGTACCCCAGTTTATCGAGTGATCAAGGCGATTGGACCTGATCACGATAAAGAATTCACTGTAGAAGTTCTGGTCGGAGAAGAAGTTTGGGGCGTGGGCACTGGTCATAGTAAACAAATTGCCCAGCAAGCTGCTGCCTCTACTGCGCTACAAAAGTTAATCTGAAACTCTTGTTGAGAAATTTTGGGTTTCAAGGTAAAATTCATCTCTATGTTAAAAATCAAACTCGCTAGATTCGGTAAAAAACATCAGGCTCACTATCGTATAGTGGTCAATGAAGCTCGTGACAAAAGAGACGGCAAATACGTAGCTTTACTTGGTCATTATTCTCCAGTGGTACCTAAAAAATTAGAAATTGATGTCAAAGCTTATGAAGAATGGGTGAAAAAAGGTGCTCAAGCGACTGAAACCGTAGCTGCTCTTTTCAAACGTTTCCAATCTGGCAATCCTTTCCCAGCCAAAAAAGCTGGCATTTCTAAAAAAGCCAAAGCCAAGGCTGAAGAAGCTAAAGTCGAAGAAGTCAAAACTGAAGAAACCAAAGTAGAAGAACAAACTCAAGCTTAAAATATGAAAAGTTTACTCGAATTCATTTTACTGCGCATGGTGGAGCATCCAGAAGATTTGGAGATTACCGAAGTTGATGAAATGGGTTTGACAGTTTTCAAACTTAAATTGCATCCTGACGACATTGGTCGCGTGATTGGTAGAGGTGGTAACGTCATCAAGGCCATTCGCAAACTAGCTCAAGTCAGAGCAGTCAAAGATCACTTGCGTGTGCGAGTGGTTTTGCAAGAAGATTAATCTGTTGATGGTTCTTCTTCCGTTGCGTTTAATTCTTTTTCCAATTCATCTATCGTCTGATTTTGCAGACCAAATAAATCTCCTCTATCTCCTGAAATTACATCCTTTTGTTGTTCAAGAGAATTAGGTACAAGTTCATTGATGCTATCGATAATTTTTCTATCAGTTGCGGCAATGATTGGCAAAGGACTAGTAATAGTGGTTTTAATAGGTTGAGTAAAAAAGAAGGTGCGCAACACTAGATCTGCTTGAGCTTGAGCATCTTTATCTTCATCAATATTGCGGTTAATAGAAATACTAGTCACAGTGCTAATTGGTGTTACCTGTTCGATCAAAGTCAGAAAATTTTGAATTCTCCATAGTTGTCCGCTGACAGTAAAGTCTAGATCTAAATAATCATATTTTTGATTAGTGGTGGTTTTTTTCACTTTAGTTGTGTCAGTTGCAATTTCCCCCGGATTTAAGCTGAAATTTTTAATGACTACTTCGGAACTACGAGCGACACTATTAAGATTACTGAGAATTTCTAAAAGTGGCTTGTGAGAAGGCAAAACTTTATCAATTGATGACGATTGATTAAAATTAGGATCTACTGCCAATTGTTTCAGTTGTTCAGCTTTTTCATTGAATTTGTTCATCTCAGCCTGCTTTTCTTTTAATTCTTTAAGATCTGCACTGATCGGAGAAATTTGTTGCAAAATACCGATTAATAAAATCATTAGACTTAAAACAATAAATAAAATACCCAAGATCAATTCTTTACGTGTATTCCAAAATAGTCTCCAGTTGAATTTATTTAAATTATTAATCATTGGTTTTCAATTCTAATTTAAGTGTTAGCTTGTAACTGCCCTGATCAGTGCGTGTGAGCGCACTTTTTTCAATATTCTGGTATTGCTCTCTTAGAGTTGGAGAATCTAAAATTTCATTGGCGGCTTGTAATTTGAAGATGTTATCACTACTGAGTTGTAAAATTAAGCCTCCTTGATCCTCTTGATAGCTCATGCCAACAATATCTGCCACTCCGACAAAGGTTTCAGCAAAATAGTTCATCGCTTCTTGTTTATTACTTCTCTTTTGATAAATTTCACTAATTACTTTAATTTTATTGACAAAAATTAAATAGTTAATTTCTACACTTTCTTGACCCAAAATACTTTCTTTATATTCTTTAATTTTGGTATTGGTGTTATTAATTTGCAAACTGTTATAAAACTTAAAGGCAAACGTACCAACCATGATCGCTATAATACCAATTAGCACATAAGTGCTAATGCGAAAAATCTTGGCATCTCTTTTTTTTTGCTTAATCTTTTTTGAGACGCGATTGGAAAAAAAATTAATATTGATCATGGCTATTTTATAATTTTCTGGCGATCAACCCCATGCAAACTGCGTAACTCAATTGATTTTTTTCTGGAATCTGATTTTTAACCTTGGCAAAAGGAGCTACCTGTAAAACTTCCAAATTGAGAGTTTGTTGCAATTTTTCCAACAAGCCTTTCATTTGCGCTGGTCCTCCAGACAAAACTATTCTTTTGATTTTTTGCTCAGAATGATATTGAGTGAAAAAACGAATAGCCTTTTGCAAATCGATCATTAAGTTGTCGATGATCGGTGTGATCACTTGAATAAGTTTGCCATCCAATTGATTAGCGTCTAGCCCATGATTAATCTTATATTCTTGAGCCTGTTTAAGATCCAAGTTAAAACTTTGAGCAATGGCAGAATCAATTAAAGAACTGCCAGTTTTTGAATTAAAAACAAATTCAAATAAACCGTTGGCTACTACAGCAATATCATTACCACTTGCTCCCATATTAAGCACAATGGTTTCTGGATCATCGCTTTGAATATCTAGAGCGCGAATGACTGAAAAAATTTGAGTTTCCATCAAAGTGGCTTCAATACCAATGCCAAGAAAAACATTATTAATTCTTTCAATAAGAGATTTATGAGAGCCTACCAATAAAACCTTCATTTTTGCATCAGGAGTCTTTTTTTCTGGTTTTTGAATCACTTGATATTGCAGTGTTAAATCATTTTTGGGGATAGGAATGACTTGCTCTGCTTGCCATCCAATAGCTGAAGCTAGTTCGGCATCAGTTAAATAAGGAATTTCAATCACTTTATTTGCAACTAGATACTCTGGCAAACTCAATCTAACATCTGTCTGATCCAGTTTATAATCATGGAAAAGATTATTAATCATTTCCGAATATTGCAGGGCTTCCTGATCATTTTTGGGAATAACTAAACCAAGTTTATTTGGTACTTCTAAAGCTTTATTCAATACCTGACCATTACTATCTTTAGCAACCACAATTTTAATAGTTTGAGTACCAATGTCTAGGGCAGTGATTGACATATTTCAATTAATATTTTAGTTTTCTATTTTACTAAACTTCCTCCGCTTACCAGGGCAAAATCCATAAATGCTGGAGCGCTAGGTATAGATCTTTTGACTTCAATTGCCTTGGCGCTAGAACCATCGGGCATTTGTGCTAGAGAAAGAATGGTATATTGAGTATTTGATGTGAGACCAGTGGTGGCTCCAACATGTAGATCAGTTCCTCTGCCAATAGGCATAATTCTGATAAAAGCATTTTGATTATTAGCAGCAGAAACTGGCAAACCATAGGCAAAATTATAGCCAGACATGGTGGATGCGTCTGCGCTAATTAGATTTTGATCACTGTAATTTGGACAATTACCAATTAAATAATAGTTAACATCATAAACTCCCCCATTTGAGAAATAATGGCTGACCAATAAATTTGCTCCTCCTTGACCGCAAGTGCTTTTGGACCAATCGAGATTTACGCTACCAGTTTGTCCAGCCGTAATTTTGATTTCTACAACATTTTTTTCTGGTAAAAAAGCTTCGAAAGTTTGTGCTGAAGTGATACTGACTTGATTGAGGTTGGCATCATCGAAAGAAAAATCTGCTGGTAAAGTGGCATTTTGATCACTTTCGAATTGAAAAATATTACTCAAAGCCTGTTGAATACCTGATTCAGCGGTACTAAATACACGAGCGCTATCTTCCTGAGCGACGGTACTTTGTGATTCTTTGATGGTGCGACTGGCAATTGAAAGACCAATTACTAATATGATGGCTGAAATAAGTAATACGATGATCCCAACCTGACCAGATTGCCTGGATTTAGGACACCTTTGAATATTTTTTGGCATGCTTATTAATGATAGCAGAGTTTATGAGTGACAAGCAAGTTTTAGTTACTAATTGTGTCGATTTTTTTTGTTAGGTAACGACTCTGACAGTAGTCTGCCAAAAAAGGTTGATAACTTGGGTCTTTTTGTAATTTTTCTTGAGCTTGTTTGATAATTTGACTATTGGTCCAAGAGGCAAAAATTAAATTATTAAGACCGCTTTGTTGATAGCCCAGAATGTCTCCGGCTCCCCTGTTTTCCAAATCGAGTTGTGCCAGTTTCATGCCATCTTTTTCTTGACAGAAATTTTGTAAACGTGATTGATTTGGTGCTTTGGTGCTTGGGTCATCCGAACTAAAAAGCAAACAATAGCTGTCTTGTCCCTGACGTCCAACTCTACCTCGCAGCTGATGCAAACTAGAGAGACCAAAACGTTCTGCCGACTGAATGACAATGATATCTGCATTGGGCAAATCTACACCCACCTCAATCATTGGCGTACTAATGAGCAATTGAATTTCTTGGGCATAAACTGCCTGAATGATTTTTTGTTGATCTTGCTTGCTCAATTTAGAGTGTAAGATCGCCACTTTAAGTTGCTTGGTTTTATCTATTTTTAATTTTTGATAAATTCTTTTCAGTTCTTGATTGATCAGATCAAAACTTGCTTTGACGGCGGCTACATTTTCTGTGGCTTTATGCGCAGAAGGATTGATGAATGGGCAAACTACCAAGGCTTGTTTTTGATAATTATTATCATCCAATAATTCTTTGGTCAGCCACTCCAGAGCTTTTTGCTCTTTGGCCTGAGGAACTAGCCAAGTAGTAGCCATTTTTCTGGAATTTGGCATTTGATCGAGATAACTAACTTCCAAATGACTAAAAATGCTCAACATTAGAGTGCGCGGAATAGGTGTAGCAGTCATGCTGAGCAAATGAGGGCAATCTTTTGCTTGATCTAGATATGTTTCCAAGTGGCGATGTTTAACGCCAAAGCGTTGTTGTTCATCATAAATGACCAAACTAGGTTTAATTTTTTGCAATTGGTTCAATAAAGCGTGGGTGCCAATATAGAAAGTTGCTGGCTTCAATTCCTTGAGTTTGTTTTGTGCATCTAAAAGGACAAAATTAATGTTTTTAAAAATGGCAGAGAGATTTTGGTAATGTTGTTGAGCTAAAATTTTGGTCGGGGCAATCAAACAGACATTTTGTCCGGACTCTACCATGAGGCTAGCAGGAATAGCAGCCACAATGGTTTTACCACTACCGACATCACCCACTAAAAGACGATTCATCGGCACTTTTTGTTGAAGGTCAGTTAGAATTTCTTTGACGGCTTGTTTTTGGGCGGCGGTCAAAGTAAAGGGCAATTCGGGCATCTGTTGCTTGTTCGTTGATGGCAAACAAAAAAGGCTCGATTTTTTTTGATGCTCTTGTTTGTGTCGTGCGGAAATTTGCATTAAATACAGAATTTCTTCCAAAGCCAGTCTTTCTCTGGCAGTGACGATAGCTTCAATGCTTGAAGGAAAATGCAAGTTTTTAAAAACTTCTTCTAAGTTTCCACTCTGATGTAATTTGCCAATAATTTCTGCCAAAATACGGCGCAAGCTGCCTTGTTTAAGATCACTTAGCTGAGGATAAATGGGCACCAATCTGCCAGTATGAAGTTGATTTTGATCATCAGCCACTTTTTCTACAGTAGCTTGCATGAGTTGACCATCTTTAATTTGACCAGAAAAATAATAATTTTGTCCAACGATAATTTTATTTTTTAAAAATTTATTATTAAACCAAAGACAATTAATTTGCTCACTATCATCAGCAATAGTGGCACGACTAATCAATAATCTACCTTTGCGATACTCATTCCACTTGAGAACTTTGGCCTTGGTGGTGGCGAAATTAATTTTAACTTTTTGATTTTCTGAACTTTTCTGTAGTTGGGTTTCTGCAAACTCCAGACTTTTAATTTCGGCAATAGTTTTGATGTCAGAACGATCCTCATAGCGCAAGGGTAAGTGCAATAATAAATCTAAAATATTTTCGATTTGGTATTCTTGAAAACTTTTTTGTAAATTACTGCCAATACCTTTAACGACTAAGACTGAATCTTGAAGTTGGTACATAGTTATTGTTTTTGTACTTTAAATTTAGCCACGTTTAAGATAAAAACAGCAATAAGGCGCTGGCGGCACTACCCAAAATCATGGCGACAATTGCAAAAATGGCAAAAAATTTTACGAATCTCTCTCTTTGTTTTTTGGTCATAGGTTTAGTCTTTGATAGTGATTTTATACCAGTCACGCTTGCCAATTTGCAGTTTAGTGCCAGCTGCTAAATTTAAAAATTCTTCTCTACTCGTCACTTTTTTACTTTCTGGCATAATTTTGACAGCACCTTGTGTAATCAAGCGATTGAGTTCAGTGGAGCCAAATTTTGCATTAGGTGCAATGGTTTTTATTTTTTGACCATCAGCTTTAGTAATGGTTTGAATAGTTAAATCTTGGAACAGACTTTCATCTGGCATTTCGTCATTTTGCACAGTTTTGGTGAAAAAATTCTCTGCTTCTTTGGCGGTCTCAGTATCATGCAAATTAGTAGTAATCGTTAAAGCTAGTTTTTTCTT
>CAZFIY010000002.1:17940-27740 GCA_964519685.1 uncultured Pseudomonadales bacterium
GTAAAAAACATGGAAGCCTCATAAGCTTGTTGGTGATCATGCAGTATTTCGGTGATAGTAAAAGCTAGCTTTTTCTTGAATTCCATGGGATTAGCGCCGTCAGCCATGGCTTTCTTCATGTTAGTAATTTCCTGACTATCAACATCAGTTAAAACTTCAAAATATTTGATGATTAATTCGTCTTTGATACTCATCAATTTGCCATACACTTGTCTGGGTTCATCAGTCAGAGCGACATAATTATTGAAACTTTTGCTCATTTTGCGGCCGTCAGTACCTTCGATTAGTGGTGTAGTAAGTACCCATTTTTCATGACCGTTGTACTGTTCTTGAAGTTGGCGACCCATCAGCATGTTAAAAGTTTGGTCGGTCCCACCAATTTCCAGATCAACATCCATAGCTACCGAATCATAACCTTGCAAGAGTGGATACATAATTTCGTGACCGAAAATTGGTAAACCATCCTTGATTCTTTTTTGAAACATGTCTCTTTCGATGAGTTGTTGGACGGTAGTTTTAGCCATCAATTTCACGATCTCAGCATAGTTAAGTTGATCTAGCCAGTCGCCATTGTGACGAATTTCAATTTTTTTGAAATCGAGAATTTTGCTAGCTTGTTTTTTCCATTCCTGAAAATTTTTTTCGATCGTGGCGTCATCGAGCATCGGGCGACTTTCATCGCGACCAGTAGGGTCACCGATTTTAACGGTGCCATTGCCGACTAATAAAATGACCTGATGACCAAGATTGGCGAAGTGTTGCAGTTTACGCAAACCGACAGCATGCCCCAGATGTAAAAAAGCCCCAGTCGGATCAATACCCAGATACAGACGGATTTTTTTCTCAGTCATTAGTTTGGCGAGACCAGCCTTGCTAGGTAAAACCTCACTCACTCCACGACTCAAGACGAATTCAATTTTTTGCTGATCTGTGTCTGGCATCATGGACTTATTCTAACATTAAGTCTGCTAGACTTGTAGCGACTAATTGGTAAAATGAATCTGTGCGAAAATTTGTTTTACCTGAAAATCTTAAATTATTTTTTTTGAAAGTCCGAAGGAAACTGTTGAGTTTTATGCCAAGCCGATTCAAATCCCGCCGTTTTAGAAAAAGTCGTTTCTTGTCAGCTGAAGAAAAAAGATTACTCAAGGCTAAGCGCCTGCGCTTGATTGCCATTGCTTTTTTGGGCATGGTAATTTTGGGAATTATTTTGTTTTTAGTGATGTTTGCCTGGTATTCCAAAGATTTACCTAAACCCGGTGAAGTAGTCAGACGTGAAGGTTTTAGTAGTAAAATTTACGATCGTGATGGACAGTTGCTCTACGATCTTTTCGAGGAAGAGCGACGCAATCCAGTTAATTTTGAACAAATTCCAGATGATCTCAAACATGCAACGATTGCTATTGAAGACAAGGACTTTTATAAACACAAAGGTTTTGATCTTTTGACGATCGTGCGTATTCCTTACAACTTGATTTTTAGAGGTGGTCGTGTGGTGGGTGGTTCTACTCTCACTCAGCAATTAGTAAAAAATGTCTTTTTAAGTAATGAAAAAACTATCACTCGTAAATTTAAGGAATTTGTCATTTCCACTCAAATCGAAAGAAAGTTCACTAAAGACGAAATTTTAGCTATGTACCTAAATGAATCGCCATATGGTGGTAATGGTTGGGGTGTGGGTACGGCGGTAGAAATGTATTTCAATAAACCCGTGGCAGAATTGACTTTGTTAGAGTCAGCTTTTCTGGCTGGTTTGCCTCAGCGCCCGAGTGTCTACTCGCCTTATTCTGGTCGTTTAGATGATGACGGTAAACCGTTTTGGCAAATGCGTACTAGAGCAGTTTTAGCTGCCATGAAAGATAATGGTTACATCACGGATATTGCTTACCAAGATGCTTTGGCTTCGATAGAAAATTTGAAATTTGAACGGGCCATGAGTCAAATTAAGGTACCACACTTTATTTTTTATGTACGCAAACAATTAGAGGAAATGTTTGGTAGCGAAGTGTTGAGTAGAGGTGGTTTGAAAGTGACTACTTCTCTGGACTGGAAATTGCAGGAAAAAGCACAAATGGCAGTCATGGAAGAGGTGGAAAGTGTTAAAAAATATAATATTAGTAACGGCGCAGCTTTTGCGATGAATCCCAAAACTGGTGAAGTTTTGGCGATGGTGGGCAGCAAAGATTATTTTGACAGCGAAATTGGTGGACAGTTTAATGTTGTGACTGATGGTTTGCGTCAGCCTGGTTCTTCGATCAAGCCGATTACTTATTTGGCGATGATCCAAAAAGGCTATAACCCCGCTTCAATGTTGATGGATGTCCAGACAACTTTTAATCGCAACGAAAAAGAAGAATCATACACTCCTAAAAACTATGACGGCAAATTTCGTGGTCCAGTCAGCTTGCGTGATTCACTTGGTAGTTCTCTTAACATTCCAGCAGTGAAGTCTTTGGCGATCGTCGGTTTAGAGAATTTTTTGAATTTGGCTTATACCATGGGCTTGGAGACTTTGGAGCCAACTAAAGCTAACTTAAGTCGTTATGGTTTTGCCATTACGCTTGGCGGTGCTGAAGTGAAAATGATTGATTTGGTGACTGCTTATAGCGCTTTTGCTAATGGTGGCTTGAAGATCGAACCAGTTTCGATTCTTAGAGTTGAAGATCAAAATGGCAACTTACTTTATGAACATCATCAAGTAGAAGGACAAAGAATTCTTGATGAAGGAGAGACTTTTATCATTAATAACATTTTGTCTGATAATAATGCCAGGCTTTTAGCTTTTGGAGCCAATTCCCTACTTAACACTGGTAAGCCGATTGCGGTCAAAACTGGTACTACCAACAATATGAAAGATAACTGGACGATTGGCTGGAGTCAGGAAGTGATTGTAGCAACCTGGGTTGGTAACAATGATAATACGCCAATGAGCTATGTGGCTTCTGGTATCACTGGTGCTTCACCGATCTGGCGTCGTATCATTTTTACTGCTTTGGATTTGGGATATAAAGCCCCTGAATGGCAAATGCCGTCCAACGTCGATCGTGTGGAATTAGATGCCATTTCTGGTCAAAGAAGTCATGATAATTTCCCGGTGAAATGGGATTACATTATCAAAGGCACTTTGAGTAATGAATTAGATCCGATTCATCGTTGGCTGAAAGTTTGTAAAGGTGAAGAAAACAAGCTAGCCACTGAGGCTAAAATTGCCGTGGGTGATTACAATGAAAAAGAATTTATTGTATTGAGAGAAGATGACCCGATTAGTGAGGATGGACGTAATCGTTGGCAGGAAGGAATTGATGCTTGGTTGACTTCACAAACCGATTCCCGCTATGGCAATCCGACCGAATATTGTGGATCTGAAAGTGATATTAGTGTCAATTTAGAGATGCCCAAAAACGAAGAAAATATCTCTGGTACAGATGTGACTTATAAAATCAAAGCTGGCAGTGATGCTGGTGTGGCAAAAATAGAACTCTACGTCAAAGCCGAAGGTAAAGACTATGAAAAAAGAGACACAGTTGAAAATCAGCGCGAAATTCAAGGCACAATTAAACTAGAGAGAGGCAAATACGAACTTTACGCCAAAGCCTATTCCAAAAGTGGCGGCACTAAGGAAAGTAACAAAGTGAAGATTGGTACAGATGGGATGACTTGGAATTATGTGGAGCCTACTCCGACTCAACCATCCACTGTTCTAACGCCTACTCCAGCCTCTGGCAGTGCAAATACTGAGAACTAATTTTTTAAATCAATAAATAAAACAACGCCAATAAGCTCATCCCAGAAAATTGAGTCAGTAAGTAGTGATCTAAACTGGCGATAGCCAGGAGAATCAAAGATTTAGTGTAAAAGCTTTTAATTTTAGCTTGTCTGATGAGCAGGAAAATGGTGACTAAAAGCAACAATCCCCCTTCGCTTAAAATTAAAAATAATAAATGATGGACTGGTTGCACGAAGCGCACCACTTCTTTATTGGTGGCGTATTCTTCTAAATTAAGAGTGAAGTTATTAATGCCTACTCCAAATAAAAGATTGTGTTGAAACATTTCCAAACTAGCTTGGTTCAAAACAATGCGTCTGGTAATCGAATTTTGATTGGGCCAAACGGCAGAGAATTTTTCTAAGAAAAACGGCAGCAAGAGTAAGAAAAAATAATAAACTCCAATTAGAAAAATTTTCTTGATTTCAAATTTTTTGAAAATTAAATAAACAGCAAATAAAAGCAAAGTTAAAAAAGCACTCAGCGACTGAGTGAGAAAAATAATTAACAAAGCATTGCCGATGAGAGCTAAGCGTAGGATGGGTAAATGTTTAATTTTTTGCCAAATCAAAATCGATAATATAATGACGATCCCTGCCAAGATGTTAGGATGCGGTGTGGCGCCATAGGGCAAAATTTTTTCAGCGAAAAAAAACTGACCTTTACTAATATTGGCCAAATCATGGAGATTAGTTTCTCCTAAGAATTGATAAGCTAAGAGCGATTTTTGAAAAATGAACTGATAAACAGCCAGTAAACTTTGAAAAATTACCACACTCAGCATTGCCCCTAAACTAAATTTTTCTGCCAATTTAGTTTTGAAAAGCGGATCGCGCCTGCTAACTTCGAAAAATAATAAGATTTCAAACAAGTGCAGTAATTGCACAAAAGCAGCCAAGGGACTTTGACTCAGTAATTGACGACCTATTAAAAATAAAATCAGGAAACAGAGGTAAGTTTCAATTTTAATTTTTTTAAGTTGCTTCAAACCAATGGCCAAAAAAGGAATTGAAAAAATTTCACTTAGGTAAATTTTGGGAATTAAATAATCTACTAACAAACCGCGCACGTAGGCTCCATCAATCGTCAGCTTATAAAATAAATTGAAACTAAAAGTGAAAATAATGAAAAAGAACAAAAACAATTTAATGAAATCAAGAGTGTTTTTTTGTTTAAATTTGTCCAACCAATTGCGCTTTAAATTCATTTTGTGCCATCTTAACGATTTTTTGTCTGATGGGTTCGACTTCTTCATTGCTTATATTAACTTTTTTATCTTGAAAAATGAAGCTGAAACTATAATTGCTTTTGTAAATATCTAGTAATTCGACTTTTTTAATGCGAGGATCAATTTGAGTGAAGGCGGTCATCAGTTCGCCAATAGCGGTATTTGGTTTGAGAGTAAAAGTTAGCGCTTCGATAATGGAAGCAGTCTTAATTAATTTTTGGTAGCGCGGATACTGATGAGCGACCTTCAACACATTCGCCAAAATCAATTCGATAGCAATCAAACCTTGACTGAGAACACTAATTGAGCCTAGATGGGTTTTGCTTTTGCCACTTTGAATAATTAATTCTGCTTCTTGAGTGGCAATAGGCATTTGTATTTCTTTGGGAATTTTTTCTTTGACGATTAACTGTTGGTCATTGGCAAAAATATATAAACGTTCAAAAAGACTCAATAAGTCGCCTTTCACCTGACGGTAATCTTTATTGGAAAGTAAGCTCAAAATCAAAGTTTGCTCTGGCAAATCTTGATCTTGCGGATGATAAACATTGGCCATTTCGAAAACAGAGAGACTTTTTTGTGCTGGATTATTATCAAGTACTTCAATCAAGGAAGGAATCAGACTACGACGCAAATAAGTATTCTCTTCTTTGAGTGGATTAGCTAATTTGAGATGTGCGTCTAATTTATAACCAGCATCAGTGGCTTGTTGAGCGCTGATCAACGAGTAACTATAAATTTCTTGCCAACCGATATTGGCTAAAAAATGTTTGATCAAACTTTCCAGACGATAATCGGTATTAGGATCTGGATTAATGGCTAATTCTCCATCCATGAGTTTGCTGGGCAAATTATGATAACCATAAATGCGAGCTAATTCTTCAATGACGTCAGCTGGAATTTGAATGTCGCTACGGAAAGTTGGTGGAGTGACAATCACAGTTTCATCTTTTATTTCCACCTGACAATCCAAATCAGATAGGATAGTTTTAATCTCACTTTCTTTGAGTTTAATGCCAAGATAATTTTCAATAGTTTTAAATTTGACGATTACTTTTTTAGGAATTTTTGGAACAGGAAAATAATCATAAAGTTCTGAGGCTACTTTGGCTTGGCAAAGTTGACTAAATAATTGCACACCATATTCCATAACTTCTTTAGCTAAATGAGGATCGACATTCTTCTCATTAAGCTGAGCGGCTATGGTGCGAATGGCATGACCCATCGAAGCGTAACGTACTTTTTTGGCATCAAGAGATTCAATCCAAAACAAAATTGATTTGGTGTTGTGATCTACTCCAGTATTAAGAGTACCCTTAACTGCAGGTAAATCAATAATTTCTCCATCAGCCGATTCGAAAACAATTTCTCCACCTAAGGTTTCATGTTCCACTTCATCCAAGGTGATAAACTTTTTACCCTTATTAACTTCCTTGATAATAATTTTGCCACCTTTGGCCATAATTTTGTCATAGTCAAAAGCGTGACAAGGATGTCCGAGCTCATGAGTAATGTAGTTGGTGATGTCAATCAAAGCTTCATGCACATTGACGCCGATAGCTTGCAATCTTTCTTGCATGAATGTTGGACTGGCTACGTGTTTTAGATCCGTCAGTACCACTGTCAAAACTCGATGCACGTAATCAGTCTCATAAACTATTTCTGGTAATGGTAGATTTTTGTTAGGATGTTTTTTAATTTCTGGGAATTCAACTTTTTTCAGTTTAGCGTCAAAGCCAGCTCTTTTTAAGATAGTGGCTGCTTCTCTAGCAATGCCACGTACCGACATGCTGTCGACGCGATTAGTGGTCACTTCGATGTCGTAAACTTCATCATCGTAAATTCTCTCCACGGAAGGTCCGCTGAGAGACAAATATTTTTGGATGTCGTTTTTAGTGGCTTTGCTTTCTAAGTGCTCGCGTAGCCACTTATCTGGGATCAAAATATTCATATTAAAATTGTTCCAAAAATTCTAAATTACCTGAATAAAAAAGTCTGATGTCATCAATGTTGAGGCCCTTTTTCAAAGTGTAGGTGCGCTCTACTCCCCAACCGAAGGCAAAACCCGTGTACACGTCTGGATCAATTCCACCAGCTTTCAGAACATTGGGATGAACCATGCCAGCGCCACCGACTTCATGCCAGCCAGATTTGCAAAAGCGGCAATTTTGTTTAGCTGAGATTTTGCCTGTTCCTCCACAAATGTGGCAACTAAAATCGACCTCGAAAGATGGTTCAGTGAATTTAAAGTGAAACGGTCTGATACGACTCTTGGTGCCTGGTCCATAAAAATTCTGGGCAAAATGATCCAAAGTTCCTTTGAGATGTTGGATATTAATACCTTTATCAATTACTAAACCTTCAAACTGATGGAACATTTGAGTGTGAGTGGCATCACTTTGGCGGCGATAAGTACGTGCAACGTTAATCATGCGAATTGGCGGTTGTGACTTAAGTCTTTCCATTTCACGCACTTGACCATTGGAAGTGTGAGTGGTTAGGACGATTTTGCCCAGTTTTTCGTTTGCTGGAGCGTCGACGAAGAAAGTCTCCCACTCATCACGGGCGGGATGATTTTTAGGCATGTTAAGCGCTTCAAAGACATAATAATCGAAGTCGACTTCTGGATAGCGCACCCGATTGAAACCAATTTTTTCAAAAATTTGACTAATCTCTTCAATAGCTTGGGAAATAGGATGAAGATGACCGACTTTAGGTTTGATTCCTGGCAAAGTCAAGTCGATTTTATTTTGACTTTCTCGATGACTATCTAAACTGACTAGTTTTTTCTCAATTTTTGTTTTTAATTGATTCAGCTCTTGTCCAAAAAGTCTCTTTTGGTCTGATGGGACTTCTTTGATAAGAGCAGAAAGTTTTTTGAACAAACCATTCTTGCCCAGATATTTAGTGCGCAACAATTCCACTCTCTTTTCAGTTTCTTGATCGATTTGTTGAGAGAGATCGCGACAGAATTGGAATGGCTCTATTTGATTCATGTTTTTTTATTATACCTCTAGACCTTGTCAGAACCAAATCTTTTTAAATAAGTCAAAAGATATAATTCTGGAGAATTAGACTGAATTTTTGGATTATTACGCAGTATTTCACCCAAATTTCTAGCTTGGATGAGCATTTGAGCTCGATTTTCTGGCATAGGGCCAGGCTGATCCTCCACGCGCATCATTGCTTCTTTCATAATTAATACTTTCCTAAAAACTAAAAAACCCCGCTTGTGGCGGGGTTTTTAATTTTTATTTTAACTTGTACGCAAATTACCCCGCCTTACTTTTCAAGTAAAAACCTTGGAAAATGGTGGTGTGCTTACGACAAGAACCTAACATATAATAATCTATTTATATACTTATTTTTGAATTTTGGCAATAATTTCTTTGAAGGTATCAAAATCTTTGATAGCAACTTCAGAGAGCATTTTGCGATTAAGCTCGATTTTGGCAGTTTTCAAGCCTTTGATAAAACGAGAATAATTTAAGCTTTCACTAACTTGTTTGACGGCGGCAGTAATACGAGTAATCCATAATTTACGCATGTCACGTTTGCGCAACTTGCGACCAATATAGGCGTATTGACCGGCATGTAATAAAGCTTCTTTAGCTCTTTTGTAAAGACGACTATTAGTGCCACGAAAACCTTTGGTTAAATCGAGGACTTTTTTGTGTCTTTGACGACGGATAGTACTAGTTTTTGTTCTTGACATAAAGAGTCTTTCTTTCTAGAAAAAAATTAAGCCAGGCCAAGCATCTTTCTGATTTTTTTGGCAAATGCACCAGTTATTTCAACTGGCACTCTGTAATTTCTAATGGCTTTTTTACTTTTGTTTTTACGCAAGTGGCGACGATTTTGAATACGACGCATAATTTTACCAGCTCCAGTGACATGAAAACGTCTGGAAACACCTTTTCTGGTTTTTACTTTAATTTTTTTCATAGATTTTAATCCTATTTTTTCTTACCGATTGGATCAAGTTGAGCTTGTAATTTTTTACCAATTAATTTGGGTGGCAAACTAATTTTGCCAAGATCAGCATTGCTGGCAAAGATTTTTTCAAATACTTCGAAACCCAAATCTTTACGTACA
This sequence comes from uncultured Pseudomonadales bacterium, assembly GCA_964519685.1. Lineage (GTDB taxonomy): Bacteria > Patescibacteriota > Microgenomatia > UBA1400 > PJMF01 > UBA1364. Next base: position 27,030 of record CAZFIY010000002.1, read on the forward strand.
ATCTGTCTGCCTTTAAAGGTTAAAGTCAGTTTGACTTTATTGCCTTTTTCTAAAAAATCTCTCAATTTGCGATTTCTCGCCTCAAAGTCAGCTTCACCCATAAAGGGGGTAAAACGCAATTCTTTGAGCTCTTGAGTTTTAGACTTTTTACGGGTATCAGCAGTTTTTTTCTTGAGCTGATACTTATATTTTGAAAGTTCAATGATTTTGACCACTGGTGGCTCAGCTTTTTCTGTCACCAAGACCAAATCAACCTCTTGTTCCATGGCTTTTTCCAAAGCCTCATTAGAGGACATTTCCCCTAGTGATTCACCATATTCATTTAAAACGCGAACTTTGGGAAAGCGAATCTGATGGTTCGCTTTCACATAGATCTGTTCACTTCTATTTTTGTTGTATTTTTTTCTAATCACGCAAGGTCGTTTATTATATACTATTTTTAATTAATCTCGACTAGGGAATTATAACTGATGAAGGCTTTTGTAGCAATTGTCTAATCAAACGTCTTGATTTATGCACAGCATCTTTCGTACCAGCTACTTTTTGCGTGATACAAAATTCGTTAAAACTTCTTTTGTCCCACAGGGTCCGAAATTCACACAAGGTATCTTTCGTACCAGCTCCTTTTTGCCTTGCAAAAAGATAGGGTCCGAAATATAATAACCTCCTGTGAGCGCGAGCTTGTAGCTCAGTTGGTTAGAGCGCTTCATT
>CAZFIY010000002.1:27750-28786 GCA_964519685.1 uncultured Pseudomonadales bacterium
TTGACATTGAAGAGGTCAGAGGTTCGAGTCCTCTCAAGCTCACAAAATAAATAATCGCCATACAGGCGATTTTTTATTTTGTTGAGACTTGAGCTGGATGAGAACCTCATTTTAAAGGTTCCGACGGCGAGAGCGATTAGCTCCCGCCTAGTACTCGAAGAGTACGACGGCATTCTTGCCTAGTACTCGAAGAGTGGAGTCCTATACTATTGTAAATTTGTATAAAAAACGAATATCTGATATTATTTGATGTTAATGGATATACTTTTGATAGGTTTGCTATTCTGTATTATTAATAGTTTTTTTATTGGCTATGTGATTGAAGCACTTTGGTTTTATTCAAATTTACAAAGGCCTAAAAAATACAATGTACAAACTTTAATTTTAGGCACTATTGAAGCTTCTATTTATTTTTTTCTTTTTTATTTATTTTTTAATAGTTTATTGAGTAAACAAGAGCTACTTCCAATAATAGGTTTTTGGTTTTCTTTGAAGGGAGCCTCCAAAATTTGGGAATTGAAATCTAAGAAGGAAGAAACTGGAGAAAGATATAATATCTTTTTAATTGGTAATTTAATGAATGTATCTTCCGCTTTTTTAACAACGTATTTTTTGATTTACAACTTAGAGAATATCTATAGTCTTGGCTTACCAGTGTTCATGCTCACGATACTATATTTCTTTATTAGGAATTCGAAAGCTTAATTTCTACCCCACTGCATTAGCCCCAGCATTTCTTTCATTGTTCATGCCTGAGTGCACATCTTTGGTTTTTTTGTAGTTTAAGCCGTATTTTTTTTGACTTTTAGCCTGCATTTGCTGAGCCCAACTTCTGGCGCTACTAACTTTTTGGCGCAGTAGCATGATGAATTGTCTTAATTGAAAAAAGAAATTGTGGTAACCACTTCCCCCATCAATTCCTGGAGTAACCACATCTTGAGCAAGTACTATCTCTACATCTTGATTTAAACCCCTAATGTCAGCAATTAATAATTCTAATTCTTTTCTGACTTGATTAAGTTCTTCTTTGCTCTGT
>CAZFIY010000003.1:0-12768 GCA_964519685.1 uncultured Pseudomonadales bacterium
TTTTAATTCTTGGCTTTGCTATTTTTTTAAGATTTTATAATCTGGAAAATACCATGATGTTTCAAGGAGACCAAGGTAGAGATGCCCTTCTTGTCGCCAATATTTTCAAAGATTTAGATCCTGTTTTTATCGGCCCAGTTACTAGTATCGGCAACATGTATTTAGGACCATTTTATTATTATTTCATGTTGCCTTTTTTATTTTTATCCTATCCAAGCCCCATTGGGCCAGTTTACGCTGTCGCTGGCTTATCAGTCTTAACTGTCTATTTATTATTTCGAATTACTAAAAAAGTTTTTGATCGTAAAACTGCTATTTTTGCGACAGTTTTTTTCACCTTTTCCGCTGGAGTAGTTAATTTAGCTAGATTTAGCTGGAATCCAAATATTGCTCCATTTTTTAGCTTACTCATGTTTTATTTCACTTATTTAGCCTGGCAAAAAAATACTAAATATTGGTTAGCAGTAAGCATTTGTTTTAGCCTTTTAATCCAATTACATTATGTTACTTTGCTTTCTTTATCTGGAGCCGGCATTATTTTATTAATTCAGTTAATTGAAAAAATCAGAAAAAACCGAAATCAATTTTTCAAAAATGAAAAAAAATTAATTCAGCATATTATTTTATCTATTTTCATTTTTATAATTTCTTTAACTCCTCTTTTCCTTTTTGATTTAAAACATGATTTTTTAAATGTTAGATCATTTACCAAAATTTTAGTCAAAGAAGAAAGTTTTGATTTACATAGAAAAAAGGGTCGAGTTGGTTTTGCTACTGTTACTAAATTTGTCAGCATTGATCTAAAAGATCGTGCCTCACAAGTTCTTTTTGAGCCAAGTTTCGCGGTTAATAAAATTAATCATCCTTTGTTGTTTATTGTTTTAATCAGTTCTTTTTTGTATCTCATTAAAAATAAATTTAAAATTTCTAATAGCGAAAAAGTTTTAGCAGCCTATTTGGTTCCAGGTATTATTGGCGTTAGCATTTACCAACATCAAGTTTATGAACACTACATTGCTTATTTATTTCCATTTACTTATATTTTTTATGGAATATTTTTTGCAAAATTTAATAAAAAGTTATTGAGTTTGTTCTTATTTTTATTATTTTCAATCTTCTTTGTTACTAGCAATAGTAGTAGATACACTTTAAAAGATGATGACTGGACCATCCGAGATATTAGACAAACTACTCAAGAAATTTACAAAAGAGTAAAAGAAAATGAAAAATACAATATCGTTTTACTCTCTTCTTCAAAAGATCTCTATGGAATGAACTATCGTTATTTCTTAAGCACTAATCAAAACCAACCAGTTAAAATTGAAAACCATCACAGCGCAGAAAAACTTTTTATTATCAATGAAGAAAAAGTGGAAGAAAACGTGCTAGATTCGGAAATTTACGAAATCATTGTTTTTCCAAATAAAAGTCTTTTGGAAACTTTTGAAATGGAAAATGGTCCAGAAATTAGTGTTTTATCTCGCTATAATGAATAAAATAATATGAAGCCTTACTTGTCAGTTATCTTACCTTCCTACAATGAGATTAAAAACATTCAACGAGGTGTTCTTGAAGAGGTCTATCAATTTCTACAAACTTATGAAAAACCATGGGAATTAATCCTATCTGATGACGGAAGCACCGATGGAACTGATTTAGCATTAAAAAAATTTAGTTTGAGAGATGAAAAAATTAAACTGCTCATTAACCAGCATAAGGGCAAAGGTCCTACCGTCAAATCTGGTATGTTAGCAGCTCAAGGAGATTGGCGTTTGTTTGCTGATTTTGATCAATCTACTCCAATGAGGGAAGTGCGTAAACTCTTAAAATATAATAATCGATATGAAGTTATTTTTGGTTCCAGAGAAATTGTTGGAGCCAAGAGAGAAAAAGAGCCGTTTTACAGACATTTAATGGGCAGAGGTTTTAATTTGCTGGTTCAATTATTAGCTGTTCCTGGTACTCAAGACAGCCAATGTGGCTTCAAGCTTTTTTCAGAAAAAGCTACAGAAAAATTATTTAAAAATTTATATATTTATTCTGGAGAAAATGAGCGTCAAGACGCTTTCACAGGTGCTTTTGACGTAGAGTTACTTTATTTAGCTAAGAAATATGGCTTTGACTTTAAAGAAGTGCCAATTTTATGGAAACACTTTCAAACTAATCGCGTTAATCCACTCAGAGATTCATTTCTGATGTTTGCAGACATTTTACGTATTAAAATTGCCGACTTAACTCATAAATACCCTAAACAATGAAAAATGCTTTGCTGATTAGTTATTTTTTGTTATTTTTGGTTTTTGGTGTTTTTTCTTTTGTGATTACCGATCCAAATTTATTCTTACTTAAATCAGATATTTTTGTTAATTTTCAAACTTATCTTTGGAAAAATATTTTGCCCATGCAAAACTTTAGAACTATTTTTTATGGTGCTTTAATAGTTTTACTTTTTACTAATTATTTATTAATTCTTAAAAATTGGGCAAAATTAAATTTAAATAATAAAAAAAACTTTTGGCAATTTTTAATTATTATTAGTTTACCCCTAATTTTTTCTTATAATGCTCTCTCCTACGATCTTTTTAATTACATTTTTAATGCTAAGATGGTATTTGATTTTGGCGCTAACCCACATATTCAGACTGCTATTAATTTTCCTGATGAACCAATGTTGCGTTTCATGAACAATGTTCATACTCCAGCTCCATATGGCTATGGTTGGACAGGACTATCTCTCTTACCTTATGCTCTTGGGCTACATAAGTTCTTCTCAACTTTTCTTGCTTTTAAATTATTTGCTTTTGTGTCCTTATTGCTTGCTTTATTAATTACAACAAAATTCTTTAAAAAAGTTGATTATTTTAAGTTAGCACTTTTATATTTTAATCCTCTATTTTTAATTGAAATTTTAAGCAGTGCTCATAATGACTTATGGATGTTAGCGCCAGCCCTTTTAGCTATTTATCTAGCTACTAATCTACAAAGCAAAAAAGCGCTTAAAATATTTTTAATCATTATTTTAATGACCCTGTCCATATCTATTAAATTTGCCACACTTGTTCTTTTACCATTTTTATTTTATTTACTTTTTCAAACTCAGCTGGAGAAATACATTAAAACAAAATATCTTTTCGATCTGATGGCTTTGGCCTTATTTATGCCCTTATTGACTGAGCGTTCTAGATATTTTTTGCCATGGTATTTGATTTGGTCTTTGGTTTTCACACCACTGATGAAAAATAAATTTTTGAAAAAATTATTAATTGTTTTTTCTCTCGCTGCTCTTTTACGCTATTTACCTTGGTTTTATTATTTACCATGGATGAGTTTTCATCTGGATAATAGATTGCTTTTTCCTCTACAAAAAATCATTACCTGGGTTATTCCTGGCTTCTACCTCTTGCTTAGTGGGGTTGTTTTCCTATTTAATAGAAGACGTGAAAAATAAAAATTTATTTTTGTTTGTTTTGTTATTGGCCTTATATTTTGGCTTAAGTTTTTTTAAATTGACTGCTTTGCCAGTTTTTGCTGATGAATCAATCTATATACGTTGGTCACAGCTGATTATTGATGATTGCCAGCGCTATTTCTTTTATCCTATGAATGATGGTAAAACTCCACTTTTTATGTGGCTTACTGTACCTTTTTTGAAAATTTTTAGTGATCAACTGTTCGCCGCTAGACTTTTATCTTTGTTTGCTGGCGCGCTAAGCGCTTCTTTTATCTATCTGATTTTAAATAAACTTAAAGAAAAAAAAGCAGCTTTACTAGCAGTGTTTTTATTTAGCACACTTCCTTTTACTTTTTTTCATAATCGCCTAGCCATTACCGATGCTTTACTCTTTACTAATCTTACTGCTGCCTATTATTTTAGTTTAAGAATTATTAAGCACAAAAACCCTTGGTCAATTTTTGGCTTGGCTTTTTTCTTTTTGCTTAGCATCATGAGTAAAACCCCAGCCTTCTTATTTGCTCCTGTGTTTTATTTGACTATTTTTTTAGAAGAAAAGATTGGTCCAAAATTTATTTTTAATAAATTTTTAAAAATTAGTTTGGGATTGTTAATTGCTGGTTTGAGCTTTTATAGTTTCAGAATTGTGCCTCTTTTCACTCAATTATTTGCCGTAGGAGGAAACTTCTTGCAAAATTCAGAAACAATTTTTTCTCCAGAAATTTTGCATGTTATCGTTAGAAACAGCAATTTTTTTCTAGAGCACCTGCTGCTTTATTTAGGACCTATTATTTTAATCTTGTCTTTACCGCTTTTTAGTCAAACTAGACGAAAACAAGCCATTTTATTCTTCTCAGGTGTTGTTTTCTTATTGCCTTTAATCTTTTTAGGAAAAATTCTTTACTCTCGCTATGCTCTGCCAAGCAGTCTGTTTTTTATTACTTCTGCTGCCATTTCAATTCAAAATTTAAAAAATAGAAAAATTTTACAATATTTGGCTTTATTATTAATTTTAATTCCTAGTTTTTTGTTTATTAAAAATGCTTATTTCGATGTAGACCAACTTCATTTAAGTAAAGCCGATCGCTCGCAGTACTTAGAAGAGTGGTCATCTGGTCATGGCATCAAGGAAACGACTCTGTTAATTGAAGAATTGGCAAAAACACAAAAAGTAGCTGTAGCTACAGAAGGATATTTCGGTACTCTACCAGACGGCATACTGATGAATTTGCACAACAAAAATGTTGACAATATCTATGTCGAAGGCATTGGCCAGCCCATTAGAGAAATTCCCAATTTTTTTTGGGAAAAGGCAGACGATTTTGATTTGAAATTGCTAGTTGTTAACTCTCACCGACTCAAAATCACTCTGCCGGAATCAGACCTACTAGCGAACTTCTGTCGTCCCAACCAAGCACCATGTTTACAGGTTTGGAAGATAGAAAAATAGGTAAAATTTTAAGTTTTTTTTATATTGTGACTTTAGAATTTTTTCATCATGAAAAAATTCTTAGTCAAAACCGCCATCAAAGAGGTTTTAAGCCTGGTTAAACTCAAAAAAGATGCAACTATCTATAGTATTAAGATTGATTTACCAGAAGAAATGATCTTATTTGGCAATAAAATTATTTTTCAAGGCATATTATTTAAATTATTAGAAAAAGCTAATCAGGCCTACTGTCAAAATATTTTTTCAAATAGAATCATTCTTGTTACTGCTAAAATCGAAAATTCAAAGGTGATTTCTTTTTCCGTCACTCATGGCGGAAAAGGCTTGTCTTTTTTAGAAAAAACCATCAAAACAACCAATCTTTTCATCTTTAGAGAAAATCATAGAAATACTGATCTTGCCCAAATTAGTCACGCTCTTAAAAAGGAATTTAAAGGTAAAGTAGAAATTATTTCCAAAAAACAAAAAGGCGCTACTTTTAAGTGTTATTTTCCCTTAAATCAATAAATCGATAGCCTCGATTCTTAATTGTCTCTATCTTAAATGAATTATTAAGTTTTAATCTAATTCTTCTGACATAAACATTAACAGTTTTTTTGATGGGCAAGGGTTCTTTGTATCCCCAAACATAGGTGGCGATAGTTTCATAAGAAATAATTATGTTTTTATGTTTAAAAAAACATTCTAGAATTTTGATTTCCTGAGGGCGAAAGCTTTCTTTTTGTAATTTTGTAGACGGATAATCACGAAGTAAAAAAACATTCTCATCAAAATTGCATTGTTTGATTCTTTTTTCCAAAGCTAGCAATTTTTCTATTTTGAGAAAAAATTCGATTGTATTGAAAGGTTTGGCTATGAAATCATCAGCTAATTTAAGAGTGTTAATACGATCAATAAGGGATTTTTGTTGACTAAACACTAAAGTCCTCATGAAGAGATTTTTTTCTTTAATTTTTTCTAATAGAGATAAGACATCGCCGTCTGGCAAAATCCTCTCACACAATAACAGGTCAAAAGTTTGTTGTTTTAGCAATTCTTCTGCTCTCTCTAAAGACTGTACGCAATTGATGGTGTAATTGCGTTTTTTGAAAAAGTCTCGCAATAAAGACAAAACAAGCCAATCATTTTCTAGAATTAAAATTTTGTGCATATTTATCCTCTGAAAGAAAAATCACTTTGTTATATAATCAGAAGATAAAAAAATCATAAAATTTACCCTCCCGGGTAGTGAAATGGCATCACCATTGACTCTGAATCAATTATTCTAGGTTCGAATCCTGGCCCGGGATCAGTAGTTAATTAATAGTAGCGGGCTGTATGCTCTGTCCGCCGGCACTAAAAATAGTTTTTTCAAAAGAACTCTCAACTAAACTCTGAATGTTCCCGCCAACTTTTTTAAAATTTGTAAAAAGCAATTCTTTCTTTTTCTTTAATTCTTCGAGTTTTGTTGAGAATTTATTTTCTACCTGGTTCACTGTTCCTGATAAAGCTTCTAAGCCTTTTGCTTCTTTTTGAGAGGATTGAAGAGCTTCTTGATGGGCTTTTTCTTCATCTTCAATTTGCTCAATCTGTCCTGCTAAAAACAATTGCACCATATATAAAACTCTATTATTAATTTGTTCCCAAATTTGAGAAATATTAATTGCCTCATTTTTCAAATCTATTCTTGCCAATAATTCCATTTTTTCTAATTCTACAAAGACTGGCATAGCTAGCAAAGATAGGGGTACCCCGAACAACTGTCTTAATTCAACAGCTGTTTCTTGTTCAACTACTTTTGCTTGAATGTTTTCTATTTTTTGATCAAGCAAATCAATCAACCAAGAGCCTGATTGTGATAAAAGTTTTTGCCAATCTCCATTTTCAATTTGGAGTTCTGGGCCCATTTCTTGCAATTGAGAATCGATATTAATTTTTTGTGACCCTAAATAAGCCCATTGAGAACCTGCTTCCTTAGGTTTGCTACCAATACCAATGGCCATCTCCACAGCTTTTCTGTTTGAATTTTTTTCCATTTTACCTTTCTTAGCCAGGTAAAAATACCGGGCTTAATTTTTATATTGATATTAAGCCGTGGTTCTTCAAATAAAAAGCTCCCTTGTCAGGGAGCATCGGAGATAAAAATATTCCTCGATGCTCGTCAAGATTTCTCTTTGCTGAAGATCGGACTAATCTTTTTTGAAGAATCACCGTTGCGGCACAGTTATAGATTTTCACTATATTCCACAGCAATAATCAAACTAACAAAGAAAAAGAGACTTTGCAAGTATTAATTAAAAAATTAAATTAATAAAAATTTATTTTTAATATATAAAGTAAAAGTTGAACCTTGATTGATAATGCTTTCTACTTTTATTTTTGTTTCATAAGCTTTCATCATTACGCTTTGACCAATATATAAACCTAAGCCCAAACATTTATTTCCGTCTTTTGAAGTAAAGTATGGATCAAAAATTAGAGGTAAATCTTGCTCTTTAATACCCATGCCATAATCTTTAACTTTAATTAAAAGATTTCTTGGTTTTTTAACAAATTTGATAAAAATATGCTTCTCTTTACCATTGATGTTTTCATAAGCATCAATAGCATTCAAAATTAAACTAATTAAAACCAAGTCTAATTTTAATCGATCAGCATGGAGCTGATATCTCTTGTTGGGTTGAAAAATAATGGTTACTCCTGTCTTTATAGACAAATTTTTAAATAAATGTAATAGATATTTCATTTCTAAATTAAGATCAAAAACTTCTGGCTCCACTTCGCTAAACAACTTGCAATAAGCTAGACGAGAAAGTTTTTCTATCTGATCTACTGCTTCACTGGCCAAATCCAAATTATCAAGGTCTCTTTTGTTCATTTCTGCATTTTGTAAAACAAGGCTAATAATTGTTAATTCATTTCTAATTTCATTAGTCAAACCCACAGTTAATCTTCCCAAATTTAAAAGGGGGATGATTTCAATCATTTTCATTAAATGTTTTTCTTGAGTTGTTTTTAGTCTTAATTCGAAATATTTAATTAAATAATAAAAAAGCATTGTGATTAAAAAATAAAATAACAACATTAATAGAACATCAAAAAAATTAAAATTATTAAGCCTCCAGCTAGAATCGCTTGTAAAATAATTATTGTTTTGTAAAAAAAATATTAAAAGAAACATAAAAGACAAAATTATATAAATAAGAAAAGAACACCTAGGATTGACTAAAATCGCTCCTATTAAAACAATTAATAAAAACATCAAACTAATCAGATGAAAATCTATTCCTAAAAACAAAATTGTTGCTAAAAAAATGAAGATTAATATAATTAAAATTGAGTAAGTTGCCAAAAATAAAAATTTTTGTCTAATTAAAACAGAAACCAAATTAAAAGTTAAATAAATTAAGAATAAATGAAATAGATCGTTATCATTAATTAAATATCCAAATATAGATCTCTTGCCTAATCCAGCAAAAATCACTAATAAAACAAAAATCATCAGAGTGAAATTAACAAAATTCAATAAAAAAATTTTTGTTTTCTTATTATGAAAATAAACTTCCTCTAAAGCTAAACAATTGTGCAAAGGATTCATTCCTTTTTGAAGTTTGACTTCCTTTCCAAAATTTTTAGCAGTTTATTTTTGAAATCAATATCATTAAAAAAAGCTTGAGTTAAACTTAATGAAAAATTTTCTTTGCCAAAAACAATCAAGCGATATATTTTTTGTATAAAAAAGAATAGTTGATTGATAAATGAAAAAGACTTGTTTTTCTTATATTCGTCGAATTTATAATTACCATAATAAAACAAATATTTTTTAATCCAATTATTAGCATTTAAGAAACGTTTTTCATATTCTCCGCGATCTAGGACAAATTTCATTTGCAAAATTTCATAAGCTTCATACAATCCTCTTCGTTTGTTATCTAAAAGCAAGTCTCCTTCATCTAATAACAAGTTCACACACCACCCGCCTGGCTCATTAAACTTAGGCCTTCTTTTTTTAAATTTAATTAAAAGAATTAATAAGAAGCGCGCTAACCATAAAGTATTTTTTCTACAAATAATCATAAAATCTAAATCATCTTCTCTATCGGCATTACCAACAGCAGCTGATCCTGTTAGAGCCACCGCCTTAATAAAAGGAATCTTGCTAGCAATTTTTACAAAAGCCTCAGCTTCTTTATTCTTCAAATCACAGTAATTCACTTTTTGTTTTCTGTTTAACAAATCTTTTTTTTGCAAAAAGAAATATTCTCCGTCAGTTTTGATTAAAGACAGCTCAAGCAATTTTTTTAAAGAATTATGTATTTTTTGTTCTGAAATTTTAATTTTTTTTGGAACTTCATTCTTCAAATTAAATAAATATTGAAGATCAAAACTAGTCGGCAAACGCTTAGAAATTTCACTTCTATTCAAAGCAAAAGAAAAACAACTGCTGTAGGCGATAGTTAAATAAACCAAACGGTCAATTTCATTCATAAAACAACGTCTTAAATATACGCTATAATTCATATTATATGAAGATTTATTCTTGGAATGTGAATGGCATACGCGCTATCTTTAAAAAAGGCTTTTTAAAATGGATCGAAGAAAGCAAAGCTGATATTGTTTGCTTGCAAGAAACTAAAGCTTCTCCAGATCAACTTACTTTTGATCTCACTAATATTGATTCTTATCATAGTTATTTCGCTTGGTCAGAAAAAAAAGGCTATAGCGGAGTAGCTACTTATACCAAAGAAGAACCCCAAAGTATCCAAGTTGGTCTCAGCGAAAATAAGTTCGATCGTGAGGGACGCACTATAATCACTAAGTATAAAGATTTCACTCTTTTGAATATTTATTTTCCCAATGGCAAAGCTTCTCCAGAGAGACTGGCTTACAAAATGGCTTATTATGATTTTTTACTTGAATATCTTAAAAAGTTATTAAAAACAGAAAAAAATATTATTATTTGTGGTGACGTCAATACCGCTCATCAAGAAATTGATTTAACTCGACCAAAAGAAAATCAATTAATTTCAGGATTTTTAAAAGAAGAGAGAGCTTGGATAGATAAATTACTAAGTATCGGCTTTATCGATAGTTTTCGTGCTCTTAACCCAGATAAAAAAGATCAATACACCTGGTGGAGTCAACGTTCTGGAGCTAGGCAAAGAAATGTGGGCTGGAGAATTGATTACTTCTTCATCAGTTCAAATCTTAAAAAAAGATTGAAATCAGCTGAAATCCACAACCAAATACAGGGTTCTGATCACTGCCCCATTTCGATAGAAATAGCTTAGTGCTAGAATGTTCACATGCTAGATGAGAAATTTATCATTTTAGGAGCCTTACTTTCTTTCAGTGGTGGCCTTAATTATCTCATTAATACTATTAAGGGTAAAACTCAACCCAATAGAGTTAGTTGGTTCCTATGGGCCCTAGCACCGATGATTGCCTTTGTCGCAGAATTAGATAAAGGCGTGGGGCTAACATCATTAATGACTTTCATGGCCGGATTCAATCCACTTTTAATTGTTATCGCCTCTTTTCTAAATAAAAAATCTTATTGGAAACTAGAAAAAATGGATTATGTTTACGGCTCCATTTCTCTATTCGCTATTCTCATTTGGCAAATTACCGGCGAAGGTAACTTAGCAATTTTGTTTTCAATCTTGGCGGATGGACTTGCTTCCATTCCGACTGTCGTTAAATCATATCATCAACCAGAAACCGAAAGCAGTTTAATTTTCTTATTTGGCATGATAAATGCTGGAATAACTTTATTAACTATTAAAGATTGGACATTTGCCCACTGGGGATTTCCTGCTTACATCTTTCTTATCTGCGTAATTCTTTACTCACTGATCAAGTTTAAATTAGGCTTAATGATTCAAGCTAAAATAAGACAAAATATCTCGTAATAATTTCTCAATTTCCGAATCAGAAGCAGCATTATTATTTAAAATCCACAATTTCCCTTGTTTATTTTGTTTAATTTCTGCTTCTAAAAATTTCTTCTTACTAGTAAAATCGTATTGACTCATCAATCTTCTTTTAATTTGTTCTTGGTTTAAATCTCTATCTAACAATCTCTTATTTTGAATCTTTTCATCTACTGATAAAAGAATCGCGTTGTAATTAGAAAGCTGACTCATCTTTGCCTCAGCTAGTAAAGCAGCATTTAGAAAAATCAAACCTTTTTTATTTTTTAACTCCCTGCGCAAACGTACTAAAATTGGAGTTTCCATAATTTCATTGAGTCGTTCTAGTTTCTTCTGATCGGCAAAAACAATTTCTCCCAAAACCTTACGATTAATACTGCCATCAGGATTGGCCACTTCTGCCCCAAAAACATCGATTATTTGTTTCCTCACCACTGCATATTTATCCTCTTTTAAATCAGCTTGAATTTGCCAAGATAAATGATCAAGTTCAATGTTATGAGCATCTAAACCCTTTGCTTTGGCAAAATTTACTAATTTCTGCCCCAGATAAGACTTGCCCGAACCAATTTCGCCAGTCAAACCAACAATGTATTGGCCACTTAATTTAGCCTCTACGCACTGTTTTACATAAGCTGGGACATAGTCTTGAATTAAACCCTGACCTTCTTGAATCTCTTTGACAGCTCCAGAACTAATATGAGCTAAGCTTGGTCTAGCAAATAAAATAAAAGTATCAATGCCAAGCTTTTGGCTTTCACCCAAACTGTGTAGGTTCATTTCGTATTCAAAGTCATGATTACTACGCACTCCTTTAACAATGACATCGATATTGTTTTCATAAGCAAAATCAACCAGCATGCCATTGAAGGATTTAACTTCAACGTTTTTTAAGTCAAAAAGAGATCTTTTGGCCATTTCTGTTCTTTCTTCTTGAGAAAAAAGATATTTTTTGGCTGGATTTATCCCAATTGCCACCACTAGACGATCAAAAACGGCCGCAGCACGTTTGATAATATCAATATGACCAAAAGTAATAGGGTCACCAGAAAAAGCGTATATAGCTGACTTCATAAGGCAAGCAATTATATCATTTACTCTATGACGACTCTTGTGTCTAAAACTTTCACCCCATCTGCATTTGCCAAAAGAGGATTAATGTCTAATTCAACTATTTCTGGGAAATCATTAACCAATTGAGCTAAACGACCAATCGTTTCAACAAGAATTTCTTTATCAACTGGCTTTTCACCTCTCACTCCATCTAGTAACTTACTAGAACGAAGACCATTAATCATATTTAAAGCATCTTCTCTGGTTAGCGGAGCAAAAGCAAAATTAACATCTTTAAAAACTTCTACATAAATGCCACCCAAACCAAACATTAACATGGTACCTAAAGAGTTTTTGTTTATGCCTAAAATTAGTTCTGTACCTTTTTTAGCCATTTGCAATAATAAAACACCTTCTAATTTTGCGTTAGGCTTATTTTGTGACACTCTTTTCATCATCGCTTCATATTCATCAACCACAGTATCAACGGTCACATTTAAGCTTACCCCACCGACATCACTTTTATGTAAAATATCTGGTGAAACAATTTTCATGGCTACTTCGCATTTGAATTCCTGCATGACCTTTAAGGCCTCTTGTGAACTTTTAACTACTGCAGATTTCATTAAAGGAAAGTTATAAGATCTCATAATTTCCATCGCTTCTGCTTCCGGAAAAGAGGTTTTACCCCGACTTTTAGCTTTGGCAAAAATCTCTGCCACGCTGTTTTTATCTACATCGCTAAAACTTAAAATTTCTTCGTTTTGTTTTTTACTCCAATTACTGAACTTAGCAAATTTGGCCAAAGCCATAGCCGCTGGTTCTGGAAAAGCAGTGACAGCAATTTTTTGCTCACGCAAAATATTAACGCCCTCAGCAACTAGTTTTCTGCCCATCAGACT
>CAZFIY010000003.1:12778-25349 GCA_964519685.1 uncultured Pseudomonadales bacterium
ACTAACTACGATTGGTTTTTTACTATTCTGACGCATTTGCACCACTGCTTGAGCGGTTTTGTCAGGCTCAGTCATCGACTGAGGAGTTAAAAGTAAAATAACAGCGTCAATGTTTGCATCTTTAGCCAAAGTATTAATAGTTTTTTCATAAACTTCACCAACAGCATCTCCTAAAACATCAATTGGATTGTGAGTGCTAGCACTAGCAGGTAAAAAAGAACGCAACTTTTCTACTGTTGCGGGAGCTAATTTGGCCAATTCTAAACCACTCTCTATGACAGCGTCGGTTGTTAAAACCCCAGGACCCCCAGCGTTAGTGATAATGGCAACATTATTTACTCTTTGAATGTCATTCATTGAAAAAATTTGCGCCAAATCGAAAAGCTCATTGACGCTATTAGCACGAATCATGCCGGCTTGAGCAAATAAGGCTTGATAAGCGCTGTCACCACTACTAAGTGAGCCTGTGTGAGAAGCGATTGCGCCGGCTCCAGCCGCAGTCTTGCCTGATTTGAGAACAATAATTGGCTTAGGATTTTTACCTCGATTTAACTTGCGCAAAACTTCTATGATTTCCGGCGCATTTTCTAGTGACTCTGCGTACATGCAAATTACTTTGGTTTTTTTATCAGCGTGCAAATATTTAATTAGATCTAATTCATTTAAAGCAGCTTTGTTACCAATACTTATAAATTTAGAAAACCCAATACTCAAATCTTTGGCGTAATCTAAAACTGCAGTGCAAAGTGCGCCACTTTGTGACATGAAGGCCACATCCCCAACTGGCGGCATCACACTAGCAAAAGAGGCATTCATTTGAATCTCAGCGTTAATAGCTCCCAGGCAGTTTGGGCCCACCAGAGTAATATCCAAATCTCTACAAGTTTGGGCCAATTCTTTTTCCAAGTTCAAATTGCCAGCTTCTTTAAAACCCGCTGAAATAACAATAGCAGCTTTAACGCCTTTACTAGAACCTTTTTTTATTTCTGCTGCCACAAACTGAGCTGGAATAGCTATGACGAGCAAATCTACAGAATCTTCAATTTTATCAATCGCTTCATAAACTTTTAAGCCGTACAACTCTTCAATTTTAGGATTAATGGGATAAATTTTACCAGCATAACCCTGCCTTACTAAGTTTTTAACCACATCATTGCCAACTGTTTTTTCTCGACTAGAGGCACCAATAATGGCAATTGATTTGGGATAAAAAATAGCATCAAAATTCATAATTTTCTTTCTATGTGTTGAAATGACCTAAACCACTACAACTTTCTTACCTAGATACTTTACAAAAATTTGTTCTGCTTTGGCAGTCTCAATTTCACTTGGTGGTTCTACGTCATCCAATTCATATTTGCGACCCAAAGCCTCATATTTAAAAACCCCTAGTTTATGATAAGGAATAATTTCCACTCGCTTGATACTTTTATATGGAGCGAAATATTTAGCCCAAGCTTCTAGATATTCTTCTTGGTCAGTCCAGCCTGGAACCAAAACATAACGCAGCCACATTTCCTTGCCACTTTGTTCGCGGTAAAGAGCATTTTTCAGAACGTTATCATTACTAAATTTAGTTAGCTTTTGATGCCAAGTTGGATCTATATGCTTCACATCAAGCATCACCACATCTGTTAAATCATAAAGTTGATTAATTTTTTCATCATAAATCGCTCCACAAGTATCTAGGCAAGTATGAAAGCCACGCTTTTTGCATTCTTGAAAAAGCTCGATTAGAGCTGGAGCTTGCAAAGTTGGTTCACCACCGGAAACAGTTAAGCCTCCAGTTTTACCGAAGTAGGTCTTTTCTTTTTCTAAAAGTTCAAGTATTTCAGACGTTTCGACTATTCTCATTTTGTCTGTTTCCAAATCTTGAGTATCTGGGTTATGACAATAGACACATCTGAAAAGACAGCCCTGGGTAAAAATCACTAAACGAATACCTGGACCATCATGAGTCCCAAAAGTATCAATTGAATGAACTTTTAATTTACATGCTGGCATGGAATGTTCTAGCAATCACCTCTCTCTGATGAGCCTCACTTAATCTAATAAAATTAACTGCGTAACCAGAAACGCGAATGGTTAATTGTGGATATTTCTCTGGATGGGCCATGGCATCTTCAAGAGTTTCGCGATTGAGAACGTTTACGTTTAAATGATGAGCATTTTTATTAAAATAGCCATCTAGCATTCCTAGAAGATTTTTAATTTGAGTATCTTTGTTTTCACCAAGAGTTTTAGGCACAATTGAAAAAGTATTAGAAACTCCATCACGAGCATTTTTATAATCAATCTTGGCCACCGAATTAAGAGAAGCAATGGCTCCTGAATGATCGCGGCCATGCATTGGATTAGCGCCGGGAGCAAATGGTTCACCGGCTTTGCGACCGTCTGGAGTAGCCCCAGTTTTTTGACCATAAACTACATTAGAAGTGATGGTTAGAACTGATAAAGTTGGGGTAGCATCACGATAAATATGTTGTTTAGCTAGCTCAACGTTGAAATCTTTAACTAATTGTTGGGCGATTGAATCGACTTTATCATCATCATTGCCATACATTGGATATTTACCCTCAACCTTGAATTCTTGAGTTAAACCTTCTTCATTACGAATAGCAGTCACTTTGGCAAATTTAATAGCCGAAATAGAATCTGCTACTACACTAAGCCCAGCTACACCAAAAGCCATGTTTCTTTTGACTTGAGTATCCATCAAAGCCATTTGAGCTTTTTCATAATAATATTTGTCATGCATATAATGAATGACGTCCATGGTATTGACGTAAGCTTTAGCTAAATAAGCGACGGTTTTCTCAAATCGTTTATTAAATTCGCTATAATCTATCGATCCTGCAGGCATTTTGGCAATATCTGGCACGATTAGTTCGCCAGTTTTTTCATCACGACCCTCATTAAGTGCCAAAAGCAAAGCCTTGGCCAAATTACAACGTGCTCCAAAGAATTGCATTTCTTTACCGGTTTCCATCATTGAAACACAACAAGCAATACAATAATCGTCGCAGTGACTGACGTCGCGCATTAAATTGTCATTCTCGTACTGCAGCGAAGAAGTATCAATCGAAACCTGAGTACAAAACTTCTTGAAACCTTCTGGTAATTTATCCGACCAGAGAATGGTCAAGTTTGGTTCTGGAGCTGGACCAATATTATATAAACTTTGTAAAAATCTGAAGCTAGTTTTAGTGATTTTATGTTGACCATTGGCAAAAAAGCCACCTACAGCTTCAGTAATCCAAGTAGGGTCGCCAGCAAACAATTGATTATAAGCATCCATGCGTAAATGGCGAATCAAACGACACTTCATGATGAAATGATCAACCAATTCTTGTGCCTCTACTTCGGTTAAGCTACTATTTTGTAAATCTCTCTCGATGTAAACATCAAAAAAAGTGCTGACATTACCTAAACTCATAGCAGCCCCATCTTGTTCTTTTAAAGCAGCTAAGAAACCAAACCAAGTCCATTGAATCGCTTCTTGAGCATTGCTAGCTGGTTTAGAAATATCAAAACCATAACTAGCCGCCATTTCTTTCATTTCATTTAAAGCTTTAATTTGCTCGCTAACTTCTTCACGCAATCTAATCACATCGTCAGTCATCACTCCATCAATAGCATCTTTATCTGCATTCTTAGCCTCAATTAAACGATCGATACCATATAAAGCCACACGGCGATAATCACCAATAATACGACCGCGAGCATAATTATCTGGTAAACCAGTTAAAATTCCGGTTGAACGCAATTGGCGCATGGTTTTGGTGTAAGCGTCAAAAACACCATCATTATGAGATTTACGATATTTGTTAAAAATTTCTGAAACCTGTTCGTCGACTTTGTAGCCATTTTCTTCACAAGCAGCTTCAACGACTCTAATGCCACCATAAGGCTTCATGGCTCTTTTAAGTGGCTCATCAGTTTGAAAACCGACAATTTTTTCTAATTTTTTGTCTAAATAACCTGGCTTATGGCTAGTAATTGAGGAGATGGTTTTGGTGTCTACGTCTAAAACACCGCCATTTTTGATTTCTTGTTTAAGCAACTCACTTGACTGCTCCCAAAGTTTTTTCGTTGCCTCCGTGGGACCTACTAAAAAAGATTGATTTCCATCATAAGGAGTAAAGTTATTAAAAATAAAATCCCTAGTATTAATTTCTTCTTGCCAGTTGCCTGATTTAAATTGATTTTTCATATATTTTAAATCTTTCTTTGATACACACAAATTAATTCTATTTTAACCCAGAGAGTATAGCATTGTCCAAAAAAATATAAAATCTAGCTAAAATCAAAAATAACAGCTAGAATAACTAAATGATTAAAATCGCTAAAGAATTCTTAAAAAAACAAAACACTCTTTATAACGTTAGTAATTGGACCATTGTTAAAAAAAATTTCATTGCCGGTATCGCACGTAGCGCTGGAGTTTGGTTTTTTAACATTATTATTTTGCTATTGTTAGCAAAAATCTTAATTCCTTTACTTGGTCCAAAGATCAATCAAGTTTTGGATAAATTACCCAAAGACATGAATGATATTATTGTGCAGATCGAGAAAAAGTAAGGTTTTTTGTTAAGACTAGAAAACGATGTCGATTGAATTGATCTTTGATTTCTTCAATTTCGAAATTTTGCCAAACATGTGAAAAATTATCTTTGATGAATTTAATATCGTGAGTTTCATAAACTTCTAAAAATATTTTGCCAGCATCAATCAAAAGATCTTTTTCAAGAACTTGTTCTAAAAATTGATTAATTAAGTCAAAGCCTGTTTGGCCACCATCTAGTGCCAAAAGTGGTTCATAATTTTTAACACTTGCGTCCAATTTTTCTATTTCACTTGAGGGGATATAAGGCAAATTAGCCACTATTAAATTAAATTTTTCTTGAGAAAAAGATTCAAGTAAGTTGTTTTGTAAAAATTTAATTTTATTTAGTACGCTTTGACCAAAGATATTTTGAAAATTATTTTGAGCCAAAGTCAGAGCAGCCTTAGAAATATCGGTCATAATAAATTTATCTATTTGTAAATTTTTCTGTCTCATTAAAAAGTCATAAAAAGCTAAGCTAATCGCTCCACTGCCAGTTCCCACTTCCAAGTAAGTAAGCTTGCTTTCTAAACCAAGACAAAAATTCCCCATTAAATCAATTAATTCTTCCGTCTCAACTCTGGGAATTAACACTCTTTGATTAATCTTGATTGATAAATTTTTGAATTTAACTAGACCAGTTAAATACTCAACCGGCAAATCACCTCGAGCGATTAAGTCGTCATCACTGAAACCATGCTCTAAAAGCTGATTTCGTTCATAAATGCTCAAGACTCTGCTTTGTTTCATTACTTAATGCTTGTAAAATTCTGATTATTAAGGCATATTGTAATCTACTTTTTATTATTAATCACAGGAAAGGCCTTATGGCAAAAAAAGACTTAGTCAAAGAAAGCACGCAAGCTTTAAGAAAGTTTTCTTTTAAAGCTTTTAGTGACTTTGTAAATAGTAACTTCTCACTAATTATTTTATTAGTGATGGCTTTCGTTTTAGGTTTCTTGGGTGGTTCTTTGTGGAAAGAGAATCAAATCTTGAAATCTGGTAGAAATAGTCTGCTGCAAGCTGGTGATCAACAAGCTTCTGCTGAAGCTGCTGCAGTCAAAAAACTAGAGGCTGTGCCGACTTTTAACCCCAAAACTGATCATTTTCGTGGCAATGAAAAAGCCAAAGTAGTCATGATTGAATACTCAGACTATGAGTGCCCATATTGTAATAAATTCCATCCCACTATGGTCGAATTGATGAAGAAATATCCAAATGATATTGCTTGGGTCTATAGACATTACCCATTATCATTTCATCCCAATGCTCAACCTCTAGGCGAAGCTAGCGAATGTGTTGCCACTTACGGCTCTAATGAGGCATTTTGGAAATTTTCAGATAGAGTCTATGAAAAAATGGCCGATGGCTCTATCTATGGCACCAATCCAGAAAACAAGCAAGTGAGTGAAGAAATGATTCTTGCCTTGGCCAATGAAGCTGGAGCTAATCGCAGTCAAGTAAAAGCTTGTTTAGATAAAAACGAAATGACTCAAAAAGTAAAAGACAGCGCAGCTGGTGGATCTAAGGCCGGCATTACTGGTACTCCAGGAACTATTATCATCAGTAAAAAAGGTGGTTTTGAACTTGTTCCAGGAGCTTTACCATTAGCACAAATTGAAACAATGTTAGAGAAACATCTCTAAAATTTCTCTCTTTGAAGTTTGGAAAACCGAGGCTATTAATGCCTCGGTTTTTTGAAATCTTTCAGGACTAATTGTACTTTTTCAAGATCTCGATAGGAATTGATTTCCAAGGTTGCCAAGAGATCAAAATATTCGCCAACCTTGAGTTTTGAGGCCAGAGTAGCTTGTCCCCAAGCTAAAATTTCATATTCCACCTCTGCTCTGTCAAAAGAAACAATTAACTTCAAGTGCTCTTGTTCTCTACCCAAGAGTTTATAATTTTTGATTAAAGCTTTTTCCAAAACAAAAACTGGCTTGGGATTAGCTAAACCAAAGGGCGCAAATTTATCTATTAACTTGATAGTTTTGACAGTTAATAAATCTGTGGGAAGCACAGTTTCAACTTCGAGAGTTTTTTCTAGATTTTGACCAGCTAGTAATTCATTAGCTTTACTTTGCATGGCTTTTTTGACTAATTCAATTTTTGAGGTCTCTAAGGCAAAACCAGCTGCTAAAGGATGGCCTCCTGCCTCTAGCAAATCTTTTTTAAATAATCGGATGAACTCTGTAATATTAAAATCAGCCAGAGAACGCGCAGAGGCTTTAGAAACTTCTTCACCCACACTGACAACGATACTTGGCTTGGAAAATTTTTCGGTCATTTTGCCAGCAATCAAACCAATAATGCCTTCGTGATATTCTTTGGAACTTAAAAAGATTAGAGCCTGATCTTTTTCTTCACTAATTAATTTTTCTGCCTGTCCAGTGGAGTCAAAAGTTAGATTTTGACGATTTTCATTAGTATTTTGTAGTAAATCACTTAGCTCATCAGCTTTCTTTTCATTCTTAGTGCATAACAAACGCAAAGCATCCATCCCATCAGCTAAGCGACCCATAGCATTGATACGTGGTCCAATTTGAAAACCAAGTGTATAGGCATCAATTTTGGATACATCGATCGCAGCTTTACTAAACAATTTTTTCAAGCCTAAATTTTTATTGGCTCGCAGCACGACTAAACCATACATTAATAAAGAACGATTTAGTGATAAGAGAGGCATTAAATCTGTCACTGTCGCAATCGCCACCAAACCAAGTAAATCAATTAATAATTTTTTTTGCGCTTCCGTACTTAGTTCTCTGGCTAAAAACCAAGCTACAGCACAACCACAAACTTGACTTGAGTGAAAAACTGCCAAAGCATTAACTCTCTTGTCGTCACTCTGATGATGATCGCTAACAATCACGTCAATGTTTTTTTGTTTTAAAAAATCAAGAGCCTTGTGAGCAACAATGCCGTTATCAACTGTAATCACCAAACTAATCTTTGGCTCCTTGATTAATAAGTCATTTAAAGCCTTAACTGACAAACCATAGCCATGTTTAAGACGATTGGGAATAAATGGTAAAACTTGATAACCCTGATCATGTAAAACTTGCCATAAAACAGCTGTAGCGCTAATGCCATCAGCGTCATAATCACCAAAAATCACAATTTTCTCTTGTTTTTCTCTAGCCTGAACTAATCTTTTTTTGATTTTACTTAACTCTTGTTTCTTAATACCCAGCTGCTCTAAAGAAATTTTGAAGGGCGACTTACCCTTAAAAAAATCATCTGCCTCTTGAATTGAGCGATTTTGCAAAAGAATCTTCTCAAGTTCAATTAAACTTTGCGGAATTTGTGGGGATTGAATATGCCATTTCATGATACTTAGACTTATAATAAAGCTATGAGCTTAAATTTACCATTTGAAATTTTATATGTCCTTTATCTTTTAAATAAAAATGGTTTTACTGCTTTTTTGGTCGGAGGTGCTGTAAGAGATCTGGTGATGAATTGCAAACCAGAACTGATTAAAGACTACGATTTTACTACCAATGCTATTCCTCAAGAAATTCAAAAAATCTTCAAAGATAGCTTTTATGAAAATAAATTTGGCACCGTTAGCATTACTCATGAAAAATTATTAGAGCTGATCAAGAAAAACTATCAACTACCAAGCAAAAACCTTAGTCATTTATTTACGCAAGCTGTTCCATCAAATAATAGAATTATCGATTTGAAAAATGCCAAAAAAATCCACGTCTCGCTCAAAGACAAAGCTGATAACATTCAAGCTGAAGAAAAACCAGCTAACAATAAACTAGCACCTTTTGAAATTACGACTTTCCGTAGCGATGGCAAATACTTAGATCATCGTCGTCCTGAAGAAGTCACTTTCGGTGAAAGTATTAAGGAGGACTTAGAGAGGAGAGATTTCACCATCAATGCTTTGGCGGTTGAGGTTGATCAAGAATATTTAAGAAAAATTTTCAGCGAAAAAACAATTCAGACAAGCTATTTAATTGAAAATGATCAGTTCACACTTATCGACCATCATCATGGTCAAGCTGATCTTAATAAAAGAATTATTCGTACTGTTGGCAAACCAGATCAAAGATTTGCCGAAGATGCGCTGCGTATGCTACGCGCTATCCGCTTGGCTGTGCAACTCAATATGGACATCGATACAGAAACCTATTTTGCTATTAAATTTCATAAAGATTCCTTGAAATTTGTTAGTTTTGAAAGAATTAGAGATGAATTTCTAAAAATTTTAAGCAGTAAAAACCCTGCCAAAGGCATGGAAATGCTCCATGAAGCCGGTTTGCTCAAACAAATCATTCCTGAACTTTATTCAGGTATCGACATGCAACAAAAAGGTCATCACACTACTGACGTCTGGACTCATAGTATCGATGCACTTAGATATTGTCCTTCCAGCGATCCAATCGTGCGCTTGGCAGCTTTACTACATGACATTGGTAAGCCACCTTCCTACAAAGAAGAAAATAGTGAAATCACTTTTTACAATCATGATATTTTAGGTTCCAGACTGGCCAGCAAGATCGCCAATCGCCTGAGGTTATCTAAAAAAGAAGTGCAAAGAGTTTTTGTTTTGGTCAGATATCACATGTTCCACTATCAAGAACATCATTCAGATGCTTCTATTCGTCGTTTTATTCGTCGCGTCGGCTTTGAAAACATTGACGACATCCTGGATTTAAGAGAAGGCGATCGCCTAGGCAGTGGCGCTAAAAAAACTAGCTGGCGCCTAGAAGAAATGAAGCAAAGAATTATCGAGCAGCTGAACCAACCAATGGGTTTAGATGACTTGAATATTAATGGTAATGATTTAATGAGCGAACTAAAACTTAAGCCAGGACCAATTTTGGGAGAAATTTTGGATAAACTATTGGAAAAAGTTTTAGAAAAGCCCGAACTAAATTCCAAAGAGCAGTTGCTAAAAGAAGCTCAAAAATTACTTGCTTAATCGTCGTTGATCAACTTCTAAAAGTAGTGGTACAGCCGTAAAAGTACTGGAATAAGTACCAGTAATCGCTCCTATCAATAAAGCTACTGAGAACCAACGAATGGTGTCTCCACCTAAAACCACTAAACTCAATAACATAATAATAATGGTCATCGAATTATTAATTGATCGACTTAAGGTTTCTAAAACTGCGGCATTAGCAATTTCTTCTAAGCCTGAGCGCGGATGTTTGCGCTTCAATTCTCTGATGCGATCATAAACTACAATCGTATCGTGAATCGAAAAAGAGAGCGTAGTTAACAAAGCAGTAACAAATAAAACATCGACTTCGACATCAAAAAAATGACCCAGTAAACTAAAAGCACCGATTAAAATGAGCGAATCATGTAACATTGCTAAAACCGCACAAAGACCGTATTTGAGCTCACTGAATTGTTTCCACACATAAAAAGTAATGATGCTCGCCACTAAAAAGACTGCCACCAAAGTTTTCTTTAATAATTCTGCTCCTAAAATAGGCCCGACTGTTTCAAAACGCAAAACTTCCAACAAACCATAACTTTGATTTAAGTTGGCAATCAATTCATCTTTCTCCTGATTGCTGATTTCCTTACCTTTGATAATCATTTTATTTTCACCAGAGCTTTGAATCATATTAGCCTCATAAAATTGTGATAAAGTATTTTTAAAATCATCTTCTTGCAAAACAGTTTCATTTTGCTCAGCAAATTGCAGCTCCAATAACGAACCGCCAGTAAAATCAATGGCTGGCTTTAAACCAAATAACAACAAAGATATTACCCCTGGAATTAAAAGGGTTAAAGAAATTAAAAAATAGATTTTTCTAAATCTCATCAAATTCATGATTGTAACTCCTTATTTTTCCTGCTCAATTTCAAATAAATCGGTAAAAATGCTCGCAACAATAATCTACTAACAACTACACCTGTAAATAAACTCAGCAAAGTACCTATTAAAAAAGTCAGGCCAAAACCCTTAACCATGCCGCTGGTATTCAGGAAAGCAAAATTTAATGGATTAATTAAAACTAAAGCAGTAAAGATCGAAGCTAAATTAGCATCTTTAATACTGTCCCAAGCGCGACCAAAGCCTAATTCCATAGCTCGAGCATAAGGATGCCCCACTCGTAATTCTTCTTTCATTCTCTCAAAAATTAAAATATTGGCATCCACCGCCATGCCAATGGTTAAAATCAAACCAGCTATACCTGGTAAAGTTAGAACTACACCCAGAACTTTGTAAAGAGCAATGGTTAAAATGGCATAAATAATTAAGGAAATGCTGGCCACAAAGCCCAACCAACCATAATAAAGAATCATAAATACTAAAACTAAAGATAAGCCAATTAGGCCAGCTTTGACACTTTTTTGGATGGATTCATCTCCCAGACTAGCACCAATAGTTTTTTGCTCCAAAACTTTAATATTAACCGGCAGCGCACCAGCATTTAATTGAATAGCTAAATTTTTAGCTTCTTCGACGCTAAATTCGCCATTAATTACCGCCTTGCCATCCAAAATCGGCGTAGAAATGACAGGAGTCATGATTGGCATACCATCAACAAAAATGGCTAAAACTTCGTTGACATTGTTTTTGGTAATATTGGCAAATAGTTCTCGACCTTCTTCATTCATTTCCAGAGAAATAATCGGCTTGGAGGTTTGCGGATCTAACTCAGCTCTAGATTTTTTTAACTGTTTACCAGTCAAGCCCGTATCTATAAAAGAATTAAGCAAAATCTGTGGTGACATGGTCGCTTCAATCATTTCCTCTTGAGTAAGTTCTCTTTGCAATTTAAATTCCAGAAGAGCAGTGCGTCCAACTAATTCTAAAGCCTGGGCTGGATCAGAAACACCTGGTAGTTCAATAATCAAACGATTTTGTTCATTGGCTCTGGAGGTTTGAATTGCCGATTCACTAATCCCATACAAATCCACTCTTTTAGCAATTACTTCACGCGCAGACTCTAAAGCAATTGCCTTATCTTCATCTGGAATTTCGTTCATTTCTGCTTCCAAAACAACTTGCATTCCTCCCTGAATATCTAAGCCTTTGCGCAATTGATAATCTTTATAAATATGTTTACCCCAAAAATAAAAGTCTATTTTAGGCTTTGTAAAATTAGCAAATTGATCTGGCAAAGCAATAAAACCGGCTATAACGGTTAGGAAAAAAATCAAAAATAATGGCTTAGCTAAAGATTTTTTCTTCATATTTGACAATCATTAAATGGTGGGTAATTCGCGATGACAAAATTCTAGCTCATCTCCAATAACCATTACTCTTACTCCATACATTACTTCCATAATGAATGGATCTCGGCGAGTTTTGCGAAATTCAAATTCTTCTTTTTCCAAAACTGCATAATTAATTTCTCGACCAAATTCCTTCTCTTCTGCTTTAATCAAAGCCTCTAATTCAGGCAAAACCACTTCACCAACCACTAGAATGTCTAGTTCATCTTTATTTAATTTCTCTTGATTTAAAAAAGCTCCAGTAAAAACAACATAGCTTACATCACCTAGTTTGCGTCGAAATTTACGCATCTTTTTACCAAGACCGGTAGTTTTAATAATGATTCTCTGTAATTCTTGAAAATAAAGATATTTTTTATTGAGATAATAATAAAGACGGTTGGCACGTTGCTCACTTTTCAATAAACCGCACTCTAACATTCTATCCAATTCACGACGCACAGCATTAATTTCTTCTTTGATTAAACGTGTAATTTCACGCACATAAAACATGTCGTTAGATTTTTCAAAAAAAAGCGACAACATTTTTACTCTCACTTTGGAAACTAGTAAATCACTTAAGTCTGCCATAAAGAATCCTTAATTGAAGTCAATTTGTACTCAATCCAAATAGTAACAAAAAAAGCTGGCGAAGTAAATACTTCTTCACCAGCTTTTAGTTTTTATTTACAACAATTTAATAAGCCACTTCAAAGTCATTAGCTAAAACTGAAATCCAAACCTGTCCTCTAGCTAATTCTAATTCTTTAC
>CAZFIY010000004.1:0-24417 GCA_964519685.1 uncultured Pseudomonadales bacterium
AGAAGACAAGCTAATAGTCGAGAAAGATCGCTTGCCCGAAGAAATGCAATTAGTGGTCTTGCGCCGCAGTTAAAAGCGTTGTAAATTGATCACAGAAAAGAGAGTATATGGATCCAAAAATTCCTCCACATGATCTTGATGCAGAGAAGTCAGTTTTGGCGGCTATTTTGATTGACAAAGACGCAATCATTAAGACCTCAGAAATTCTCAAGCCGGAATCTTTTTATAGCAAGGCTCATCAGGCGATTTTTGAAGCTATGCTGGAGCTTTATGACAAGCGCATGACTATCGATGTCATTACGCTTAAGGATCAACTTACCAAAAATAAGAAAATTCGTACCGTAGGTGGCGTTTCTGGTATTAGTCAGTTATCCAATTTGTTATCGACTGCGGCCAATGTAGAGAATTATGCCTCCATGGTCAAAGAAAAATATGTCAAAAGAGAATTGATTGCTTTATCCAATGAAGTGGGTACTTTGGCTTTTGATGAAAGTAAAGAAATCAATGAAATTTTAGATGGTGCTGAACACAGAGTAATGTCTATTTCGCAAACTCATGCACGTCGTGATTTTTTACCGATCAAACAAACTTTAGTGGAGAGCTTTGATCGTTTAGATGAATTGCAAAAATCTGGTGGAGAATTACGTGGTTTACCAACTGGTTTTGCTGATTTAGATCGCATGACCGCGGGTTTGCAAAAATCTAATTTAGTCATTTTGGCTGCTCGCCCTGGTACGGGTAAAACCGCTTTTGCAGTCAACATCGCTCAATATGCGACGATTATGGCCAAGAAAAAAGTCGGTTTTTTCTCCTTGGAAATGAGTAGAGAAGAGTTGGTAGATCGTTTGCTAGTGGGTCAAGCAGACATTGATGCTTGGAAACTTAAAACTGGTCGTTTGTCTCAAGAAGATTTCCTCAAGATCTCTGATGCCATGGGTGTCTTAGCTGAGAGTAAATTATTTATTGATGATACTCCAGGCTTGAGTATTTACGAAATGCGTACCAAGGCGCGTCGTTTAATGATGGAGCAAGAAATTGATTTGTTAGTTGTAGATTATTTACAGCTAGCTCATGGTCAAAATCGTGAGAATCGCGTCCAAGAAGTGGGCGAGATTTCTCAGGGTCTCAAGAATATTGCTCGTGAATTAAAAATCCCAGTTTTGGCTTTGGCACAGCTTTCTCGTGCTGTGGAGCAACGTGGTGAGAAGGCTCCTCAACTTTCTGATCTGCGTGAATCCGGTTCTATTGAGCAAGATGCCGATGTAGTAATGTTTTTATATCGTAAAGATGATGATCTACGAGAATCAGTTACTCTGCGAATTGCCAAACATCGTAATGGTGGACTAGGGGATATTGAACTTTACTTCCGAGGTGATCGGGTGAAGTTTTTTGGGATGGAGAATCGTAAGCAATAATAACTTCATTTCATTTTTTCATCAGCGATCTCTTGAATAAATACATTTCTTCAGGTGATCGAAGTTCTTCAAAAATGAAATAAAGTTATTTTGTTACTATTTAAACTTTAGCGAAAATTTTACTTTGTTCCGATTCCAAATAGCAAATAAACCAAACCTCCAGACAATAATAAAAACATGGTAAAGAAGCCAAGATTGGCTTTTAATTTTTTACTGGACAAATCTGCATTGGGATTATCAACACTAACTATAATAATCATTGCAATTATTATCCAAATAACACCTCTTAAAATTACTGACCAAATGCTATCTACGGTAAAAGCTTTGATCACTAAATCACGAATCGCATCCATAGATTAAATATGACTGATTTTCTTTGAGGAGACAAGTGGGGGATGTAAATAGACTTGTTTGATTGATCTACAGAGAATTTAAGGTAGAATATATAAGTCTTTTGTGAATGTCTTTTAGCCGAGATGGCGGAATTGGTAGACGCGTAGGTCTCAAAAACCTATGAAGGCAACTTCATGAGGGTTCGATTCCCTCTCCCGGCACGTAACAACAAAATCCCTAATGTACAATATAATGAAATAACATGTTGCCGATTTTATTTGAATTACCTTTCATCCGCATTAAGTCTTTAACACTTTTAGCTTTTTTGGCTGTCTTTTTTTCTGCTTTCACTTTTTGGCGCAAGGGCAGAGAAGAACACTACAATACTTTCGAAATTTTTGATGCCTTCATTTTATCTGGGCTATTTGGTTTCATAGTTGGTCGCCTTGTTTTTGTAGTTTTCCATTGGTCTTCTTTCAGTCAGAATATTCTTAGTATTGTAAATATTATTGATAAACCAGGTAATGAGCCATTAATTTTTTTGGCAGCAGCAATTTGGTTTTTATATCGTCACGCTGTCAAAGCCAAATGGGATGCTTTTGAAATTTTAGACTTTTATGTTACTGCTATTAGCTTGGGCATGATGATTATTTATGCTGGTTTTTTCTTAGATGGTAGCTATGGTGGAACTTTTACCAAGTTGCCTTGGGGTATCATTGTTCCTGAAACTTTTGAGAAAACTCATCCAGCTCAACTATATTCAATGCTTTATTATTTATTCGCCTATTTTTATTTAAGCAGAGTGGAGTATGTTTATCGCACTTTGGAATGGTATCGTAGTGGTAAAAAAACAGCCCAGTCTGGATTTTTGTTTAGCACGTTCTTGATTTTCACTGCGCTTTTTCATCTTTTAACTGGTCCGATTCGTTTGCCGGGAATTTTTGTAGGTGGTATGGTTTTAGACTATTTTGTTTATTTGGCCATGTTCCTATTTGGTTTAATTTTGCTTTATAGAAGATCTGGTCGCTCCTTTCATTTTTTAAAGAAATCATCATGAATCTAGATATT
This sequence comes from uncultured Pseudomonadales bacterium, assembly GCA_964519685.1. GTDB lineage: Bacteria > Patescibacteriota > Microgenomatia > UBA1400 > PJMF01 > UBA1364. The sequence continues at coordinate 2,817 of CAZFIY010000004.1, forward strand.
TTGTACGAAGATCAAGACTTAATCGTCATCAACAAGCCAAGTGCTCTGACAGTTAATCGTTCTACTACGATGAAGGCAAAAACTGTTCAAGATTGGTGTGTAGAAAAGTTTGGTGAAGAATATTTTTCTCGAGATTTTTGGAATCGAGATTCATCTTATCAAAATTTAATCCCTGCTGATTTTACTACTGAATTTGGCGATCCATTAGCTATTTGGCAGGAGAGATTGGGAGTGGTGCATCGTTTGGACAAAGATACTAGTGGGGTGTTAATTTTAGCCAAAAATCCAGGGGCACTGCTTAACCTTTTATCACAATTTAAAAAACGCCAAACGCAAAAAACTTATTTAGCACTAGTTCATGGTCATTTTTCAGATAAAGCTGGCACGATTAACGCGCCGATGGCTCGTAATTCTCAAAACAGACTGAAATATGCAATTGATAACAATGGACGTCCAGCTATTACTAATTATGAAGTCCAACAAGAGTTTAGTTCATTAAATGAAGCAACAATCGAATTAATCGCTACAGCAAGTAAAACCAAAACTAAGAAAGTCAAAGAACTTTATCAAGCAGGTTTTTCTTTGGTAGAGGTTGCTCCTAAAACTGGTCGCACTCACCAAATCAGAGTGCATATGTCAGCTATGCAACATCCGATAGTGGGCGATCAACTTTATGTTGGTAGAAAGCGCGGCAAATTAGATAATTTTTGGTGTCAGCGACAGTTCTTACATGCTCTGTCGATTGAGTTTTTGCACCCCAGAACTCAAGAGAAAATGTTTTTTGAAGCACCACTGAGTGCTGATTTACGGCAAGTTTTAAAGCTTGTTTTGTAATTTATCGCGTGATAACATACTTCCAATTAAAAAGTAAGAGTGCGAAAAGACGTTTAGTTTTTCGTATTCCCAAGTAACAAACCTGAGCAAAATCAGGGGGACACCAAGTGAATAAGGAAAATTAAGCGTCTTTTTTTATTTAAAAAGGAATTTATGAGTGTAGAAAAAGCGATCGGTTTAGCTTCTTCTAGTCCTAGAAGGAAAGCTGCTTTAGAGCAAATCCCTGATATTAAAGTAGTTAATATTGGTGGAGGAGAGGAAGCCGATCATGATGATTTAGTCACTATTGCGCTTAATAAAATTGCTTTTGCTTATCCTAATATTTTGAAATCCTGTCAAGAACAAGCTATGAACTTAATAGGTATTTTAGCTGCAGATACAAATACCTTAATAAAGGTTATGCATCAACAAACAAGTAAATTAGAAAGAAAAGGAAAACCTATCCATCACGAGAATACTAAAAGCTATTTTAAAAAAATGGCTGATTGGGCAGAGCGAAATGGAGCAGGTTATTATGAAGTTGTTGCAGCTTCTGCTTTTCAAACATCAACTGGTTCAATAGCTGGTATAGAAACGACTAGGATTTCGCTTAATCAAGCAAAATTGAGAAATTTAGCATCAGATGATGGTTTTGCTAATTATCAAGATCAATTTGCTCAATTCTACAATAGTGAAGCATATGGTCGTTCTGGATGTCAAGCTTTGAGCATGAATGATATCTCTGCTGGTATTTCTTTTCCAGTATTAACCAAAATGGGTTTAGTAGAAGAAGTAAATGGAGCTAAACTACAAGAGCTACCTAGTCCGTCTGCAGAAATACTCTTAAAAAAAGCTTTATTAAATGTGGCAATTGGATTTTCTCCCCAAATATTAGAGCAAATTCACCCAGATGCACTAACTTATTTAATGGCTTGGTCCTGGACCAACGAAGTTGTGGATCTTATACTTTCTAAATAACAACATGTTAAAAACAAAATCAATCCAAAAAAGAAAATTAAAAACTGATGGCTTAAGAATTTGTGTAATGCGTCGTCCAGGTGAATATGAAGACTGGGATATTTGGATGCCAAAGTTATCTCCGTCTCATGAATTATTGAATGCTTATAAATATGAGAATTTATCTTGGGAAAATTTAATTAAACGTTTTGCAAAGGAAGTGTTAAGTAAACAAAAACATTTAGTCAAATGGTTAGCGCAATTATCTATGAAACAAGACGTAACTTTGCTTTGTTGGGAAGAAACAGCAGATCATTGTCACAGAAAATTAATAGTAGAGGCTTGTCGTAAACTAGAGCCAAAATTGAAAATCAATTTAGAATAAATAAAATTTAGAGATTAATGACTGCTTTATTGAAACCTAGTTTATGGTATCTTTCTAAAATTTCTGCTTGAGTTTTGCCGTTTTTTTGCCAATTTTTTCCAAGTAAATTTTTCATCTCTCTTTTTTCAAACGGAAAAATAATCCATGCATCAGTTGTTGTTCCGTAAAAGTTAGGAATAAAGCTGGACCAAGGCTTTAAAAAGAGAGTGGCAGTTTCTACTTTATTGGCTCCTTGTTTAAGCAAATATTCTTGAGTGAATAATAAAGATTCTCCAGTATCAGCAACATCATCAAACACCAAAATATTTTTATTTTTAACTGAAGTGGGAATATTCTGATATATATCTGGTTTTTGCAGTCTTTCATTAATACCACTATAAAATTTGACTCCCAAACTGGCTAATTCTTTAATGTTGGTATAGTCTAAAAAAGAGCGACTCATTGGCCAAGCGCCCTTAGCTAAAGCAACGATTAAATCAAATTTAATTTCCGCTTGAATAACTTTTTGAGCAACTTGTAAAGTTAGTTTGTCCAAATCGTTCCAACTTGGAGTGATATATTTGGCTTTATCAGATTCAAATGTAATTTTTTTAAATGTCACTGTTTTTTCTCCTAGATATTTAATGTTAGTATCTTAAAGCAAAACATGATAGAATGGCAACATGTTTAAAGCTGCATTTCATTTCCAGCTCTCCTACGCCACTCTTTAGTTTTTCTTTCTTTTGTTGTATTTTTTTGCGCTTGAGCGCAAAAAGTGTTTTTTTAGTAAAAATTTAAAAAGAAAGAAAAATGAATAAAATTATCAAGAAAAAAAGCGATATAAATCAGAGTCGCGAACACAAACTAGATTTACTTTTAGCAATCTATATTACCTCTATCGTAGCCGCGGAATTAATGGGAGCGAAAACTTTTCCCTTATTTTTTCTCAATGCTTCGGTGGCCATTTTTACTTTGCCCATCACTTTCATTATTAATGACGTTGTCATTGAAGTGGAGGGCAAGGCGAGAGCACTGAATTTTATACGCAGTACTTTTGTGATTTTAATTTTTTTGGCTTTATTTAATATTTTAGCGATTAGTTTGCCACCTAGCACTAGATTTGCAGAATTCGAACCGGCTTATCGAACTATTTTTGCTAAATCACTGCGGATGACTTTGGCGAGTTTAGTAGCTTTTTTCTTGGCCGAACGTTTAGATATTTATGTTTTTAGTAAAATTCGAGCTCGCTTGAAAAACAGTGGTTTATGGTTGCGCAGCAATGCTTCCAATATAGTCAGTTTATTTTTTGACACCAGCATTTTTATGTTTTTAGCTTTTTTTGACGGTGGAAATACAATTTTTGTTTGGTCATTAATTTTGCCGTACTGGGGACTCAAGTGTCTTTTTTCGATGGTCGAAACACCAATTACTTATTTAGCAGTTAACTGGCTAAGAAGGTCAAAATAAACTATATTTAGAAAGGACTAATAAAATGCAAAAAAACAAAAAACATTTAATTTTCGATTTAATTAAAAAAGAAGAACAACGCCAGATAGAGATGATTGGGCTTATTCCGTCTGAAAATCACAGTTCAGAGGCGGTGCGTTCTTGTTTGAGTTCTTGTCTATCTAGCAAATACGCTGAGGGGTATCCCAAGCGTCGTTATTATGAAGGTAATCAAATTATTGATGAGATAGAAATTGAAGCTCAAGAACGTTTGAAAAAATTGTTCAAGGTGCCTCACGTCAACGTCCAGCCTTATTCTGGTTCACCAGCCAACAGCGCAGTTGAGTTTGCCTTACTTGAAGCAGGGGAGACGATGATGGGTTTGGCTCTGAGTAGTGGTGGCCACTTAACCCATGGTCATCCGCAAGTGACTTTTTCTGGTCGTTTTTTTAATTCTGTGCAATATGGTTTAGATAAAAACGCCAGAATCGATTATGAACAAGTTCGTCAGCTAGCTCTCAAGCACAAACCAAAGTTAATTGTCGCTGGCACCACCGCTTATCCTTTTACTTTGGATTTTGAGAAATTTGCCAAAATTGCTGATGAAGTAGGGGCTTATTTATTGGCAGACATCTCTCATATCACTGGCCTGGTGGTTGCGGGTGAACACCCAAGTCCGGTGCCTTATGCTCACATCGTGATGTCGACCACGCATAAAACTTTTCGCGGTCCGCGCGGCGCCATCATTATGGTCACAAGCAAGGGTTTAGAAAAAGATGCAGACTTGGCAGATAAAATTGATAAAGCCGTCTTTCCAGCGTTGCAAGGTGGTCCGCACAATGAAACTACCGCAGCCATTGCCGTAGCTGCAGAGGAAGCCAGCCAGCCAGAATTCAAAACTTATGCGAAACAAATTCGCAAAAATGCAGACGCCTTAGCCGTCACCTTACAACAAGAAGGTCTCAAATTGGTCGGTGATGGGACAGAGAATCATCTCATCTTGATTGATTTAACCCCTTTTGGTGAAGGATTTGGCACTCAGGTGGCTTTTGCTTTAGATGTAGCTGGAATTTATGCCAATCGCAATACTATTCCAAATGAACCTTGTTCGTCATTTTACCCATCAGGTTTGCGTATCGGCACGCCACTAATAACTACCAGAGGTATGAAAGAGCAAGAGATGACAAAAATTGCTCAATGGATCACTAGAGTGGTTGACCATATAAAAGCCGAACAGCTGCCGGTGGAAAAAACTGCTCGCCGACTCTTTTTAAAAGAATTCAAAACACGCATCATTAAAGACGAAACGCTTTTGCAAATTCGTGCAGAAGTGAAAAAAGTCGCCAGCAAATTTCCATTATTCACCTGGTAAAATACATCAAATCTCGCTCTTTAAAGACAGTCCATTAAAGAGCGAGATTTATTACAATACTAAATGAAGACTAACTAATATGACCATGATTTTTAACGGAGAAAAACTAGCTAAGCAGAAGGCTCTTAAATTAAAAACTAAGGTGGCTGCTTATCATGAGCAGGGGATTTATCCCAAAATAGCAGCCATTTTTTTTCATGAAGACAGCGCTAGCGCACTTTACACTGCTCTTAAAAAAGAAACAGCAGAAAATTTAGGGATTGCTTATCAGGCGAAAGCTTTCTCCTTTGCTACTCCAGTCGCAGAAATTCAGGAATATCTAGAATCACTTAATTCAGACAAGAGTATCACTGGTATCATCATTCAAAAACCGTGGACAAAAAAGTGGTTAGAGTCTGTGCCAAATGGCGACTTCGCAAAGTGGTGGTTAAGTCTAGTTAGTCGTATCGCTACGAAGAAATCTCATGGTGTGAACAAGGACGTTGATGGATTATCTCCAGATACTTTAAATGCGATAGAGCGAGGCACTTGGATGCAAGAGCAAATGGTTTTGCCAGCTACCGCGCGTGCAGTTTTATCAATCCTTAAAGACTATCGCAGTAATGTCGACAAGGAATTTTCATATTTAACAGAAAAAGTACTTATCATCGGTCAGTCTGATTTGTTAGGCAGACCTTTGCATTGGCACATGCAAAATTTGATGCAAAAAGGCGCAACAGTACCAGTAAATTTTGGAGAAGCCTGTCAAATCGCAGTGAGTGAAGCACAGCAAGCTGATAAAAAATGCGAAGTTAAATTGGTTGGTAAACAGGGATTAGAAGAGCTGATCGAACAAAAAAAATATTTATCAGATTTTCGTGTCATTATTAGCGCCACTGGTCAAAAAAACTTAATCAATGGCAACTTAATTGCTCCTCACAGTATTTTAATTGATGTGGGTGAGCCACAGGGGGATATTGATTTGCCAAGTTGTTTAAACAAGGCTGATTTCATTACGCCGGTGCCAAATGGTGTTGGACCGATGACAGTGATATCTTTAATGGCCAATGCTTTGGATTTACTCAAGGGTGTGTTATAATCTCCACATTACAAATTTGTGTGCCTTAGAGCCAATCCTTATTTAGCACTAAGCACCATTTTTCGCCTTAAGTTCAAAGAATTTAAAACGAAAATAAACAAAGGAAAAAATTATGGCAGAAATCAAAAAGACCGCCAAAAAAGTTTCAGTTAAAAAAACTACCGCTAAAGTTGCTGATAAGCCAGCTGCTAAAAAAGTAGTCAAAAAAGCTCCAGCTAAAAAAGAAACTGTAGCGAAAGTAGAATCTAAAGTAGAAGCTAAGGTTGAAAAAACCGCTCCAGTCGAGACTCCAAAAAAGGAAATTGCTCAAGAAGCTCCTAAAACTCAAGCAGCTGCTACTAAAACCACAGAATTCAATTTACAAGAAATGCTTGAACTTGGCTGTCATTTTGGTCACAAAGCCAGTAAATGGCATCCACAAATGGCAGAATATGTTTACGGAGTAAAAGATGGCATTCATCTTTTCGATTTACCCAAAGTAGCAGAACTATTAAAAGAAGCTTGTGATTATGTCTACAAGCTCGCTAAAGAGGGTAAAACCTTGCTTTTAGTAGGCACCAAGAAACAAGCTCGCGACGTTATTAAAGAGGCTGCTTTGGATGCTTCTTGTTTTTACATTAACGCTCGTTGGATGGGTGGTATGTTGACTAACTGGCCTCAAGTTAGTAAATCTATTAAACGTATGGAAGAAATCCGTGATGGCTTAGCCACCGATAAATATAAGGGTTACACCAAATACGAACGCGTTCAATTAGAAAAAGAGCAAATCAAACTAGAACGCTTTTTCGGAGGCTTAAAAGGTTTGAAAGATAAACCAGATTGTATTTTTGTTATTGATCCTAAAAAAGAAAGAATTACCGTAGCTGAAGCCAATAACATGAACGTACCAGTTATGGCTCTAATCGATTCTGATAGCGATCCTCGCCCAGTGCAATTTGTTTTACCAGGTAACGACGATGCAGTTAAAAGTATTAATTTTTTTGTTGAACAAATCACCGCTGCCTACAAAGCTGGTCGCGCTGATAGAAAGTAAATATGGTAGTATCCATGGATCAAATCAAAAAACTCAGAGAAATCACTAGCGCCAGAATTTTGGATTGTCAGAAGGCTTTGCAAGAAGCTGAAGGCGATTTGGATAAAGCTGTAGCAATTGTTGAAGCTAAAGGTTTAGCTAGAGCAGAGAAGAATCAGGATCGTGAAACTAAAGTAGGTTATGTGGCTACTTATACTCATAACACTGGTATGGTTGGAACTATGGTCGAAATGCTTTGTGAAACTGATTTTGTTGCCGCCAACGAAGAATTTCGTCAGATGACTCGTGACATTGCCATGCAAGTGGCTGCTATGGGTGCTGAAAGTGTAGAAGACTTATTGCAACAAGATTTTATCAAAGATCCAGAAAAAACCGTTGATTTATTAATCAAATCTTTAAGCGGTAAAATTGGTGAAAAAATGACTCTCAATCGTTTTGAGCGTTTTGCCATTGGCAACTAAACATTTTTGAAGCAAAAAAGAGAAGCCCGCTTGCTAGAGAGCGGGCTTTTTTGTAGCATGGAGACGATGCTACATGATTATCGACCCGAGAAAACAGCTAAAGTAAGTTCTAAAAAAAAGAATCAGCCTCAAGTGCTACGAACAACTAGTCACCAAACTCATCATAAATGGCTAGTTACTTTTATCTTGGTAGGGTTAATTATTTTGCTGACTTTTTTGGCGGTTAAAATTGAATTGGCCAAATTTTATCGACTCAAAACTAATGAGCGCGTTTTATTAATCCAAGAGCAAAAACCGATTGCTTATTTGTTTTTTAATATCGACAATAAGCAACTGACCATTACAGACTTGCGAGAACTTGATTTTGACATAGATAAATTTGATCAAGCAGTAACTTTTACTAGTGAATCTGATCAAACTTTGTTTTATGCTTTTTTGCTTAATACCATGTTTGATCATAGCTACGAATATCCATCATCAGAACTCAATAAAAAAGAGTTATCCACTTTTTTTAAGGATAAAAAACCCTATCATTTTTTTCTGCAGGATGAAGCTGTCTTATGGCGAGAGCAAAAATTTAACCCTAAGAATTTTGTTTTAGTAGAACCTGTTTTTAATTGTCCAGTAGCAATCATTAATACTACATCTGAAGCTGGATTAGCTAATGCTTTGTCAGGTATGCTAGAAAAAAGTGCTTTCTCGATTATTAAAAGAGATAGTAACACTGATAATTTAGAACAAACTAAGATTATTTATAATGCTAATGAGACAAGTTGCGGGGGTTTACTAGATAAGTTGAGTAAAGTTTTTCCTCCAAGTGTGGCTATAGCAGACGAAACAGAAGCGCTTAATCATCGCGCAGATTTGGTGATTTATTTAGGTCAGGATTTAGCTAATTTATATAACTTTTTTATCTCAAAGAATCTACAAGAAAACGGTAATTAATCTAAAATCATTAGTTGGCAGGATTTTTATTGATTTTTTCCATTGCCAATTCGATTTCATCCTCATCTTCCTCTTCGCCAGTGACTTCGAAAGGAATATCTTCTTCAAGAATGAAATCATCAGGAATCACTAAATTGCTTTGCATTTTGCTAGGGAAAGAAACAATCTGCTCATTTTTCTTAGAACGCAGAGTTTCCTTGATTTGAATTAAACATTGTTTGTCATTAATTTTGTAAATAACACATCTATATTCATTGCCATTACTGATTAATTTACTCAAGCGGAAAGAAATATCTTCAGGCAAAGCACCAATATGTTTATTGTTTTCGTCGGTGACGCTAATGTATCTATTTTTCAATTGTAATAAACAACTTTGACCAACTTTGAGTTTTTGTAATTGTTCTTTGCTAGCTAAACGATGCAAAGTGACGATTTTACTCTTACCAGGTTCCTCGATGAAATCATTATTTTGATCAAAAACAATATCAATGCTAGTTTCTTTTCTTTTAATTTTATCCAAGTGTTTATTGGCGATAATATTGGATCCATCCATGGATACAACTTGTTGGAAAACTTTTTTAGCTTCCTTTTCTTGATTATTTTTAAGCAAAGCCAAGCCTAAACGGTTCATGGCTTCTAGATCATTACTATAATTTTGGAGAATTTCTTGATTAACAGAAATGGCTTTGGTCCAATCTGAGTTTTTCGCTGCATTAATAGCTTCTTGTTTCAGGAGCATTTGATTCTGCATTTTTAACCTTCCTTTAAAATCTTAGAGATGTTACAAGTCTTGGCATCAAATGTCAAGTAATGTTTGGTCATTGTGAAAAATGGTTTATAATTAGCCTCATGTCAGGTCACAGTAAATGGAACAACATTAAAAATCGCAAGGGGGCTCAAGATAAGCTTAAGAGTAAAAATTTTAGTCAACTATCACGTTTGATTAGAGCTGCTACCAAGCAAGGAGCCTCAGGTGATCCTAAGAGTAATCCCTCTTTACGTTTAATTCTAGATAAAGCTAGAGTTGCCAATATGCCCAAAGAAAAAGTGCAAAAGGCTATTGATGCTGCTCTTGGTAAAGGGACTGGTAGTCAAATCCAAGAAATTGTTTACGAAGGGTTTGGTCCGGGTGGAGTAGGCATGATGATTGTGGCTTTAACTGACAATTTGAATCGCAGTTCTTCAGAAATTCGTTTTTTGCTGAGCAAGTATAGTGGTTCTCTGGGTTCTCCTGGTTCAGTGAAATACATGTTTACTCGGGGTGAGGAAGGGGAGTTTGTTGCTACTATGAAATTTCCCGTGAGTGCCGGAGATAATGACAAATTGTTGGAATTAATTGATGTTTTAAGAGATAATGAAGATGTAGAAGATGTGTTCGTAGCCTGCGATCTTTTGGAAGATAGAGCAGAGAATTCAAACTAAAAAAATATGCGTCGTCGTGAAAAATTTATTGTTGTATCTGTCTTACTCAGTTTGGGTCTATTTGCGATTCAATATATTCCTTTAGATTGGCGTTACCTTGGAATTTTAGCTTTATTTGTTTTTTCTTATTTTGCTTCTGTATGGGCTCTTTTTGAAGACTTACAACTTGTTGAGTGGTTTACTATTGCACCATTTCCTGCTCTTTATGCCACTGCCGTATCTTTGTTTTATTTCCTCTTGCCAGAGGTTTTTTTATCTCGTTTATTAATCATTGCCATTTTTGGTGTAGGCATGTATGCCTTGTTATTAACCTCCAACATCTTTTCAGTAGCTAAGGGCAGGACTATTCAATTACTTTATGCTGCTCATGCCGTGGCACTCTTTTTTATTATGATTACTTCTTTATTGATCAACAATGTCATTTTTTCTTTGCGTTTGCCTTTTTATCTCAACGCCGTCTTGGTGTTTATTGCTCATTTTCCTATGGTTTTATCCGCTCTTTGGTCGATTGAACTAAAAACTAAAGTAGAGAAAGACACAATTTTATATTCAGCCATTTTTTCTTTGTTGTTAGCTGAATTAGCTACTTTATTTTCGTTTTTGCCCATGCAAATTTGGAATCAGGCCTTATTTTTAATGTCTTTCCTTTATGTTGGCTTAAGCGTGCTACAAAGCTTTTTCAGGGGACGTTTATTTAGAAATACAATCAATGAATATAATTTAGTTGCCGTCTTAATGTTGATTTTATTCATTCTCTTATTTCCTCTGAAATAGCCATTCTCTTGTCAGGAATATAGAATAAAAAGATAGATACATCAATCTTTTTTTAGTATAAACCAGGCAGAGTAGGGCGATTTTTTGTGTTTTTAGGCGAAAACTATTTAAGCCTCTTACAAAGAGACTTTTTAGGCTCGCACCAGCTTACGGAGCCAATCTTTTAATTTATCCAAATTACAAAAAAAAGTCAAAAAAACTCAAACTAAAATTAATGGAGAAGAGTCTCAAGTTTTTTTGCCATAGACCAGGAAACAGGGAAGAGTGATATAGTTTGATATGGTCGTGAAAATTGTGGAAAACTCAATAATTATAGGTCTTTCTAGCCTGGAATGATATAGTTTGATACAGCAAATTTAGTTTTTCCGTTGCAAAAGTATGCAAAAATAAATTTAAAGAGTTTTTACCTCTGGTACAAAACTCTCATTGAGAAGAAAGATTGTTCAATTTGTTTGGTTCCAGATAAGCCTGGAGAGCTCTATTCTGGATAGATGTATTAAAAAAAGCCGAATAAATCAATAAAAAACCCGAATAGGCTTTGCGCAGGGAGGGGTTAAATAGAGTTCAGAAGGATTTTTCTCTAGAGGGTTTAGAGGATGAGGAGGTGTGCATGATAAGAGAACAGATAAGGCTTAATTAAATTGGGTTTCCTTTCCACTGCTACTCTGCGATAGAAGTGTGTGAGCGAGGGGCAATAACTAAAATAGCTTATGTCGCACAATATAACTTTTGCGACATAGACTAGCAAATTGATCAGGAGGGGCTTTTTTGAGTTTTTATGTTTTAATCTTAATTAGTCTGTTCAATTTGTATTTATGCAACTGTTTTTTGTCTTATTCCCCTCAAGTAATGCTCAACCTTATCTTGATTTAGTGAAAAATCTTTAGCTCCAGATTTGATTGTTTTCTTTAGCTTGAATTTACGCGTTGTTAGGATAAATATATTGATATATCAAGGTATTTACCTCTAGTGAGCCTTTTAGAGGCCAAAAAACGGCTTTTTATTCTTTAGCTGACTAATTGCTCATTCAAATATCATTATTTTCTCGAAAAATCTTCATGGATGTCAAAAATATGAACAAACTCAAATTCGGAACATATGAACATTATAAAGGTAGGCAATATGAAGTTATTGGTGTTGCCAGAAATAGTGAAACATTAGTAGAAATGGTAATTTATAAAGCACTCTATGATTCCAAAGAATTTGGAAATAATGCTTTATGGACGAGACCAAAAAATATGTTTCTTGAAACATTAAACATCAAAGGTAAAGAAATCCCTCGCTTTAAATATATTGGATAAAACCGACTTTTCTTTGATTTAAATTGGGCAGACTCCCCTCTTTTGAGAGATAAAATTTTCTCGAGTTGTCAATGTCCGCTTTGGTGGAATTCTTATATTTTAGTTAACTTAGTTTAGATCGAGATAAATAAGCAAAAAGATTGATACAGAAGAAAAAAACACCTATAAGACGTTTTAGCAGAAAATCTAATACTCTGCTAAAGTCTGATAATAATCAGTGCTAGTGCATCACACTCAATTTTATTGTAGAGTAAAGATGAAGAAAAAAACAATGAGCAATAAAACTAACCCCGATATCGCCATGATTGACTTTCTAGAATCACTAGAGGTAGAAAAAAACTTAAGTCGTTTGACGATTCGTAATTATGGTCATTATTTACGTCGTTTTAATGATTGGTTTAAAGCGGATGGTCATAGTGATTTAAAAGAATTGGATCGTGAAATATTACGTAAGTATCGAATTTTCTTAGCTCGTTACTGTGACGAAAGGTCAAGAACCCTATCAAAAAAGACACAAAGCTATCATATTATTGCTTTGCGCTCTTGGTTCAAATGGTTAATTAAAAATGACGAAGAAGTGTTGAATCCGGAAAAAATTGATTTGCCTAAAGGTGAATCGACACACATGCATTTTGTAAATGTTGAAGAAATGGAGCGTTTATTGGCTCAGCCTAATTTATCGAGTAAAGAGGGCCTGCGAGACAAGGCCATTCTCGAGTTACTCTTCTCTACTGGTTTGCGCGTCAGTGAGTTAGTGGCACTAAATCGCGATCAAATTGATTTAAAAAGACGGGAATTTGGGGTAATTGGTAAGGGTCGTCGTCCTCGGGTGGTATTTTTAAGTGAAAGAGCAGCTATGTGGCTGGGTCGCTTCATGAGCTCGAGAGAAGATAATTGGAGACCGATTTTTATTCGTTTCTCTGGTAAAAAACCAGATTTATTGATGGACGGTGAAGAAATGCGTTTAACTAGTCGCAGTGTACAACGTTTAGTAGACCATTATGTGCGTAAAGCGCGTCTGACAGTTAAACTGAGTCCTCACGGAATTCGTCACAGTTTTGCAACTGATTTGCTAATTAATGGAGCTGGTTTACGCGACGTTCAAGAGATGTTGGGTCATAAAAACATTGCTACAACGCAGATTTATACTCATGTCACTCAGCCACAACTAAAGAAGATTTACGACAAGACACATTCCAAGCTTTAAAGTCTATCTTGGCTTTTTTCCATGAGAATGCTAAAATTCCCCTTGTTTTAACATAATTTTGCAAAAAGGGCCGATAGCTCAGTTGGCTAGAGCACTTCTATGGCATAGAAGGGGTCAGGGGTTCAAGTCCCCTTCGGTCCACAATTACGAGCTGTACAAAATAAGGGAAAATTATGGTTTCTGAAAATTCATCAAAAATAGATCTCATAGGTGAAAACGAGAAAATTTTTAAAAAAGAAGAATTGATTCGGTTGTGCTGGGAAATTTATTTTGCAAAGGACTCCGCGGTTCGAAGATCGGAGCTAAACTACAGATATGATTTTGAAGATTGGTTGAGAATTGTTAATCCGGCGACAAAAAAAAGTAATATAGATTATTTAATCGCTAGTTTTCCTTCTTTTCTCTCTGATGAAAGTTTGAGATCTGCTGAAAAAAGACTAGAACAGGCTGAGAGATTAAAACTGGAAATTACCAGGTGGCTCAATCAAAACCTTCCATAACTTTAGTCTGCTAATCACTTTTTGAGGTGTGAATTATAGTTAGTTTTCCACTTCTTCTCCATCGTCCATGGTTAGAGCCACAGCGGCAACCTGGTCATTATCGCTCATTTTCATGAGAATGACTCCTTGAGTGGGCCTGGTCAGAGTAGGAATAGAATTTTTACTAATAGGCATTTTAATGGCTTTACCAAGTTTAGTACTAATCACTACTTCTTTATTCTCTTCAGAAACCATTTTGGCGGAAGCCACTTTGCCAGTGCGTTTAGTAATCTCTGAGACTTTGACTCCGAGACCAGAACGTTTTTGTAATGGGTAGCTTTCTAATAAGGTGCGCTTGCCCATGCCATTTTCAGTGATAAGTAACAAGCTATTTTCAGCTAAAACTTCTTTTTTATCCTCAAAAACTTCGACGCCAATGACATAATCTCCACTGTGTAGAGTAATTCCTTTTACACCCTTAGTGTCTCTTTGAGAAGATTTGACTTCTTCTTCACTGAAACGAATCGATTTACCGTCATGAGTGATGAGCATAATATGATCATGGTCAGTGGTGATTTTTCCCCAAACTAATTCATCACCCTCATTGAGAATGATAGCCACAATACCACTCTGGCGGATATTGTTGAAAAGCTTGAGAGCAGTTTTCTTGACGAGACCGTTTTTAGTGGCCAAAGTGACATATTTGTCTTTGTCTAACTCTGGATTCACCACTAAAATAGATAAAACTTTTTCTTCAGCTTTGAGATTAAGGATGTTAACGATGGCCGTACCTTTAGCTTGACGACTGGCATCTGGAATTTCGTAGGATTTCATTTCAAAGACGCGACCTTGATTGGTAAAGAGGAAAAGATTGTCATGAGTGTTGCAAGTGACGATGCACTTCAAAACGTCTTCAGCTTTCATGTTCAAACCTTTACTGCCCTTACCACCTCTGGATTGGGAGCGGAAAGCATCTGGACTCAAGCGTTTAATATAACCACTTTCAGTCAAAGTAATAACTGTTGATTCATCGGCAATTAAATCTTCCTCATCGAATTCGCCAATTTTGCCTTTGACGACTTTAGTACGACGTTCATCTCCATAAAGATCGATCATCTCTTTAGTTTCAGCAACGATCTTCTTGAGAATTTTACCTGGATCATTCAATAAGTGAATCAAGACGCCAATAGCTTCTTGAATGGCAGCATATTCATCTTCAATTTTTTGTCTCTCTAGAGCTGCTAGACGTTTTAGCTGCATTTCCAAGATGGCAGTTGCTTGAACATCACTTAAGCCAAATTTTTTCATTAAGGCATCGTGAGCGGTAGGAGTATCCTTGGATTTCTTGATGGTTTCAATGACCTCATCGAGGTTATTAAGAGCAATAATCAAACCCTCGAGAATGTGAGCGCGATCGCGAGCTTCCTTGAGCTCATTCTGGCTGCGACGCACTACCACCAATTGGCGGTGAATAACATATTCACGCAAAACATGGCGCAAACTCATTAATTGAGGAGTGCCATCGCTATTGAGGGCAACCATGTTGAGTGAAAAGCTACTCTGGAGTTCAGAGTATTTGAAAAGTTTATTCAAGATTACATTAGGGCGAGCGTCTTTTTTCAATTCAACAGTGATTTCCATACCGTTGCGGTCGGAATCATCGCGTAAATTGCGAATGCCAACGATTTTTTTGTCGCGAACAAGATCGGCAATTTTCATCAATAAACGAGCTTTGTTGACCTGATAAGGAATCTCAGTGATCGAAATGGAAAACTGATCTTTTTTACCTTCTTCAATGCTGGCTTTACCACGCACAATAATGCGTCCCCTACCCAATCGGTAAGCTTCGGAAATGGCTTTTTGATCATAGATGATACCAGCGGTTGGGAAATCTGGACCTTTGATGTGTTCCATCAATTCTTCGTGAGTAATTTCACTCTCAAACTTACCGGCCAGACTATCAGGCTTAGCCTCTAAGATAGTGCTGATACATTTGGAATCAGAACTAAGCTTTTCCTCGCCAATTTCAATCTTAGTCTCAACGCTGGATTTGCCTTTTTCAATCATCGCGGTAATGGCATTACAGACTTCAGTCAAATTATGAGGTGGGATTTTGGTGGCCATACCGACAGCAATACCCTCAGAACCCATCAGTAAGAAATTAGGAATACGATTAGGCATGACAACTGGTTCTTTGGTCGAACCGTCAAAGTTATCAATGAAATCAACTGTATTCTTGTTAATGTCGGCCACTAATTCCTGAGTGATCTTAGCACTGCGGGCTTCAGTGTAACGCATGGCAGCTGGGCTATCTCCGTCTATGGAGCCAAAGTTACCCTGACCATCAACCAATGGATAACGCATACTAAAATCTTGGGCTAAACGGACCAAGGCTAGGTAAACTGCACTATCACCGTGGGGATGATAGCGACCTAGAACGTCACCAACGATACGAGCGCATTTGCGGTAAGGAGTATTCCAATGAATGCCCGATTTGAACATGGAATAAAGAATGCGACGATGAACTGGTTTGAGACCATCACGAACATCGGGCAAAGCACGGGAGACAATGACACTCATCGCATAGTCTAAATAGGATTTTTCCATCTCGTTAATAATGGAAGTGTGTTTAAGCTTGCCGTAGGCACTTTCTTCAATAGTGCCAATTTTGGATTCGATTTCTTCTTCTGTGATTTCTGTAGCTAAAGTTTCAGGAGCGGAAGTTTCTTCTGCGGTAGGAGTTTCTTCTATTTCTTCACTTGCTTCATTCGTTTCATCAACAATGTCGCCCATTTCATCTAGGTCCTCAACACTAATGTTTGGTGTTTGTTTTTTGTTATCGTCTGACATATTGTTTAATCTTCTGATCTATTATTTTATATATTGATTTTGTATCTATAAATATCTTGGTACACCAGTCAAAAATCTTTCATAGTCTAATTAGCAGTCGATCGTCGATTCTGCTAATAAGGCTTTGGTTGCACTTAGCTCAAAGCTCTTTCAATTGGTGGAGCAATCTCTTTTTTACGAGATAGCTTGGGACCAATATCTAAAACTTGTTCCTTTACTTCCCCACCAAAAGCTTTGACGGCTACTGCTGCAGCAATTTGGTCGAGGATTAATAACTTGGTGTTCACTTTGAGAATGTCGGTGATGGCTACAAAAATCATGTCGACTTGAAGTTCTGCTTTGACTTGCTCCATCGCTTTTAACAACTCGTCTTTACGCTCTGTAACAACCTTGTCCTGTTCAACAGTTTCTAGCTGATCGATCATGACTTTCTTGCCGGCAAAGTCGAAGATTTTATAATCGTTTTTCACAATTTCTTCGGCACTTAATTTGCTGACATCGGATTTGGCTTTAAAGATTTCTAAAGTAAAGCTTTCCAAGTCACTAATTTGGGCAACTTCAGTTAACCACTTAGCCACTTCTTGGTCTTTGTTGGTGCAAGTCGGTGACTTAAAACCAACAGTATCGGAAAGAATGGCAGCTAGCATTAAACTAGCCAATTTTTGATCGGGAGTGTAACTTGCTTGTCGCATCATGTCAGCAACAATGGTGCTGGATGAGCCCCAAGTTTTAAAAGTCAGAGCAATAGGTTGCTCAAAGTTAATATTGGCTTTGTGGTGGTCAACGATTTCTACGATTTGGTTTGAATTTAAACCAACTAAGCGTTGAGATTCTTCGTTATGGTCGACGAGGATGACTTGATCGTCATCGGCAAGATCAGTAGCACTGATGATTTTGGGTGCTTGAAGACCAAACTTATCCATCAAAAAGCTGGTCTCAGGATTAATGTCTTCAGTAATTGCAGCTTCAACTTGATATAAAGCCGCCAAAGCCATAGCAGCAACGACTGAATCGGTATCTGGTTTGAGGTGGCCTATGACGTAAGTTTTCATTGCATTTCCTTTCTTTTAGACATCTAGTTGAGCTGAAGTAGCGTGACTTTGGATAAATTTCTTACGAGGTGCTACGTCATCACCCATCAAGACAGAAAAAGTGTTGTCTGATTTGATGGCGTCTTCAATCGAAATCTTCTTGAGCATACGAGTCTTGGGATTCATAGTGGTAGCCCAGAGTTGCTCTGGGTTCATTTCACCTAGACCTTTATATCTTTGAATGCCTAGTTTTGCGCCTGGTTCTTTGGCGAGAATAGAACTAATGAGCTTATCTTTATCTTCATCGCTGTAAACGTATTCCTCCTCTTTGCCATGAGTGATTTTATAGAGAGGTGGCATGGCGACGTATAAATAACCTGCTTCAATGATTGGTTTCAAATGACGGAAGAAAAAAGTCAAGCCTAGGGTCGTAATATGTTCGCCATCCACATCAGCATCATTCATCAAAATAATGCGATGGTAGCGTAGTTTTTCCAGATTAAAGCTCTCGCCAATCCCGCAACCAAGGGCAATGACTAGATTTTTAAGTTCTTCAGAAGCGACGACTTTATCTAGACGAGTGCGCTCGGTGTTCAGAATTTTGCCCCGCAGTGGAAAAATGGCTTGGAATTTGCGATCTCTGCCCTGTTTGGCACTACCACCTGCAGAGTCACCCTCAACCATGTAGATTTCACTCTCGCTGGCGTTTCTGGATTGACAGTCAGCTAATTTACCTGGCAGAGAGACACCCTCAAGAAGGCCTTTGCGGATGACGGCGTCTTTGGCAGCGCGAGCCAGGCGAGCGCGAGCGGAGATCATGATTTTATCGATAATGGCACGGGCAACTTTAGGATTTTCCTCTAAGTAGGTCGCAAAAGAATCTTTGAAGACCTGATAAACAGCGGTTTGAGCTTCAGCATTGTTTAATTTAGCTTTAGTTTGAGATTCAAATTGCAAATCATTAGCCGGCATTTTGACAAAGACCACTGCAGTTAAGCCTTCACGGAGATCGTCAGCCACAAAGACTTCTTTTTCCTTGACTAAATTATTTTTCTCAGCGTAATCTCTCATCACTCTACCTAGAGCGAGACGAAAACCTTGAACATGAGTACCTCCGTCTGGAGTATTGATGACATTGACGTAACTTTCAGTGTGTTCGTTATATGTGTCGTTATATTGCAGAGCCAACTCAATTCCAATATTTTTACCAGTATCTGGATCTTGCCAATCACTACTGACATAAAAGACTTTGTGGAGTGATTTACGAGACATGTTGATGTGCTCGACTAGAGAACGGATACCACCTTCAAAGTAGTAATGTTGTTCTAGTTTTTCAATGCGATCAAAAAATTGAAAGTAAATTCCGGCCATCAGGTAAGCGCGATCTTTGACGATTTGGATCATTTGTTTATGGCTATAATCAACGGTGGAAAAAATAGTTGTGTCAACCAAAAATTGCACCATCGAACCAGATTCATACTTAATGAAATCACCACTTTGTTCACTAAATTTCTCTAACAATTCTTTTTCGCTAATTTCCTGAACTGGAGCGGCTGGAATACCTCTGGAATGATATTGATAAAAATATTTACCATCTCTTTTAACTGCCACTTGCATGAGACTAGAGAGTGCATTAACAGCTGAGGAACCGATACCATGTAAACCACCTGAGGCTTTGTAGGCAGTTTCTTCAAATTTACCGCCAGCATGAAGCTTAGTCATGACTAACTCCATAGCGGAGACGCCAGATTCGTGTAAGTCGGTAGGAATACCACGACCATTATCGACCACAGTAATTACTTGGTCGCCTATTTCTTTGTCGGTAGCTTTTTTACCTTTATTATTTTTGTGAGTTTCAAAAAGTTGACGATGAGTATCGTTGATAGCTGAGCGAAACAACTGCACAGTTTTACCAAAACCAGCAATCGCTTCATCGACTGAGTTATCTAAGATTTCTTTGACTAAGTGATGTAAACCTTTGACGTCAGTTGAGCCAATATACATGCCAGGTCTTTTGCGGACTGGTTCCAAGCCCTCGAGAACTTTAATCTCTAAGGCGCTATAGTGTTTAAGATCATTACTAGTTGCCATAATTCTTTCGTTTTTTTAGCTTAATTTTAAGTTTAGAAGATCTGTTGTATCACAGTTCGTTGATGAAAAAAAGGGCTTGTTTTTATTGTCAAAGTGTGAAAAAGCCGATTTTAGAGTATTTAGTGGCTTAGTGCTCCAGACTTACCAGGCTAAAAAAGCAATTTTCGAGGGTGAGTTGGGTATTTTGGTTATGGTTGAGATCCTGATAAGCTTGCAAAAGAACTTGTTTTTTATGTGAGCTTAGTTGTTTTTCCTTGAGTAAATCTTCAACCAGTTGAAGCGCCTTGAAGCGATCTTTATAAGTTTCTGCCAAAGTAATAGCCTGAGCGTAGTTTTTTGGCCAAGAAAAATTGTCAGTGATTTCTAAATCATCAGCCTCTGTGTTGGCTTTTTCGTGATCGAGAGAAATAAGGAGGCAACGAGACAAAATAGTTTCTAAAATTTTTTCAATCTTGAAAGCTAAAATAAGAATGAGGGTTTGTGAAGGACTTTCTTCAATAATTTTTAAAGCAGCATTTTGTGCGGCACTGGAGGCGCTGTCAAAATTTAAAAGCACTAAGACTCGATCTGTCTGACCACTAAAACTGGCGCTGTAGCCAGCTTCAACTTGCATGCGTCTGACTTCTTCGATAGGAAAATTAGCCAATTCTTGATTAAAAAAACTGATGTTTTCAAGAGTGCTTAAATTTTTTTGTTGAGTCAAGTAATCGTAAACAGTTTGCTGTAATGAAACCAACTTTTCTGCGGTGTCTAAAAACTCCAGCTTTTTTGGTAAAAGCAAAATTTCACTAGTGTAAAAGTTAGACATTTTGTGCCATTATAAAGGCAGAGTTTGTATATGTTAACTGCCCAAAACGATACACAATCGGCTGAACAGGTGGTAGTGCCTTCAATTGGTACGACGCCTGTGGTGCCATCTCAATCGATGCAGTTTGTTCCCACCAACTCTTTTTTGGATGTTTTATTTCAAAATAAAAAACTCAGTATTGAGCAGATTGAAGAATTAAGAAGAGAGGGTTTAAGTAGCAATAGAACCTATGAAGATTTAATCAAAGAAAAAAAGTTTTTAACAGAAGCCGAGTTTAATCAAGCTAAGGCAGAATTCAATCATTTAAGTTATGTCGATTTAGCACAAATTGGCATTGATCAAGAAGCCCTAGGATTAATTGATGAGGCTATTGCTAAGAAATACCAAGTTTTACCTTTTGCTCTGGATAAAGAAAAAGATTTGCTCAAAGTGGCGATGTTAGATCCTTTGGATCTAACAATCATAGAATTTTTAAGACAAAAAACTAATCATGATATTGATGCCTGTTATGCTGATACGGAAATTTTACAAAGATTAATCTCGGAGCGTTATTCACAAAATTTATCTACTGAAGTTGGTGAAGCTTTGCGTACTACTAGTCAATATCAAAACCGAGCTAGTGGAGGCGTGGAGATTAATAATGCTGGTCAAATTTTACGAGACGCACCTATTAATCGTATCGTAGAAAATATTTTGGATTTTGCAATTAGTTCCCGTGCTTCTGATGTACACATCGAGCCACAAGGCAGCAGTATCAGAGTAAGATATCGTATCGATGGTATCCTGGTGGAAAAACTGATTTTACCTAAAAATGTACACGAAGCAGTAGTTTCCAGAATTAAAATTATGGCCAATTTAAAGATTGATGAGAAACGTTTGCCTCAAGATGGTCGTTTTAATTATGCTTCTCAAAATAAGGAAGTTGATTTGCGTATTTCTAGTTTACCCACTGTACATGGCGAAAAAATCGTGATGAGACTTTTAGAAAAAAATACTAAAGTGCCATCCTTAGATGATTTAGGTTTAAGCGGTTTGGCACTGCGCAGAGTCTTAACTAATATTAAGATTCCTCACGGCATTGTTTTGATTACAGGTCCAACTGGTTCAGGTAAAACTACTACTTTGTACTCTATCTTGCACATGATCAATAATGTTGGGGTAAACATTCT
>CAZFIY010000005.1:0-3696 GCA_964519685.1 uncultured Pseudomonadales bacterium
TTGATTTATTCAGATCTTCATATAATTGTTGTATTTTTGTTATTGAACCCGGGTTTTTATTGGTTTCTGCTTTTGATTGTTTTCCTTCTCTGGATTTAACAGTTAAGTTTTTATTTTTGAAGTATATTACCAAGTTATCTACAAGCTTAGCCCATGACCTTCCTGTTATAAGAAGGAAAAAACATACAATTATTATTAAAGAAAAACTCTCTGGTGTAACAAAGCTTTTTACTATATCTGATATGTCTGACATTTTTTCCTTATCTTGCGGAGAGTGACTCGCTCTTCGAGCACTAGGCGGGTGTGTCGAGTTACACTCGATCTGCACTCGCCGTCGGGATTCTCACCGAGGTTCTCATCTTTTTTTACTTCGCGCCATTAGCCAATTCAGCTGTGCTGATCGGCTAACGCCGCGGAGGTGACAGGATTCGAACCTGTGAAGCCGTGAGGCTCTAGTTTTCAAGACTAGTGCAATTGACCGCTATGCGACACCTCCTTGTAGATTTGGATTTGAAAGATCAGGGCTAGATTATATCAGTTTCGCCCAGATTTTACAGTAAAAAAGACTCTCCAATACCTTTTGAAAATCGTGTATATTAATAATGATGTTTGAAAAAATTAAAGCTGCCCTTTTTGGGAACCAGATAGAAGAGAAGCTTGGTCCCCCAGATGAGATTGATGATCGAGTCAGCAGCGTTCGTATGCCTGAGCAAGTAAAAATGGAGAAGTCGAGGGTGGCGCCGGGTTTTTACAAGCCGATTCCGGAGGAGACTTTGGTGGAATGGGATGCGCCGGCGAGGCCTTTCAAGAAGCGTAATCGTCAGTTTTTTAGCACCGTTATTATTATTGCGATTTTAGTGTCTTTGATTTTGTTTTTTGCGGGTCAAGTTTTGCCGGTGGCCGTGGTGATTTCAGTGGTGTTTTTGGTCTATGTGACGGCGGTGATTCCGCCACAGAATGTACACTATAAGCTGACTAATTATGGGATTTACGTCGAGAAGGAGGCTTTTTCTTGGTTGGGGATGGGCAGGTTTTGGTTTGATGAGAAGTCTGGGCAAAAGGTTTTGGAAATTGAGCTTTATGGTTTTCCAGGTCGTTTGACTTTTGTTTTGATTGATGGTCAGACTCCTCGAGCAGAGGATTTGGAGCGGGTTTTGTCTGAAGTTTTGGTCAAGGAAAAACCGACTCTGACTGCTTACGAGAAGACCGCCAAGTGGCTTAGGGAGAAGATCCCTCTAGAATAGTTTCTCTATTTTTTGCTATGATGAATCTATGAATAAAGTTGTTGTAGCTCAAGTGCGATCGTTGTTGGTCAATAAAAGTCTGCGTCTTTCTCTAGTTTTTTCGTCTTTGATTTTTTTTGTGCCGAGTTTCGTGCACCAGCAATTTTTAACTGGTCCAATCGTCAATGCTTTGCTGATTTTATCTTTTTTGTATCTGGGTAAAAACAAGGCCTTGTTTTTAGCGCTGATTCCCAGCACCGTAGCTCTCTCTAGAGGTTTGTTACCTCTGGCTTTGGCGCCGATGGTGCCCTTTATTATGATTAGTAATTGTCTATATATTTTAGTTTTTGCTCAGTTTCAGACTCAGAGTCAAATCAAAAACTTTGGGGCTATATTGTTGGCGTCTGCAGTTAAGACCTTGTTTTTAATTTCGATTTCCAAACTGTTAATGGTCAATATTTTGGCAGCCCCACTGGCTGCAAAAGTAGCAGTGATGATGTCCTGGCCTCAGTTGTGGACAGCTGTTGTGGGTGGGGTTATGGCTTTATTAATTAGTAATGCTTTGAAGAAAAAATATGGCAGAGAGTGATTTGTTGGCTAAAATCGAGCAAGCGGGTTTAGTCGGTCGCGGTGGCGCCGCTTTTCCGGTTCATCTCAAGTGGCAGCGCATCAAGTCTCTGACGGCTCCTAAAAAATATGTAGTTTGCAATGCCAGTGAAGGTGAGCCAGGAGTTAAAAAGGATTTTCACATCTTACAAAATTTCACCGCAGAAATGGTCAAAGGCATCATCTTGACCATGGATTTCTTGGAAACCAAAGAAGCTTATCTCAATATCAACAAAGATTATTATCAGGAACTGAAAGGCAAGATTGACCCATTACTAGCAGTTTGCCAGAAAAATGGCTATCTCATCAATGTTTTCGAAGAAGAACCTAGCTACATCGGCGGTGAAACGGGCGCCATTTTGAATGCTATTGAAGGTAAAAAAACCGAGCCTCGTCCCCCTTCGCCCAGTCCGTCACTCAAGGGTATTTTCGGCAATCCAGCTTTAGTACAAAATGTGGAAACTTTTTATGATGTGGCGAGAGTGGCAGCAGGTACTTTTCAGCCCACGCGCCTGGCGACCCTTAGTGGAGTCAAAAATTCCGGAGTCTATGAAGTCGCCAACGCCCAGAAAGTGGCAGAGATTTTAAGAAAAACTGATAACTACCCAGCTTTCCCCTTTTTCGTGCAGGTTGGTGGTGGAGCCAGTGGCGAAGTGATGACTGCTAAGCAGGCGGAAGAACGCGAGTTGATTGGCTGTGGAGCAATTGAAGTTTTTCCGTTGACTACTACTCCCTTAGCATTTCTAAGCAAGCTCTTTAGTTTTTATGCCAGAGAAAGTTGTGGCAAGTGTACACCTTGTCGTGACGGCTCTTGGCAGTTGCAAAAAATTATCACTGAACTTGAACCAGGAAGCGAAATTCCTTGGGACAAAATCACTCCGATTATCCAAGCGATGGATCAATCCTCCTTTTGCGATTTGGGGCGCTCGCTTGTTTTACCAGTCCGCAGTTATGCCAAAAATATCTTGAGGATAGAAGTTTAATATGTCGAAAATGGTCACTATTTATATCGATGAACAAGCTTATCAAGTGGAGGAAGGCAAGAGCGTTTTACAAGTGGCTTTGGAAAATAAAATTGATATACCGCACCTTTGTTATCATGAGGATTTACCGATTGAAGCCAATTGTCGCCTGTGTTTAGTGGAACATGAAGGCAAAACGACTACTTCTTGCACCCTCAAAGCTGGCGAAGGTTTGAAAGTAAACACTAAGAATGAAGAATTAGTTAAAATTCGTCAGCAGAACCTGAGTTTATTACTCGCCGCTCATCAAAAAAACTGCCCCAAATGTCAGGCTAATCAGCCTTGTCCAGCTTTTGGCTTGATGCAAAAGTATGGTGTAACCAGTGAAGAATATGAGCGCAAAATGCTGGATTTAGCGATTCACAAAATGGGCAGCGCCGCTGAATTTGATCCCAATCTTTGTGTCAAATGTGGGCGCTGTGTCAATGTTTGTGCGCAGATAGGCATTAATTTCTTGAAGTTTGAAGGCAGTGGTTCAGATACTCATTTAGCTTACAACGAAAATCCTAAAGTAGATTGTATCTATTGTGGTCAGTGCACCGTACACTGTCCAGTTAATGCTATACGTGAACAAAGCCACTTGAATCAAGTAGAAACAGCTTTGGCTGATCCAGATAAAATTATTATTGCTCAAATGGCTCCTTCAGTGCGAGCCAGTATTGGTGAGGAGTTTGGTTTGGAACCGGGTCTAAATTTGGAGAAAAAAATGTTTACTGCGCTACGTCAATTAGGTTTCGACAAAATTTTTGACGTTAACATGGGTGCAGATATCACTACCCTCGTCGAATCTCAAGAATTAACCGAAAGATTAAAGAAAAAATTCTCTGGTGAAAAAACTGTACTCC
>CAZFIY010000005.1:3719-11766 GCA_964519685.1 uncultured Pseudomonadales bacterium
TGGGTAAAATTTTTAGAGTTCTATTATCCTGAGATGATTCCTCATTTAACCACGGCTCGTTCCCCACAAATTCATTCTGGAGCAGCTTATAAAACTTGGTGGGCCCAAAAATCTGGTGTCGACCCAAGTAAAATCGTAGTAGTTTCAATCATGCCCTGTACTTCTAAAAAATATGAAGCAGAAATGGAAAAATTAAAGTTTGAGTTCCAAGGTAAACGTTTAAAACCAGTTGATTATGTTTTAACGACTAGAGAGATGGCTGCTTTGCTCAAAAAAAATCAAATCGATCTCCCCCAACTTGCCGATAGTCAGGCAGATAGCGCAGGCGAATATAGTGGCGCAGCCGCGATTTATGGCGCCTCAGGAGGAGTGATGGAATCAGCGCTGCGCAGTGCTGCCCGCATGCTCACTGGTCAGGAACTACCTAATATAGATTTAGAAGAAGTTAGAGGCATGAAGGGTATTAAACGCGCTACTATCAAGATTGGTGATCAAGAAGTCAAGGTAGCGGTAGTGGCTACAGCTAGAAATGCTCGCAATATTTTGGAAGAAATCAAAAAAGGTAAAGCAGACTACGATTACATCGAATTTATGGCTTGCCCTGGCGGTTGTATTGGTGGCGGCGGTCAACCTTTGACCAGCACCATGGCGATAGTTAAGAAACGCATCGCTGGTTTATATGATATTGATCAAAAGAAAAAATTGCGTCGTGCTCATGAAAATCCAGTGGTTCAAGAATTCTTTAATTACTTATCCACTCAGCCTTCCCTAGCTAAAGAAATATTGTATACTAGCTATTCGTCAAAAAATAAGTTTGAATAGATAGAAGACATTTTATGAAAAAAATCTTTACTAAAATCTTAACCTTTCTCAAGAAAAGATGGAAATTATCTCTCATTGTTTTGATTGCTTTAGCCATCCTTTTTGGTTTTTTGCAAAATCGAGGTAAAAATCAGTCTGTCTTGAACTTTATCAATCCAGTCAGGAAAGATTTAGTTTCTAGCATCACTATTTCTGGTCGCATCGATGCCAAAGAAAAAGCGCAAATGCGTTTTGTCGCCGGTGGTAAAGTGGTTTATTTAGGCGCTAAACAAGGCGATTTAGTGAAAAAGTGGCAAAGTTTGGCCACTATCGATCGTAGCACCCTCCAAAAACAAATGAATCAAAACCTCAATCTTTACATGAAAGAGCGTTATGATTTTGAAAATACTAGAGATGACATCAAAGATCGCTCTCTAGATACAGAGGAAACTAGAGCTGTCGCTAAGCAACAATATGATTTAGACAATCAAGTTTTAAATGTTGAAATTCAAAACATTGCCATTGCTAATACCACTCTTTATGCGCCTTTTGAAGGAATTTTGACAGTAGTACCAACCAATGTGACTGGCGTTCAGCTTTTGGCTAGTGACTATTTTGAAGTAGTTAATCCCAAAACTTTAATTTTCAGAGCAGCTATCGATGAAATCGACATGCATCGCATCTCCAAAGGTCAGAGTGGACAAATTATTTTAGATGCTTATGACGGAGAAGAAATTGCAACTTACATTTCCTATATTTCTTACACTAGCAGCGAATCTTCCTCAGGCACAGTCTTTTTGGTGGAGTTTCCCATCGACAGTCAGGATATGGAGAAATATCGCATCGGCATGAACGGCGACGCTTTGATCAAATTAGCTGAAAAGCAAAATGTACTCACTATTCCTCTAGATGCAATCAGCGAACGCGATGGCAAAGTCTTCGTCGAAGTCAAAGCTGATAACAAAGAAGGCAAAGAGTCAAGAGAAATTAAAATCGGTTTGGAAAGTGAAGAAGAAGTAGAGGTTCTCGAGGGCTTGAGTGAAAATGATCAGGTTCTTTTGCCAGAATAATTAGCTCTTGAAATTGCTTATGTTACTTCGTTTAAACAAAGTTTCAAAAAACTACCAAATTGGTGACAATACCATTCGTGCTTTGGATAATATTTCTTTGCAAGTCAAAGAAAAAGAATTTCTAGCAGTCATGGGTCCTTCTGGATCTGGTAAATCTACTTTTTTGCAAATTGCTAGCATGCTAGCAGAACCCAGCACGGGCGAAATTTTTCTAAACGATATTGAAGTTTCATCCTACAACGAAGTGCAGCGAGCTCACTTACGCAATAAACAAATTGGTTTTATTTTCCAGTCCTTTAATCTTCTTGCTAGAACTTCGGCTTTAGATAACGTTTTATTGCCGATGTTTTACGCTGGTGAAAAAATTGATTCTGATCGAGTCAAACAAAAAGCCAAAGATATGCTAAAGCGTGTTGGCTTGGGAGATCGATTACATAATACTCCAGCACAGCTTTCTGGTGGTCAACAACAGAGAGTGGCCATTGCTCGTGCTTTGATTAATGAACCTTCTTTGATTTTTGCTGATGAGCCAACTGGTAACTTGGATTCTAAAAGTGGTGAAGACATTAAAAAAATCCTTAAAGATCTTAATAAAGAAGGTAAAACCATTATCATGGTCACTCATGAAGAAGATGTGGCTGCCATTGCTAAAAGACGCATTTGTTTCAAGGATGGTAAATTAATGAATGATAGTAATCAATCATGCAAATAAGCTCAGTTTTCCCACTAGCGATTAAATCGATCTTACTCAATAAGGGCAGATCTTTTTTGACCATGTTGGGCGTGATTATCGGTGTCGGTTCAGTGGTTTTGTTAACCAGTATTGGTACAGGTTTACAAGCTTATATCACCGATCAGTTTGCCAGTTTAGGGACTAATATTTTATATGTAGTACCAGGCAATCCTTTTGGTGAAAATGGTGGTTTTGGAGGTGAGACGACGATGATCGAAAGCACTAAGCCGGTTTTGAAAAGAAGACTATACAACCAAGTGATTCGCAATAATCGAGACTTGATCAAAGATGGTGTCATCACTGGTGTCAATGTGGCTGAGGCTAAATACAAAAAAACTAGTAAAAAAGTGACTCTGTATGGTGTGACTAGTTCTTATGAAACTGTTTATAACACTAAGGCTGAATCAGGCAGATGGTTCAATAAAACTGAAGAGGAAAAAAGCGAAAGGATCATCCTTTTGGGGCCAAAAATCGCTGAAGAATTATTAGGCAAAGTCGATCCGATCAATAAAAGTATTTTACTTAATGGTCAATCTTATAAAGTGATTGGTGTTTTGGAAGAAAAAGGCGGTGGTTTCGGAGGGCCAAGTTTTGACAGTTATGTTTATATTCCTCTGGAAACTTTATTTAAATATTTTGATACTGAGTTAGTTGATTCTTTTATTTTTGAAGTCAGAGATAAAGAGCAAATCAAAGAAGCTACTTTGGCGATCGAGAAAACTATTGGTAAAGAACTCAAAGATGATGAATTCTCTGTCTTTGATCAATCCACTCTGCTTAACACGATTAATAGTATTCTTGGGATGTTGACCATAGGTTTGGGTGGTATTGCCGCTATTTCTTTGGTAGTAGGCGGGATTGGCATCATGAATATTATGTTAGTGTCAGTGACTGAACGTACTCGCGAGATCGGTTTACGTAAAGCTTTGGGGGCGACGCCTAATTTCATTTTGGCTCAATTTTTAACTGAAGCAGCCATGTTATCAGTGATTGGTGGCTTAATTGGTTTGACAATTGCTTATTTGGGTTCTTTGGCACTGCAACCATATTTTCCTGCTAAAGTAACTCTAGATGCAGTGTTATTGGCTTTTGGAGTTTCAACTGCTGTAGGTCTGATCTTCGGTGTGGCACCAGCCAAGAGAGCAGCCAAACTATCCCCAATTGAAGCGCTAAGATACGAGTAAATCTAGTTTTGACCTTTAGATAGTGCTTTTTTCAGTTTGCTTTGTTATAATTTCTTTGTCAGAAAGCAGCTTTTTGTGACCGAAGAAAACTTACCGCAATATTATTCCTATAAAGATCAAAAGCCTAGCAAGCGAAATTAATGGATGCTGTCAATCAGCTGATTAGAGATGGTTTAATAGCGACTAATCAGGAAATAGAAAAAAGTCAAAGTTCCAAAACTGTAAGGTCAATGCCCAGTATTTTTGAAAGGGCCAAGAAAAGTTTGTTAGACGAGAAGAGTTCTGTCAATTCCTCCAAGATTTATAAATTACCTGCGATTTTTGAAAATGCTCAAGATAAAGTAAGTGGCTTAAAAACTTTGGAGAAACTTGATTTACCCAGATATAAAAAAAATCAGAACCACTGTTGATGAATTTTTAAAGAATCCAGATAAATGTTTTAATAGTTTGAGATCAGAGTTATATTTTCCTTCAGTCATGGATGCACAAACTGGAGTTAGATATTTTGAACTCGCTTTGGATCAGCAAGCCACGCTAAATTTTGTAGAAAAATTGATTAAAAATAGAGCAATTTCTCCAGATTATGTTTTTACTTTGTCAGAATATCAAAAAAATGAAATCAGTGGCAATATCACCATTAATCCTGTTTTGATCAATGAACACAACGAGCTCACTGAAAAAAGTGAAGAAATTCAGATAGAAATCATTGAAGGAGAACATGCCTCGTTAGCTTATGGAGATAAATCTCCTATTTTGATAGCTAAAAATAACTTAAATAATAGTCATCCTAGTATCATGAACTTTAATATTACGCTGAAAACAGAGGAGTTTAGCAAAACTTTGATGAGAAAAGTTTCTGCCAACGGTCTCAAAAGTCATGAAAAATTTTTGGTTTTAAAAGAAATTATCGAAGAGGGAGAAATTTATTGGCCATTTGTTAATGGTCATGAGAGAACAAAAGATCAAGCCACCTTGCTTCGTTATCAAAAATTGATTGAAAAAGTAGCAGAGGTGCTTAATTTGATTCCTAAAGATCAAGACAATGGCAATAATTTTTCGGTCAATGGTAAAGCTTTTCATCCTGGTTATTATGAATTTATTGTTAATCCTCAAGGTAAACCATTTTTTATAGATTATAGAAAAGTTGACCATTATTCGAATTTACAGCAAGGTTTTTTAGAGGGTGAAAAAATTTCTGATTGAGGAGCAGTGGGTTGTCGCAATCTTTGAGAGACTAAGTAGTTTTACCGTCATCCCCTTCGGGGACTAGTCACGCACCCCTAAAGAGTACTTGCTAGGCAAACTACGTTTGCTTAGCGGGCGCGCTTCGACTCTCATAATCTCTGCTTTATTTTATTCGCTTGACGGCGCCTGCTCCAAAGGTCTTGGTTGAATCCTGTCCTCACCTCCAAACAAATAAAAAAAACTGCTTTACAGCAGTCTTTTTTATTTGTCGGAGAGACAGGACTCGAACCTGCGACCTTACGCACCCCATGCGTACGTTCTAGCCATCTGAACTACTCTCCGTATAATAGATCTCTTTTGATTTTACCCCAAATTCTATCAAATTCCATTCTGATCACACTTCTTGCAACCTACATACTGCATAATTGCTAATGAAGCATGATTGCTTAGTTAAAAAAGCGAAGAAAAGGCAAAAATTGCTAGTTAAAAAAAGATAAAAAATAGCATATAACAGACTCATAAATAAAAACTAATAAGTAAGAAAGGAACAAATTAGATTCTAAAATCTAATTTACGAGGATATGCCTAAAAAGAAAGTAGATGAAATTTTAGCTCAAGTCCCTGATTCAGGTAAGAAACAAGCTGTGGAAATTGCTATGCAGCAGATCGATAAACAGTTTGGCAAGGGCTCGATCATGAAGCTTGGCGAATCACTCAAAAATATGCCCAAGATGCCAGTAATTTCTACTGGTTCACTGTCACTTAATATGGCTTTGGGAGTGGGTGGTTTTCCCAAGGGAAGAATCATTGAAATTTATGGTCCCGAGGCTTCTGGTAAAACGACTTTATGTTTGCATGCGATCGCTGAAGTACAGAGAAATGGCGGAGTAGCAGCTTTTATTGATGTCGAGCATGCTTTGGATCCAGTTAGAGCAGAGAAAATTGGGGTCAATTTGGAAGAAGTGCTAATTTCTCAACCAGATTATGGTGAGCAAGCTTTGGAAATTGCTGAAACTTTGGTCAGATCTGGAGGGGTGGATTTAGTGATTGTTGATTCTGTAGCAGCCTTGGTGCCCAAGTCTGAGATCGAGGGTGATATGGGTGATCATCAAATGGGTACTCAAGCACGCTTGATGTCTCAAGCGATGCGTAAATTGACAGCGACTTTAAATAAAACCAAGACCACTATTATTTTTACCAATCAGATTCGTATGAAAATTGGAGTGATGTTTGGTAGTCCAGAGACCACTACGGGTGGCAATGCTTTGAAATTTTATGCTTCCTTGCGTCTGGATATTCGTAAAATCGCCAACATCCAAGAGGGTGATAAAGTAGTGGGTAGTCGTCATCGCGTCAAAGTCAAAAAGAATAAGGTTGCTCCTCCATTCAAACAAGCTGAGTTCGACATGGATGATTATGGTATTTCTAGAGAGGGAGATGTAGTCGATATTGGTGTAGAAAAAGACATTATCGAAAAGTCCGGTAGTTTCTTTAAATATAATGGCGAGGTGATTGCTCAAGGTAGAGAAGCAGCTAAAGAAAAGTTCAAAGAAGATAAGAAACTAATGAAGGAAATCGAACAGGCTATTTGGAAGAAAATCCAGGAGGAATAAGGCGTAGCTGAGGTACTTGTAACTTTGACTTTTAGCCCATTTTTGGCTATAATGATCGCTAGTATTTGTTAAATTTATTATTTAGTAAAAAGAAGTTAATCGCTTTAGAATTTGATCGCAATATTTTTTGGAATCTTAAATTTTATTATCAGTATGCAGAATTATTCTCTGACACCAATAAATTAAGCCTTCATAATCCCCTGTTTATATAGGGAAATTTTTCTAAACGCAGTTTCGCTTGTTTTTACTTAACAGAAAGTAAACATGTCATTTTTTAGTAATTTATCAACCCTTTTTTCGGTTGAAGCTGAAAACAACAAAAAACTTAATAAAGTTGCTAAACCAGTATTTATTAAAGCTAAACAACAACATAAGCCAGTACAGAATCAGGCTCATAAACCTGCTCCTGTTGCTGTCGCGACGCCAGCTGTACAAGCGAGCGCTCATTCTTTGATTGATAAAGCTAGAGCTGAGGCAGACACAATGATTCGTGACGCCAAATCTAAAGCTAGAGAAATCATTGTGGAAGCTAAAGACGAATCTCTAGAGATTCGCTCCAAAATTGAAAAAGAAACTCGTCGTATCGAGCAAGAATTAGCTAATCAACAACGTGAGTTGCAGAACAAATTAGATAAAATTGATTTTCGCTATGAGCAAATTTCGCAAAAAGAAGATCGTATTGATCAGCTCAAGAAAGAATTAGAAGAACAAAAAGTTAATTTAGAAAAAGCTAAATCTAAAACCCTGCAAAAACTAGAAGAAGTCTCTGGCTATTCCAAAGAAAAAGCCAAAGAAATTTTATTCGAGGGTTTGGAGAAAAAACTCAGTCATGATTTGGCTAAAATTGTAGCTCAAAAAGAAGAAGACGCTCGTCTCGACGCTGATGAAAAAGCTCAGGAAATTTTGATTGATGTGATGCGCCATGGTGCCACTGACTATGTTGCTGAGTACACCATTTCTGTAGTCAATATTCCTTCAGAAGAAATTAAAGGCAAAATCATTGGTAAAGGTGGACGTAACTTGCATACTTTTGAGCGTTGCACTGGCACAGAGATTGATCTAGATTCTTCACCTACTGAAATCAAGCTATCTTCCTTCGATCCGGTCCGTCGCGAAATCGCTCGTGTTTCTATGGAGCGCTTGATCAAAGATGGCCGTATTCAGCCAGCCAGAATTGAAGAAATTGTCGCCAAAGTCGAGCAAGAAATTGACAGAGTCACCTTCGATGCTGGTAAAAAACTGATTCATGAAGTGGGTGTTTACAACATTCCCAATGGTTTAATTTCGATGTTAGGTCGTTTCAAATATCGTTTCTCTTACGGTCAAAACATGATTAAGCACACCATCGAAGAGACTAAAATGGGCACCAAAATTGCTCATGAATTAGGTTTGGATGTTAATACGGTCAAGTTGGGTTGTTTATTACATGATATTGGCAAAGTCTCAGAGAATCATGACGAA
>CAZFIY010000005.1:11776-24036 GCA_964519685.1 uncultured Pseudomonadales bacterium
ATGACGAAAACCATGTTCAAGCTGGTGTCAGAATTGCTAAACA
Source organism: uncultured Pseudomonadales bacterium (assembly GCA_964519685.1). Classification (GTDB taxonomy): domain Bacteria; phylum Patescibacteriota; class Microgenomatia; order UBA1400; family PJMF01; genus UBA1364. The sequence continues at coordinate 11,820 of CAZFIY010000005.1, forward strand.
ATACAACATGCCACAAGAAGTAATTAATTGTATTGCTCAGCATCATGAAGATGAAACCTTTTCTAGTCCAGAATCAATGGCAGTGTATATCGCTGATGCAATTTCTGGTGCTAGACCTGGAGCTCGTTACGAAAATCATGAGGACTATATCAAGAGATTGGCTGATTTAGAGGCCATCGCCATGTCTTATGAAGAGGTTAAACAAGCCTACGCTATTCAAGCAGGTCGTGAACTCAGAGTCATTTTATTGCCAGAAAAGAGTAAAGATGATGATGTCACTGTTTTAGCCAATAAAATTCGTGATCGAGTCCAAAAAGAAGTGATTGTCCCAGGTAATGTGACAGTGACCGTAATCAGAGAATTTCGTGAACAAGCAGTTACTAAATAAATTAAAAGTAAGGTAGAATTGAGAATATATGAATAGTTTTTTGTTAGCTAGTCAGCTTTTTGTTTCGATAATTTTGGTCAGCTTGATTTTATTACAACCTGGTTCTGACGGTGGCAAAGGCTTGCTCGGTGGTGGTGCTGGTGAAAACTATCATACTCGCAAGGGAGTGGAAAAGTTTTTATATTTTGTCACTATTTTTTTTGTGATCCTTTTTGCTGTTAATTCAATTGTTCTTTTATTGACTTAAAAACAATGCGCAAATTATATTGGTACATCAGTAGCTACGTGCGTAAGCATGGTTTAATTTTTTTAACTTCCATCGCAGTGGCTCTTTTATTTTTTTCTTTTTTATTGCCTTTGTTGAATAAAAAGCTAGCTTTTAAGAAAAGTACCTACATTGCTATTGTGGGTGACTATACTTTGTCTGATTTACCTAAGCCAATTAAAAATCAGTTGAGTGCTGGACTAACTAAAATTGGCGCCGATTTACAAGCAGAACCACTCTTGGCTGAGAGATGGGTAATTGAAGATGATGGAAAACAATACCGCTTTGTTCTTAAAAAAGAAGTGAAGTGGCAGGATGGCAAGATTCTAAAACCAGAGGATGTTTATTACAATTTCTCGGATGTACAAACTATCAGTACACCTAATGAAATAATTTTTACTCTACCAGAAGCTTTTTCGCCTTTTCCAGTTTCTGTTTCTGAGCCAATTTTTAGAACGCAGTGGCAAAATAAGTTTTTTGGTCCAGACAAAATGCACATAATTGGCATTGGTCAATATAAAATGCTTGATTATAAATTAAGAGGTAATAGTTTGACAGAGTTTAAGATCGATGGTCCAAATGGTCGTTATGTATATCGTTTTTATATCACTGAAAATGAAGCAGTTGCTGCTTTTAAAAAAGGCGAGGTAGATGTTTTATTAAACCTTTCTAGTTGTTACGATTTATGTGATTGGTCGAAACTCGAATTAGCCAAAGAACTGGCTTATGATCGTTATTTGGCTATATTTTTTAATAATGCCGATCCTTTGATTACTAAGAATGTACGGCAAGCATTGTCTTATGTTTTGGAAAAAAATTATGCTAGTGCTCGGGCAATCGGACCAATTAATCCTAATTCTTGGGCATATTTGCAAGGAGGCAAAGATTACGCCAAAGATTTTAATCGTGCCATTGAGCGTTTGTTAGATGAAGTGCCCAGAAAACCTTTACATTTCGAATTGACTACCAGTTTTAATTTTATTGATGAAGCTGAAAATATTAAAAAAGAATTTGAAGATTTTGCACCGCTAGCTGTTGAGGCATGTAAAAATAGTAAAGATGTTCAAGATAAAAATTTGTGCCAAAATTTAGACCTTAAAATTACTTTAAAAATTAGCAACTTTCCTGACCTGAGCAACTATCAATTATTATTGATTGGCCAAGAATCTTCAATTGATCCCGATCAATATTTCATGTGGCATTCATCTCAGCCCACTAATTTTACTCATTATAAAAATACTAGAATTGATAGCTTATTAGAAAAAGGTCGTCAAATTACTGACTTTGAAGAGCGTAAAACTATTTATCAAGAGTTTCAACAGTTTTTATTAGAAGATCCTCCAGCGATTTTTTTACGTCACTTGGATAATTATTCGATTGCTAGGTAATTGTTTTTAGACGAACTTCATTTTTGTCACACTTCTTGTAATTTTGAGAGTGAATAATAAGTTTAATGAAAAAACTCTTCTTTCTTGTTTTATTTTTTTGTTCAACGACTTCGATTGTTTTTGCTCAAAAGACTTTCAGTGAAGATTTCTCCACTAACCTCAATCAATGGGAATTAGTTAACGGTAGTTGGAGTTATTGGCAAATTAATAATCAAGCTTTACATGCCACCATTACTCAGTCTCGAAAGTTGAGTACCATTGTGCCAAAAAATGAATTTTGGCAGGATATGGAAGAATATACTGTAGATTTTATTTTTAAAGCTTTTGACAATACCGATAAAAATTTTGTGCTAGGCATGAGAGATGCTAATAATTTCTATGATTTTCATTTTTATAATAATCAGTTAATTATTGAAGATATTCGCAATGGCAATTCTCTACATAATGTGCAGATACCATTTGTTTTAGAGTTGAATAGAAATTATGCGATACATTTACTGTATGTTAAAGGAAAAATCGAATTACTAATTGATGGGCAAAAAGTTTTCCAAACTGATCAATTTTGGTCACCACCAGTGTATGGAGGAAAATTTGGTTTGAAGATTGCCACTGGTTCGGTATCATATTCTAGAGCTTATTTTGATCAAGTGGTGGTACAAGAACTTGATTCAAAAAATATTATTTTCAAACAAACTGATGATAAATGGGCCAGTGAAATTTATGATCACGCTGATCTTTGGAGCACAACACCTACGATGAGTCGTTGGGCTTGTGCCTTGAGTTCTGTGGCGATGTTACTTAGAACTTATGGTTATTATTTTTTAGCAAATGGTGAAGAACTGACGCCAGCTTCTCTTAATCAGTGGCTTTTGGAGCAAGCAGATGGTTATATTGCCAATGGCTTGGTGAATTGGTTGGCAATTAGTCGTTTGTCGAGAATTTTAAGTGAAAAAAGTAATCATGTATTGCCGACATTAGAATTTAGTTATTTTAAGAGTCATGCAGAGGAAAATTTAGATGTATTGCGAGAAGAATTGTTGACTAGTGCTGGGCAAATTGCCACTGATGGCCAGCACTTTTTTCTTATTCAAGAACACTTGGTAGAACTTCATGATTTTGTGATTAAAGATCCTTTGTACGATCAAGCATTATTATCACAAAAAACTGAGCCAATTCAGTCATTGCGTATTTTTACTCCAAGTTTCACTGATTTGAGTTATTTACTTTTTGTTTTGCCCAAAGAATTCTCTGCCATTTTAAGCGATGATCAACAAAATCTTTTAGAGTCAATTGATTTGATAGAACAGATTGAGAATGGCGGAGAAAAAGTTGGAGCAGATTATCGAATTATCTATTATCCTAAACCTAACGATGGCATATTTCAATTGAGGCTTCACAGTAATTTATTTAATCAAGAATTGCTTGAACGAGCTCAAGTTTTTCTCTATAGGAACGATGGTGATTTTCAGCAAGTTACTCTGGGCGATTTAATTGCTAATCAACAAAATTTAGATAATCTCAAACAATTCACTTTGCAAATTAATTATTTTAACGATGCGCTTGGTAGTTTTGAATCATCCGTAGAAGAAAAAACCATTGATGAGAAAGCTCTGGCTAAATTAGATGCAGTTGCTAATTGGTCTCAGGAAAGTTTTGGATCTGGTCAATTGAGTTTTTATCTTTTTTATCAGTTAAATTTATTAATCGATTCATTGCGCGATCATCTTGATTATATTTTTCTCTTGGAAAAGTTTTTAAAGTTTCATGGGCTATAATAGTAACAAGTGGACTGTATTAAAGAACTGAGTTTTCTATTTTAGACTATGCATAAAGTGAACTTTTGGCAAGAAATTTTGGCTAAAAAAAGAATGATTTTGGCTCTATCGCCGATGGACGGGGTGAGTGATTATCCATTTCGTGCCATGACCAAAAAATATGGCCAGCCAGATGTAATTTTTACCGAATTTGCTAGTGTGGAAGGAGTCTGTCGCAGTCGTTCTACCAAGATTTTAGATCATTTTGATTTTGATGAGAGCCAGCGACCTTTAGTGGCGCAAATTTTTGGTAAAACTCCAGCCTATTTCAAACAAGCTGCGATTTTGCTTTGCGAGTTAGGGGTGGATGGCATTGACATCAATATGGGTTGTCCAGCTCCGACGGTAGCCAATCATGGTTCAGGTGCGGCAATTATTAAAAATCCAAGTTTAGCTAAAGAGTTAATTAGAGTGGTGCAAGAAGGCATTGAAGAGTGGCGCAATGGTTTGTGCCTAGAAGATTGCCAAGATTTATCAAAGCAAGCGATTCAAGCTGTGAAAGACAAGAAAAAAAAATTTGCGCTAAGTGATGTCGACCGTTTGAAGATACCGGCAGTGTCAGTTAAAACTAGAATTGGTTTTGATTACGAAGAGATAGAAACTTGGCTGCCACATTTGTTGGAGATGCGGCTCGCCGCCATTTCCCTACATGGTCGCACTCTCAAACAAGGCTACTCAGGAGAGGCCGACTGGTCGGCGATCGGGCGAGCCGCAGCACTAGTCAAAAAGACCGATCCTTCAGTAGTTTTTCTTGGCAATGGTGATGTGAAAGATTATGAAGAAGCGCAAACCAAAGTAGCTCAATATGGAGTTGATGGAGTTTTGATCGGGCGAGCTAGTTATGGTCAGCCTTTCATTTTTTTGCCAACAGCAGAAAAAAACAAGCTACTTAAAGAAAAAAATATTTTTGAGATCGCTCTCGAACATGCCAGACTTTATGAAAAAACTTATCCCTCCAGTGAGGATTATAAATTTTTGCCGATGCGTAAACATTTAGCGTGGTACACTAAGGGTATCGCGCAAGCTGCTCTGGTGCGCAGCGAATTAGTGCGGGCAGAAAATGCTCAGATCGTGGCAGAAATTTTGCAAAAACACCAGCTAATTTAAAACAACTAATTTGAACCAACTAATTAAAAGTAATTTATGACTAATTTTGACAGAGAATACCAGCGTTTAAATAAATTACAAAAAGTTGCGGTCGATCATATTGAACAAGGTCCACTGTTGTTAATTGCTGGTCCAGGGACAGGTAAGACTCAAGTTTTGTCTTTGCGCATTGCTAATATTTTGCGCAAAACTGACGCTCGTCCAGATACAATTTTAGCTTTAACTTTCACTGAAGCCGCCGCCAAAAACATGCGCGAGCGCTTATTAAACATCATTGGCAAAGATGCTTATTATGTAAATATCAGTACTTTTCATGCTTTTTGTCGAGAAGTCATTGCCGAGCATGGTGAATATTTTCCACTACCAAAAGAAAGTGAGCATTTAAGTGATTTAGATCGTTATCAGTTATTTGAACAATTACTAGATGAATTGAAGCCGGAACATTTGCGTCCACTAAATGACAAATATTATTACGTCAAAGAAATTATTAAAGCTATTTCTGATTTGAAGAGAGAAGGTATTTCAGTTTTACAGTATGAAGAAATGATTCGCTTTGAAGAACAAGAATTTTTGGAGTTTAAAGAAACGAGTAAAAACAAAACTAAAATTGCTAGTTTTGAAAAAAAATTAGCTAAAAACAAAAATTTATTATTACTTTACCAAAATTACCAAGAACGTTTGCACGCATCAATGCGTTTTGATTATGACGATATGATCAATTTCGTGGTGGAGGCCTTTCTGCAAAACGAGTTATTGCTTCGAGAATACCAAGAAAATTTACATTATTTCTTAGTTGATGAATATCAAGATACTAACTCAGCGCAGAATAAATTAATTAATTTATTGGTTTCTTATTGGGAAGAGCAAGGCGGAGCGGCTGATCTTTTTGCAGTCGGTGATCCGAATCAGGCAATTTATCGTTTTCAAGGAGCGAGCATCGAAAATGTTTTGGCCTTCACGCGTACTTATTCAAATGCCACGGTAATTACTTTGGATCAAGCTTATCGTTGTCCGCAAAATATTTATGATTTGGCGACTAATTTAATTTCATACAATAAACTTTCTCAACTCGAACAGATTGATGACAAAATCCAATTAGTGACTAATCTAAAAAGTCCCAAAGGGATGGGTGAGAAGATTAAGCTTTTTAAAGCGCCATCACAAACTTTAGAAGCCATCGCTGTAGCTGAAACAATTACGGAACTCAATAAATCCTCAGTACCTTTTCAGGAAATGGCAGTTTTATATCGCAATCACGCAGATGCTGAGGCTTTGATGATGGCTTTGGAAAAATGGAATATCCCTTATCAGTTAAGTAAGGGTGATGATGTTTTGACTAATCCATATATTCTCGAATTATTAGATTTAATGACCTTAATTTCCAAAATTACCACGGCGCAAGAAGTGGACTTGCTTTATAGAGTGATGAATTTTGCTTGGATAAATTTAGATCATTTGCTAGTGATGAAATTGGGTCGTGTAGCCGGTAAATTACAAATCGAACTTTATGACCTAATTGCTAAAGGTTTGGAATTTATTAATCAAGAATTAGCGGGTCAGGAAATTAGCGAAGCAGAATTTGTAACCATTACTACCTTTTTAGATAAGCTGAGAGATTTTGCTAAGCAGGATCAAACTTTAACTTTTAATCATTTCTTCGAACAACTAATTTCTAATCAGGGTTTTGCTTTCTTAGATTTTATTCAAAGTTTGCCGGATAGTTTTGAACAAATTACGGCGCTCAACACTCTTTTTGCCGAAATCAAAACGATGCTCAATCAGAATCATCAATTACGTTTAGTTGATTTTCTTAGTCAAATTGAAATTTATCAAAATCATCAAATCAAAATTCAAAGCAAAAACTTGCTCAACCAGCCAGAAGCGGTTTATTTATCGACGGTGCATAGCGCTAAAGGTATGGAGTGGGAACATGTTTTTTTGATCAATTTATTAGACAAAAAATGGGGCAACCAAAGAGATAAGAGCAAGATTAAATTGCCATCAGGAATTATTAAGAATACGGACCTTTCAGAAAAAGAACGTAACGAAGATGACCGTCGTATTTTTTATGTAGCTCTCAGTCGTGCTAAAAAACAATTATATTTAAGTTATCCGGAACAAATTATTGAAAATGGTCAAAGCAGTGATAGATTCCCCTCAATTTTTCTGGAAGAATTGAAAGAAATTGAAAGCAAATTGAATCAACAATTCTTAGAAAATGATGCCAAAAAAACATTGGTAGATCAAGCTGAAACACATCTTAGCAAATTAATGCTGCCCACTGAGCAACAAGTTTATGCTCATAGCGAGCGTGAATTTTTAGCTGCCATAGTCAAAGATTTCAAGCTGTCAGTTACAGCCCTTAATACCTATTTGCGCGATCCGCAAGAATTTTTGGAAAATAATTTACTACGCATTCCACGAGCCAAACAAGCTTTCATGTCTTTTGGGACAGCAGTGCACGCGGCGCTAGAGCGTTTTTATAAACTAGAAAAACAAAACGGCCAAGTACCTGAATTAAAATTTTTACTGGATGAATTCGAGCTAGCTTTGCAAAAAGAAATTCTCAGTCAAAGTGAGCTGACTGATAATTTAAAACATGGCAGAGAAATTTTGACCAGTTATTATCAAACTCGCTTACTTGAAAAAGTTAATGTTTTTGATGTAGAGAGAAGTTTTGGTGGCAGTCGCAAAGCTATTTTAGGAGATATTCAGCTATCAGGAAAAATTGACCGCATTGATTTAATTGATGCGGAAAAAGGTTTGTTGAGAGTTTACGATTACAAAACTGGCAAACCCAAAAGTCGTGGTGGCATTGAAGCAAGTAGCAAAACTTATCAGAAAGATTTTTCAGAGAGAGAATTAAATTTACCTGAAACTATTCGTGGACCATATAAACGCCAGTTAATTTTTTATAAAATTCTTTTAGATTTAGATAGAACCATCAATCCCAATTGGCAGGTTAGCGAAGCGGTTTTTGAATTTATAGAACCCAAAGAAAAAGGCAGTAACAAGCATGTGGCTCACGCTTATTCAATTACTGAAGAAGAAGTTAGTGACCTCAAACAATTGATCAAAGAAGTAATGCAAGAAATTCGCTCACTTAGCTTTCTTGATGCTGTAGTGCCAACTCCCGCAAAGTAACGCTATCAATATCTCTTTGGGAAATGATCATTTCCTCTTTGGCGAATGGCCACTGAATATTTAAGTCTGGATCGAAAATAGAAACGGCTAAATCATCAGCTTTGTTTCTCTCGTGATAAAGCATGTCAACACCATAAAGATAATGCATTGGGCCCTCAACAGCACAAACAGAGTTGCCGATTTTTTTACTGATGTAAAGACTTTCTCCCCATTCGCTATTGGGATCAGCGATGAAATCAAAGTATTCCACGTTTTTATAAGTGGGAGAATCATGGCGCACATCAGACAGGGCACAAAAAGCGTGACCCTGAATGACAGTAATCAATTTGTTCCAACCTTCAGAATGAATACCTCTGGCAATTTTGCTTTTAGAGACTGAAAGATTAACTTGCTTAATTTGGAAATCTGGATTAATACCAGCTTGCCTAATTCTTTCTGGCTCGAGAATTTGTGAGAAAAAACCACGCTCATCAAGAAACTTTTTATATTTGATGTAATACAAACCATCAATGCTAGTTTTGAAAATATTTTCTGCGATTTCTAATTCTTTACTTGGTTGATAATAAATAATGCTCATATCTTTATATTCTAGCATGATCAGAGTTGAGGTGTTATGATCTCATTTATTATGAAAGAAAAAGCACCTCTTAAAAATTTAGAAAACTTATTAAAATCATTAGCTTTTCCAGTTGAATTACAAGCTGCAATTTTGAATTTTTTTGGTGGACATAATATTGTTCTTAAGTCAGGAGAACGCAAAAAAAATATCATTAGTTAATAGTTTTTTAATATGTCAGATTCCTACTTACCTCCACAAAACATCATTGATCAGTATGCGCACGTCTTAGTTAACTTTGCGCTTAATTCTGGCGTTGGTGTTAAAAAAGGTGAAGTAGTACAGTGCGTAGTGCCTGATGTAGCCAAGCCGATGGCTTTAGCCTTGCAAAATACTTTGCTCCAAGCGGGTGCTCATCCAATGATTCGTTTAATTCCTTCCGGTTTTGATCGTGATTTTTACAATTTAGCTAATGACGAACAATTGAGTTTTTTTCCGAGAAAATTCTTAAAAGCGCGGGCAGATTTGATCGATCACCAAATTGGTATCATCGCTGAAGCCGACCCAATGGAATTGTCAGAAGTAGATCCACGCAAAATCATGCTCATGCGCAATAGTCAAAAACCTTATCGCGATTGGCTGAATGCCAAGGAAAATCGTCAGCTTTTTACTTGGACTTTAGCGTTGTGGGGCATGCCAGCCAAAGCCAAAGAAGTTGGTCTGAGCATGGAAGCTTATTGGCAGCAAATTATCAAAGCTTGTTTCTTGGATGAAGCTGATCCAGTGGCGAAATGGCGTGAAGTTTTTGCTATGCAAACAGACATCAAAGAAAAATTAAATGACATGAAGATTCAATATGTTATCGTCAAAGGCGAAGATGTGGATTTAACGATTAAGATTGGCAGCGATCGTATTTGGCAGGGCGGTAGTGGTCGCAACATTCCGAGTTTTGAAATTTTCACCTCTCCTGATTGGCGAGGGATTGATGGTTGGATTCGTTTCAATGAGCCACTTTATCGTTATGGCAATGTCATTAAAGATATTTATCTCAAAGTAGAACACGGCCTTATCACTCAAGCTAAGGCTAGTACTGGCAATAAATTTTTACAAACCATGCTAGAGACTAAAAATGCTAATAAATTTGGCGAATTTTCCATGACTGACAAACGTATGTCGCGCATTACTCATCCGATGGCAGAAACTTTATTTGATGAAAATATTGGCGGTCGCTTTGGCAATTCACATTTAGCGATTGGTATGGCTTATAAAGATTGCTATCGAGGTAACCCAGATCTTGTGAAAACAAATCAATGGAAAGAAATGGGTTTTAATGATAGTGCAGAACACACTGATATGATGACTACTACTGATCGTAGCGTCACGGCAGTGTTGGAAACTGGCGAACACAAATTGATTTACCAAGATGGTCAATTTGTAGTTTGACTTTCTTCTTGATCATGAGCTCTGAGAGCATCTGCGACAATTTTAAGAAAATCGATTCTAAATAAGTGCTTTTCAGTAGTTTCTGTATGTAATTTGTTAGCTGCTTCTTTCATGCTCATTGAATCTCTATTAACATTATGTTTTCTGCTTTTAGAAATCATGGACTCTAGTGAATCAACAATGCTAATTAAAATAGTTAGCGGTTCGACTTTTTCACCTGGTTTCAAATCTGGATAACCAGTGCCATTTAATCTAACGTGATGAAAGAGAGTGGCGTTTAAAACTTTGTGAGAAGTGATTCCAGCTTGTTTTAAAAACTCAAAACCTTTTCTAGGATGTTGCTTAATTCTTTGCCAATCTTCTTCTGTTAGTTTTTCTGTTTTTCTGACAATGTCTTCCATATAAATTTTGCCCATATCATGCAGTAAGCCAGCTAAGGCAAATTCTTCAACGGTAGCAATTTTCAAGAAATCATCATTAGGGAAGTTTTTCTCAACATGTTGATAAGTATAAAGGGCGAGGGTCATCACGTTGACGGAATGAATAATAGTGGAAGAATCATGCTCTGGGGTAAAAAGTAGAAAGAAGTCTTTGTTATACTTAGCCAATAAACAATCGACAATGTTTTCTATTTTTTCTATACCTGCTTTGAAGTTGTCGCTTTTTTTCGCTTCTTCTTGAAAATTATCACTGTTAATACTGCTATAAAGCTCTGCTAGACCAAAAGAAATTACATTTTTGACACCTTTGAGACCAGTTTCGGTGTCTGGATTATTAATACACTCATCCAGTTCTTTGAGCAGATCACCTTGAAACATGATGTCAAGGCTTCCTCCTTCAGATCTAATTTTGGCAAGTTTGGCAAAGATTTGATCTGGATCTTTGGAATAGAGCATGCCATTTTTAAGATAATACCCAGATGGTTTTAATTCCTCGTTTTTTCTTGGTAATTCTGACATATCTGTCATAAATATATTAAACTATAGATTAGAGAAAATAACAATTCTTCAGGGTTAGTGCTAAAATATCCTCATGATTATCAACTCCGATCATCAATTAGCTAAATACCAAGCAGTAGGTAAAAAATCCGCTGAAATTCTGTGGCAACTTTGGGAAGCAACTTTGGAAGGAGTGACGCCATTGGAGATAGATCATTTGGCAGAACGCCTTTGTCAGAAGTATGGTGTCAGCTCGGCTTTCAAAGGGGTGGGTTCCAAGAAAAATCCTTATCGCCACGTGACTTGCATTAATGTCAATGACGGCGTGGTCCATGGTATTCCTAGCACGATTCCTTTGCAAAAAGGCGATTTAGTCAAAGTGGATTTTGGAATTGTGGATGATGGTTTTTACACTGATCATTGTTTTACCAAGTCGATTGGCGAGCCGAGCAGCGAAGATTTACGTTTGATGAATGTAGCTCGTCAAGCAGTGCAAAATGCTGCGCGCCAAGCTATCGCTGGTAATCAAGTTGGTGACCTTGGTTTTACGATGCAAAGTATCGCTGAAAAAGCAGGTTTTTGCACAGTCAAAGAATTTGTTGGGCATGGGATTGGTTTTACTATGCATGATGAGCCACAAATTCCAGCTTGGGGACAGAAAGGCAAAGGTTTGACTTTGAAACGTGGGCAGGTATTGTGCGTGGAGGCGCAAGTGATTGCTTCAGCAGATGATGGCGTCTATATGGCTGAGGATGGTTGGACGATTCTCTCCGAATCTGGTGCTAAGGCAGCGATGTTTGAATATATGGTGGTGGTGCAAGAAAAGAAACCTGTTTTTTTGACTCAGACCTTAGATTGGCCTCTGTTCTAAATTTTTTCCTGTGCTTGGTGCTTCATAATTTTTGTCAAGTTGACAAAAAATCCTTGTTTCCTGATTTACCATTTGCTTTTTGACGATTGAAAAGTATAATTATAGCCTTATGACCGACCAAGTTCCCCCAAAAAAAATTCCTAAGTCCTTGCAAGAAGCGATTAAGAAACTGCTTAAAGTCGCTAGTTCTCGTGGTTATGTCACTCAAGATGAAATTTTGGATGTTTTTGTGGAACCAGAAATTTATGTCGAAGAATTAGATGATCTTTACGATCGTTTTTTCAAGAAAAGTATTGATATTTT
>CAZFIY010000006.1:0-22456 GCA_964519685.1 uncultured Pseudomonadales bacterium
TTATTAGACAACTCAAAGAACAACTCATTGAAATGGGTTTAGAAAAAGTTATTGAGTGGGTTAAAAAAAATTGGCCATTGATTTTATTGGGCATGATTTTGTCTGCTCTAGCCGCTTTGCTTCCATGGTTATTGCTTTTAGCTCCAGCATATTTTTTACTCAGAAATGGTTGGAGTGGCTTGAAAGATTTTTTTTCTGGAACGAGTAAATTACTTGGTCAAACAGGAGGAAGTCAGGCTAGTATAGGAGCGCAGGCGGCTCTACAAAATCAAGCCACCACCTCTCAATTGCCACAAGGCGCTAAGACATTACTTAATCAGTTTTCTTCTTCTGCCATGGCAACCGCCGGGCAAGCGGTAATTGCTACCGTAGGCGCAACTACTGTTTTTATTTTTGTTTATCAAACTAGTCTTAATTCGGCTTTTTTGACAGATTTCCCTATTAATGACTCCGGAAACATCAGTTCTGTTGAAAAAACCTCAAAATATGCTGAAATTCAAAAATCTGCCAAAATTACCAAAGGTTGCATTGGTTTGGATGGTAACGGCACTAAATGCGAAAACCCATCTTTTCCAGTATCAATCGAGTATACCGTGACTATAAAACCTAAAGAGGATTTTTCTCTGCAAATTACCAACATAGAAGACAAAATCAAATTCAAACAAAGCAAAAAAGGTTGGGAAGAAAGTGGTAAACCGATGCCGTCCATTGAACAGCAAAGAACCCTTGACTTTGCCTATTTTCAAAATCTCATCGCTGATCAAGTTGGATTGAGTAATACTCCACTAGAAACAACCCCTTCTCCTAGTTATTCTCCAGAAGACACCAATAACACAGAGGAACCAAATAACTCTGGTGGTGAGTTTATTATTGTTCCTGCTGGAGAAAGTTTAACTTTTACTTACACACTTGATGATTTAGATTCTAACTATAATCACACTGCAATTCTTAACACCATCGAAGTTAACTTTTATTATCAAAATGCTTTCATAGCCGGAACAGACAATGTGATTACTGCCGCCAGAGTTTGTCTTGGTAATTGTAGCGCTGGTGCTGGTTGTTGGCCGACTACTGGTAGTCTCACTCAATTGCCTTTTGGTGCTGGCACTCCAGATTCAGACGCTACCCACAGACCTCCAGTTTCTGGGGGCTATTCAGATGCTTACGATATTGGCGGAAACGGTGGACATCCAAATGTTTTTGTACCCTTTCCCGGCAATCTTTGTTTCAAAGGATGTAGCGATACTGGTTACGGATGCTACTATGTCCTAACTTTTGACAATTCTGGGGATGGTCAAAAATTATTATTTGCTCACTTTGAAGCCCCCAATGCTCAATTATCACAAGCAGAATCATGCATGAGTGTTGATGAAGGCTTTTTAATAGGTCCAATGGGAACCAGAGGCAATTCTACTGGAGTACACTTACATTATGAAGTAGATTATAACGGTGTTTTTTATCATCCTAGCTCGAGAAATTTTTCAATTCTTGAAACTTTGGTTCCAGAAACAAATAATGGAAATTATCCACCTAAATTAGGTGATGGGGTTAGCACTTGTTATGAATAAAAATCAAAAAAGAGAAATCAAAATAATTCCAATTTTAATCATTTTCGTGATTACTGCACTGCTAATCTCCGCAATTCTAATAGTCATAACTCCACAAAAAGAAAAAGTTGTTCAAAGTGAATTTGTTACTAGTAATTACAATCAAACCCAAAGTGTTTTCAAAAAAGTCACTTTTACTGGTGGAGAAATAACGGTGCCAGAAATATTTAAAGTCTATCAAACAAACACCACTGTTAGTCTTGGAAACATTTTGGCAAGTGCCATTATCAGAGACTATCAGTTGGAAAATCATGAAAAACTCGAAAACTACTGGATTAAAGATAATTTTGCTTTGATTAAAAACACTTATGACAATAGATGGTCTTTTGATTTTAGTCCTCAAAAAAATGAAAATCGCGTCGCTGTCATTGTTAATGAAGCCATCAACAAATGCTTTGCTTTCTATTCTAAATACAATATTACATCGACTTTGGCTGCGCAAAAAAATAGCATTATCTACCTTGATGGCAACTTGCAACTAGAAGAAGTGGATCCAAAAAAAGCCACGTCGTTACAAATACCGCTTAGTTACGATTTGGATGGATATCCGGTCTTTTATCAAAACGAAAGCAACTATCCATTTTTTTGCAAAATTAATAATAATTACGAAATCGAAAGAATAGTCTTTAAAGAAAATCTTCATGTTTTTGAATCAGTCAGAGAAATTCCCTCCATCAGTATTGATCAGGCAGTGAAAAATATAAAAAATGGTAAAGCTTCGATCATTAATGCCCAAAGTAAAATTGTCGAAGCAATTGATTTGAATTGGATTAACGAAGCTAAACTACAAAGCGTTTCGGTTGATTATCGTTTCGATGAAAATCTAAAAATTGCTTATCCATTCTATAAATTCCAGGCAAAACTTACTAATTCCGCCGGTATTGATATACAAGCAGAACTCATCACTCCAGCTGTAAACAGCGCTGTTCAAAAATAAGTCTTGGTCTAAACAAGTCGTCCATCTTTCTGCTAAAATGATTTATAGTAATGAAACAGCATCCGATTCCGCAAGATATCACCAACTACAAGTTTCATCTCATTGGGAGCATGACTCTCAAACAGTTTTCTGAACTGGCGGTAGCAGTGGTTCTCGCTTTTATAATTTATAAGACCAACCTTATCGGCATAATTAAATGGCCCTTAGTTTTTCTGACTGTGGGTTTAGGAGCCATGATTGCTTTTGTGCCAATTGAGGAACGCCCCTTGGATCATTGGATTAAAACTTTTTTCCAAAATATTTACAAACCAACTAAATTCTTCTGGAAAAAATCGAGTAAAATTCCAGACTTCTTTAATTACAAAATCACTTCCACTCGTGATGATTTTTTTGCTCCTGACATAAACTTAAATCCGGCCCGCAAACAACGTATTTTTGAATATTTAAAAAGTATTCCCGATGAAGAAGAAGCTGATCAATTTGGCCTAGAGGAAGAACAAAAAATTAATGCTGTTTTAAATGAATTTGACAATGTGCAGGTATCAGAAAAAGTGATTAACATTGAAAGCCAAGAGCAAGAAAAGCCTAATTTACAAGTAAGAGTAAGAAAACTCAAAGCTCCTAAAGAAAACAGTGAAGAAAAAGAATACTTGCCCAACCAGATCGTCGGCTCAATTAGCAATGAAAAAGAAGAAAAAATTGCTCAAGCAATTATTGAAATCAAAGATGAAAATGAACAGACAGTAAGAGTTTTAAAAAGCGACGGAGATGGCAATT
Organism: uncultured Pseudomonadales bacterium; assembly: GCA_964519685.1. Lineage (GTDB taxonomy): Bacteria > Patescibacteriota > Microgenomatia > UBA1400 > PJMF01 > UBA1364. The sequence goes on from CAZFIY010000006.1 coordinate 3,322, forward strand.
TTTTGACAGATAGACCATTGGCGAACGGTGTTTATCAAATTATTGTCGAAAAAGATGAGTTTATTTTTCCCAAAGTAACGGTTAAATTGGACGGACAAAAAATCAAGCCCCTTGTAATCAAGCCCTAAAATTTAGTAAACTATTGGTAACTCATGAGTGATAAAGTGATTAGCTCTACTACGCAAGAATTTCTTGATGTCTATGACATTGTTAATAACACAGTTCTTCTTAAAGATGGAACTGCATCGATTATTCTTCAAGTAGGAACAATGAATTTTAGTTTATTGGCAGAACAGGAACAGGATGCCATCATTTTTACCTATGGCTCTCTACTCAACTCACTGAATTATCCTATTCAAATCAGTATTCAATCGCAAACTAAAGACGTAACCAAGTATCTGCGCCTATTAGACGAACAAATTCAAAAAGCCAGTTCTGACAGAAAAGCCACTCTGATTAAACAATACCGAGATTTTGTTGGCACGCTGATTAAAGAAAGAAATGTTTTGGAAAAACGTTTCTACGTGACTATTCCAGCTAGTCCAGCAGAAATGGGACTAATTACCCCCACCAATGTTTTGCCAGGAAAAACTACTTTTGATATTAATAGCATTGAAAAAAGCATAATTCTAGAAAAAGCAGCCAATCTACTAGACCCCAGACGAGATCATTTAATTTCTCAATTTAATCGCTTGGGGCTCTATACTAGACAACTGAATACTCAAGAAATTATTCAAAATTTTTATATCAATTACAATCCCGAAGCCGCTGAGGGACAAGAAATTAGTAACAATGAAAACTATACGACTCCCCTGGTTAGGGCGAGTTTTGGAGGAAAAATCATGCAAAATCAAACAAGTGATCAGGCAACCAATATTAATGTCGCCGACAACGCACAAGCAAGCACCATACAAAGCCCTACGCCACAAGAGATTTTAAGCGGAGAGCCACCCATTAATCCTGCTCAAGACCAAATTGCTCCTGAAGAAATGGTGCAAAAAATAGAAACTCAAGAACCACTCACTGATATCCAAGCCAGTGAACCCAGTTTAAACAGCGAGCCTAGTTTAAATATTGAAAATACTTTTAATGCTGATGCCGAGCCAATTCCTACTAGCGAGCCAGCTCAAGAAGCCCAAGTTCCACCGTTAATGATTGATTTTAATCAAGTAACAGAACCAACTCAAATAATAGAAGAACCCGCTCAGGTAGCAACACCAATTCAAGATGAAACTCAAGCAAATAATGAATTGAACAATAATGTTGATTTGGATTTAAAACTTGATCCCGACTTAATTGATAATAACCAAGTAAATTCAACACTTCCTAATGAACCCGCTAATATTGAGGAATCAATTCAAACTCCAGATTTTAATCAAAATTTGGGTCAAGATTTAAATCAAGAATCGGTTTCTCCGCAAGCTCAAGAGACTAATTTAAATACAAACATAGCTCAGGATCAAAATCCTGTGCAAAATAATTTTGCTGAAGAAATTGCGCCTTTACAAAATCAATTTGAACAGCAAACAACAGAAAACACCAATCAATAATATGAGCATGCTAAACCTTTTTGGGAATAAAAAAGCCGTCGCTTCAACAGATCAAAACAAAATTGATGTTGAACAATACACTCAAGAAAAATTGAGCGAATTTTCTCGTGGTTTAGTAACTATTCAAGATATTATTGCGCCAGAAGCAATCGAGGTTGACTTTACTTACCAAAAAATTAATTCTACTTATACCCGTACTCTATTTATTGCTGGCTATCCCAGAGCAGTTCCAGCCAACTGGCTGTCTCCATTAATCAATTATCCTCATCAAGCTAACATTTCAATGTTTGTTTTTCCGTCTGATACTGGAGATATTTTGGACAACTTGAAGCGAAAAATCACCGAAATGGAAGCAGAAATCACTTCAGACATCAGGTCCGGAAAAATCAGCAACATTAATACTGAGATTAAGTTAAGTGATGCTCGCGCCATGAGAGAGCAACTGGCTGCCGGCTCGGAAAGATTTTTTCAATTTGGTTTATATGTGACAGTGAGAGCTGACAGCAAAGAAATGCTGGATAAAATAACTAAAAGCATTCAAGGAACACTAGGTGCTTTAATGATTGTTTCCAAAAAATCTGCGCTACAAATGGATGAGGGTTTTAAAACCACTCTGCCCATGGGTATTGATCGTCTTTCTGTGACGAGAAACATGGACACCACTTCCTTGGCCACCACTTTTCCATTCACCTCTTCAGAATTGACCATGGAAACTGGCATTGTTTATGGCATTAATGAACATAATGATTCTCTGGTAATTTTCGATCGCTTTAAAATGGAAAACGCCAACATGGTAATTTTCGCCAAATCTGGTGCTGGTAAATCTTATACGGTTAAACTAGAGGTCTTACGTCAACTCATGTTTGATGCGGAGGTAATCGTACTTGATCCAGAGCATGAGTACGAAGAACTTTGTAAAATGGTTGGAGGCGAATATATTAATTTTACTTTTAGCTCTGAAGCCAAAATAAACCCCTTTGACTTGTCCAATGTTTATGAGGAAGGAGAAAATGAATTGGGTCAAAAAATCCTATCTATTCATGGATTATTAAAAGTCATGTTGGGAGAAATGACTCCTCAACAAGAAGCCTTACTTGATCGCTCTATCATTGCTGCCTACAAAGCCAAAGGTATTACTCCTGATCCAGCTACACAAAAAAATACACCGCCATTAATGGAGGATTTATACAAAGCTCTCATTGGCATGGAAAGAGAAGAGAGCGATGACTTGGCTGCTCGTTTAGAAAAATTTATCACGGGTTCTTTTAGGGGAATTTTCGATCAAGCCTCGAACATTGATATTAAATCGCAATTCACCGTCTTTTCGGTCAAAGAAATGGAAGAATCACTGCGACCAATCGCCATGTATGTGATTCTTGATTTTATTTGGACAAGAATCAAGAAAAATCTTAAAAGACGTATTTTAGTGATTGATGAGGCTTGGTACTTTATGATGCATCCAGATAGTGCCGCTTTTGTTTATTCTATGGTTAAAAGATCCCGTAAATATTATTTGGGTATTACCACAATTACACAAGATGTGGAAGATTTTTTACGCAATGACTATGGTAAAGCAATTGTTTCCAATGCCTCGATTCAATTTTTAATGAAGCAGTCTACTGCCTCAGTTCCAATTTTAACGCAAACGTTTTATTTATCTGAAGGTGAGAGACAATTATTGGTTTCATCCGATATAGGTGAAGGAATCTTTTTTGCCGGTCAAAACCATGTTGCTCTTAGAGTGATTGCTTCTAAAGAAGAACACGATGTCATCACTACTAATCCAGAGGAAATATTAAAGAAAAAAGACGACATTGAAACTAAAAAAGCTTATAACTCTGGGGCTAATCCTAGATCAGAAAGTTATGAAAATTATCAGAAAACAAGAGAATTAAAAAAGAATCGTTTGCAAAATAATTTGGAATTTAGAAAAAACCAAGTAGACCAAGTGCCATCTCAAATGCCGTGGAAGGCTCCAGAGATTGATATCAAAGAAGATGTTTTGAAAAATGCTGGACAAAAAGCAGATCAGGCACTAAAGACAGATCAAATGAAATTTAATCCAGATGAAGAACTCAAAAACAGAGAACAAGATGAGCAAAAAGACGAGTTTAAAATCAAAACTATTTTTGATGATTCACAAGAAAATACTCTCAAGCCAGATCAACACGGCGTTTATAATATAAACGACTATCAGCCGCCAAAATAGTTTCGTTGAAAAATTGCCTCTTGCCAATTGTGGAAAACTTTGTGTATAAGTAAGCACGAAGATTTTTAGCTGCCCCGTTCTGCCCTTCTTATCTTGAAGAAAGACAATATGTCTGAACAAATTTATGATTTAGAAACAGTGAAGCAAGTCTGGCAAATGACTAAAGTCGATTTGGAAGCTAGCTTGAGTCCAGCATTTTTTAATACTTGGATTGTGCCCAGTCCACTCACCTCTATTAAAATTGAGGACGACCAAAAAGCTATTGCTACTATTAGTTGCATGACCGCTTTCCACGTCACTAATCTCAAATCCAATCTTTACTCGCAAATTAAAACTGCCTTGGAAAAATATATTAACAAACCACTTGAGATAGAATTTATTGTTACTGACTTGAGACAAACTAATAAAAAATCACCCTCAACACAAATAAATTACCCCATAGAAAAATTAGAAAAAACCGAATCTACCTATAAAGAAGTTAATGGACGAAATTTTAATGAATCCAGAAACGATCTTGCTCTTGGAAAAAGTTTTCCTGGAAGTAATCAAAATAGTCCCTCACCGACGGTTGAAGAGTTGTTTTCTCAAGCAAATATTAATAATAATACTTTCGATCGACTTAAGGTGCGTGCCTCTCAAATCGGCTTAAGACAAGACTATACTTTTGAAAGTTTTGCGGTTTCTTCAAGCAATGAAATGGCTCATGCTGCAGCCACAGCTGTCGCAAATAATCCAGGGACTAGCTACAATCCCCTTTTTCTTTACGGTGGAGTGGGAGTTGGTAAAACCCATTTAATTCATGCAGTTGCTCATCACATGCTACAAAATAATCCAGAAGCGGAAATTATTTACGCCTCTGGAGAGCAATTTACCAATGAAATTGTTAAAGCAATTAAAACCCACAACACCCTACAATTGAAAAACAAATATCGTAAAACTAACCTTTTACTGTTAGACGATATTCAATTTATTGCTGGAAAAAACTCTGTTCAAGAAGAGTTCTTTCACACTTTCAACGCCCTGATTGCCATCAATTCACAAATCATTATGACCTCGGACAGACCGCCACAAGAAATAAGCCTCCTAGAAGATCGCCTTAGGTCTCGTTTTGAGGCTGGACTCATGATTGACATCCAACAACCAACGTTTGAACTCCGCACTGCTATTTTACTTTTAAAGGCTCAGGCTAATAAATTAGATGTTCCTATCGAACTAGCCCAAAAAATTGCCTCTCAAGTTGATAGCGCTCGTCGTATTGAAGGCATTATTAAAAAAATTCGTTCAGCTGTGGAATTACAAAATTTAAATATTGATTCTGCTTTAATTGATAAAATTTTACAAACCGAAGTTAGACAGAATCAACAAAAAATTATTAGGGCGAAGCCTCAAGATATTATTAAAACTGTGGCTAATCATTATCGTATGAAACAAAGTGCTGTCAGAGGAAAAAGACGCAGTAAGGAACTGGTTAAAGCCAGACACATTGCCATGTATCTACTAAGAAATGAGTTGCAAATTCCTCTTGAGGAAATTGGGCAATGGTTTTCCGGCAGAGATCATAGTAGTGTAATTCACGCTATCAAAAAAATAGAACAAGATTTAATTATCGATCAAAACATCCAACAGGATGTTTCAGCGATGAAAATGTCATTAATTGCCATATCAAATTGACGGATTTATCAATTAAAAAATATATTTAACATCTAAATAAAGCTAACTTATTAACAATTGTGGAAAAATCAGTGGAAAAGAAGTTGAAAGCTTGTTAACAATAACTTTAAAAACTTATAGGACTGTGAATAAACTTTCATTTTTATGAACAATAATCCACGTGTTCTAACAAAATAATTAACAATAAAAGACCGTTTTTAGACAGAGTTTTATGAGAGCTAAACCAGACAAGAAAAAAATAAATTATTAACTTACGCACACACCCTACTACTACAACTACTAAAAATATATAATTAAGTAAAAGAAAATATGAAATTCAATGTTTTACAAGAAAATCTAAAAAACTCCCTTAACTACTTACAAAAGGTAATTCCTACTAAACCGCAGATTACTGTTTTATCGTCCATTCTTTTAAGCATTAGAGAAAATAAATTAACTCTTTCTGCCACCGATCTTTATTTAGGAATAAAAACGGAATTAGTCGTAGAAATGGAAAATGAAGGCGAACTAATAGTTAACGGAGAATTATTTAGAAGTATTATTAATTCTTTGGAAAATGGCAAAATATCTTTTGAGTTAAAAGATAATTTTCTAATTATTTCTCAAGGAAAAACAGTCAGTCGTCTGGCCTGTCAAAATAGCGAAGAATTTCCAAACTTTCCAATTGTGGAAGGAGACTCCTTTTCTCTGAATATTGAAGATTTGGAAAAAATTCAAAATCTGGTTTCTTTTTGCGCCAGTCTTGATCAGAGTAGACCCGTTTTAACTGCTTTATTATTGAAATTTAATGAAAAGGGCTTAGAAGTGATTGCTACAGATGGTTTTCGCTTAAGTAGTTTATTTCTTAAAACAATTAATTCAAAGCAAGAAAAGACAATTTTGATTCCAGCCAAAGCCTTAAATGAGCTTTATAGAATTGCTAAGCAAACGGAAGTTGAGAATGTTCAAATATTAGTTTCAGATGAATTAAAGCAACTACTTTTTAAAATAAGCGGTGTGGAAATGTATGTTCGTTTAATTGAAGGTGATTACCCTCCTTATGAAAAAATCATTCCTCCCAATTTCAGTTTAAACATTGAATTTGAAGGAGAAGAGTTTCTGACTCAATTAAAAAGAGCAGCTATTTTCTCCAGAGATGCGTCGAATATTGTGAAGTTAATGATAGAAAAAGAAATAATGCTAATCACTTCGCAATCCCCCTCTCTAGGCGAATATTCTGGGGAGATTATGATAAGAAATTCTTCTGAGACCGCCGGAGAAATTGCTTTTAATGTTAATTATTTAATCGATTTTATTAATGCTGTTAAACCCAATGTTTTAACCTTCGGTATGAATGAGAGTTTGAAACCAGCAATTTTTAGAGACACTAAAATTAACGATTATTTCTACATCGCGATGCCGTTTAGAGTAAATAATTAGCCTGTAGCTAAGTGTTTTTTATGGTATAATCTCTAACTTATGAAAAGAACATGGAATCCTAAAAAGAAGAAAAGAATGAGAATGCATGGCTTCTTGAAAAGAATGCAAACTCTCACTGGTCAAGTTGTCATTAAGCGCCGCCGCGCCAAGGGCAGAAAGAAATTAGCTGTTGCCAAGCATTGGTAAAGCTAATAACAAATGTTAGCTAAAAAAAATCGCCTAAACCTTTCTTTAAAGCAAAACTCCTCTATTTTTGAAAAAGGAAACTCTTTTTTAGTCGGTTCGAAGTTTTTTTTAGCCTATTTAAGATCTAATCAGGATAGTTTCAAGGTCACATGTCTTACCCCAAAGGCAGCTTTAACTAAGGCTACTTTGAGAAATCATTATCGACGCTTTATTTACTCTTTAGTGGAAGAGAAAATTCAGGAAAAAAAACTCACAGCTGATTTCAAAATTGATTTAGTAATAATTTTAAAAAAGAATTTTACTGAAAATAAGGATGACTTAAAAGAAGATTTTTCTGATTTAATACAAAAAATTTTAGCTAAAATAAATAAAAACAATGAGTAAACTTTTTAAAAAAATCTATTCTTTTTTTAGATTGTTTAAGCATCAAGTGTTTATTTCTTTATTTGGCTTTTCTTCTACCTGTCGACAAAATCCAAGTTGCAGTTCTTATACGACTGCACAAATCAAAAAAAATGGTACAATTGTCGGGTTAATACAAGGTTTGTGGCGCAGTATTAACTGTCGCCATTTTTAGGATTTAAAAAAAATGAATTTATTTATCGATTTCTTTATTTCAATTTTGGTTTTTTTAGATTCAATCTTTAGTAATCTTGGATTAACAATTATTGTTTTTACAATTTTAATCAGATTGGTTTTGTTGCCCCTAACTTTACCCAGTGTAAAGTCGAGTAAAAAAATGCAGGAATTGCAGCCAGAAATTAAAAAATTGAAGGAAAAATATGGTAAGGACAAGCAAGGTTTGGCTTTAGCTCAATCTCAGCTCTATAAAAGCTATAACATTAATCCCCTTGCTGGATGCTTACCACAATTGTTACAGCTTTTTGTCTTGATTGTTTTATATCAAGCCATCATTAAACTTTTCAATAGTCCAGAACTAAATTTTAACCTCAATTTTTTATGGGTAAATTTAAGTCAATCAGACGCAACTCATGTTTTACCAATTATCGCCGGTGTTACTCAGTTTTTGCTTTCGTTAATGATCTCTCCAGCCACTCAAACTAGAGATGTTGTTAAAAACAACTCAAGTTTAAAACCTATTCAAGAGGCTAATAAAAAAGAAGAAGACATTGCTGAGATGGCCACCACCATGCAACAACAGATGATTTTTCTTATGCCAATTATGACCACGGTAATTGCCCTGAAGTTGCCTTCCGGGCTTGCTCTGTATTGGATTGCTGGCACTATTATTACTATGGTGACTCAGTATTTTGTTTCTGGTTGGGGTGGTTTAGCTACCTATTGGAACAAATATGTGACCCGGTTCGAGCCATTTAAAGGTAAATACATCAAAGTTCCTGAGGCCAAAGTATTAACTAAAATTCCAAAGAAAATCCATCTCAAAAAAACTTCTTTATTCTCTAAAGATTCTTCTGGTGAAGAGTTGGCTAGTGTTTTGAAAAATATTGACGGAAGTAGTAACGCCATTAAGCCAAGAAATAAAAACGCCACAAAGTCAAAAAAAACGATTAGATTAAAAAAACATAAAACTAAAAAAAGAAAGTAAATTATGAAAGTTCAAGAATATCTTGAGAAATTAATTAAACATCTAGGAATTGATGATGATTTTGAAATTGTTTTGGAAGAAAGTGATGATCGATTAAAAATTATTATTACGGTTTCTCAGTCTGAAGCTGCTCTTTTAATTGGCAACAGAGGAGAAACTCTTGAGGCCCTAGAGTTGCTCACTAAGCTATCTTTCAAAGATGATTTTCCGGACAAAAAAATCATGTTAGACATCAATGAATACCGTAGTGGCTTAGAGGACAGGTTAAAAGATGAGGCTTTGGAGCTTGCGCATAAGGTTTTAAAAACAGGCAGAACAGAAGAAATGTATGGATTAAATTCTTACGAGCGCTTCTTAGTTCACAGTGTGTTAACAGAAAACAAAGACTTGAGTAAGTTAGAAAGTTTTTCAGAAGACAGAGATGAGGAAAGAGTTTTACTAATTAAGCTCAAAGAAGAATAATTACCAGGCCTTGCGTTAATAAAGCGGTAAATATGCAGGAAAAGATTATTATTTTTACTGACGGCGGTTCAAGAGGGAATCCTGGAATTGCTGGGGCTGGTGTTTATGTAATTGACGAAAAAGGCCGGGAAATTCATCGAGAATATAAATATTTGGGTTTAAAAACCAACAACGAAGCTGAATATTTAGCATTGAATCTAGCTCTTTTGTATTTGAAAAAGAATTTGAAAACAGCCAGCGCGCTGGTTTTTAAGTTAGATTCTAAGTTAGTTGTCGAGCAAATGAATAAAAACTGGAAAATTAAAGAAGCGCGCTTGCAGATTTTAGCTCAAGAAAACTGGCAAATTTTAAGCACTCTTCCCTGCTCCACCTGTGAAATCAAATACATTCCTCGTGAGGAAAATAAAATGGCTGACATGCTCGCCAATCAAGCCATGGATGTTGCCATGATCTAGTTTCACCAGATTTGTTTCGCTTTCTTTTTTGTTCTAGAATGTTGTAGTAATGGAAAATTATTTAAATGAGCACGAGTCGGTGTTTTTAGTGGTTTCTGAACCCGGTCATTCTTTCGCAGACTTCGTTGTAGATTTTCTAAAGAGCAATTCTTTGCAGGTTGAAAAAATCATTTTAGACAAAGATTTTTTTCTAAACTATGAAAAATTGGCCAAGGGCAAAAAAAATGTTTATAAGGTGATTCTAATTTATGGTTTTCAAGGTACTTCGCAACAAATAATCGAGAAAATTTTTAGCTTTTTAAGCATTCTCAATCAGGAGCAAGGCGTTAAAATTCCTTTAATTTTAATTTCCGCACTTAGTACTTCTTTGGATATTTTAGATGGTCTTGATTTTGGTTATCAGGATTTTTTAATCAAACAAACAAGTTTTTTAAGGTCTTTTCTACAAGAATTTCCAACTAGCGCAGTTTTTTTGACACAAGACGTTTTAGTTGATAACAAAAAAATCACTCATCCCCTACTCTTGTTTTTTTCCGCGCTTAAAAGAAATTATATTTTTGATGCGCAAAATACTTTTTATTTTCAAGACGAGAAGAGTTTTTTTAATTTAATTAAAGAATATTTGATTAAACCCCATCAGGTTAGTAAATTTCTCATCAGAGGCAGTAAGACTTCTTCAGCTAAATTAGTTCAAAAAATTGTCTATCTTTATGAGCAATATTTTCAAAAAAAACTTCAAATTGTCAAACTTCTGAGCAATGAAAAAAAATATTCCTTTATTAGAGAATTTAGTGTGGTTAGCAATAGCAAATCTCGAGTAGATGAAATAATTGATCAGAAAATTCGTGCTTTAGTTGACTCTGACGGCGACTTACCCTTTTTATCTGAAAAAGAATTGGAAGAAGCTTTACAAATAAGTAGGATGCAAAGAGCTTTGCAAGTCAAAAAACAAAAGGCTCAAAATAGACCCAAGAAAACCATTGTTTACACTGACACGAAAACAAGCGAGAAAGCCCATAAAGAGCTTAATAAAGAGTCTGTGGTTAAAGATTTTAGCTCAGAGTTCGTTAGTAAAATCGAAGGACTCTTCTCTACTCAAAGACATCAGGAGAAAAAAACCAGACAAGAAAAGAACATTACTCAGGGAACCACTATCTTACAGAAAAGCAAAAAAAGAAAGTTTTTGTTTTGGTTAGGAACTGTTGTTTTTGGTCTCAGCTTTATTGCACTGAGCCTTTTTTCTATTTTTAATTTCAGTCAAAAAACCATTAAAAATCAACTTAATATGGTGCTTAGCGGACAATTAGAAGTAAAAAATATTGATGAGTCAATTAATTATCGTCTTTTTTCTTTTCAATTGTCTCAATATGAAAAGCTTTTTTCTGCAGAAAGCTTGAGTGAAGCCATCGATCTTCAACAACTTAGTGAAATTATTTTAAATCTATATCAAAGTAGAGAGAAATTTGATCAGGCTGCTTTTGATTTATATAAGAAAACAATTGAAAGTGGGGTGGAGTTGAATGATTTTTATGAACAATTTTTGCTTGAGTTAGATCAGCAAATCATTCATCAAAAAGCTTTTAATACTTATTTGATGGATTTAAACCTTGATTTATATCAAGGTCAAGAAAGAAAGATGTGGCAAGATAATTTAGAAAAAACCAAAACAGATTTAAAAAATAATTTACAGCTTAAAAGATTTTTACCCGTTTTAAAAGACTTCCTTTTGCAGTCAGGTAGAGTAAATGTATTAATTTTAATGCAAGATAGCGGAGAACTAAGAGCTACAGGAGGATTCTTGACTGAGGCTGTAATGTTTGGATTCAATAATGCTAGTTTGGTTGATCAGCAGATTTTTAGTGTCAATGATTTGGACAGTAGAGTTTATGGACAAAAAGCAGCTTTGCCAGAAATGAAAGACTTATTGGCAGAGGAGAGTGCTTTTTTGCATGATGCTAATTGGCAGGTAGATTTTGCCAAGAGTGGCCAAGAAATGCAATGGTTCGTGGAGCAGGCAACTGGTTCCAAAATTGATTTGGTTCTTGTCTTGAATAGTAAAACGATGAAAAAACTTTTGACGGTTTTGGGAGAATTGAAAATTAATGATGACTTGATTGTTGATGCTGACAATTTACTAGTCAAATTAGAGGAAGCTGCTGTTGCGGATTCTAAAAATTCATCCAAAGATGGTTTTACTTGGCTATTTACCAATGCTTTGGTAAATAAATTTATGAAATTCTCCAATCAGGATTTACATTCAGTTAATGAAGTCCTAATTGAAGAAATGAATCAAAAAGAAATCCTGTTATATAGCAGTCACCAAGCTTTACAACAGGCGATTGAGAGTAATTCCTGGAGTGGGAAGAGAAGTGAGCTGACCTGTCCTGCTGAATTTAAGCAGGACAACTGTTTGGTTGACTCAATTTTTCAAGTGGAGTCAAATGTTGGAATTAATAAAATTAACTCTTATATTACACAAAAAGTTGAGCACAGCTTAGGAATCAGTGAGAAGTTCATTCGTCATAAACGTAAAATTATTTTTGAAAATACTGCTCCCAGTGGACTTTGGCCACTTGGTACTTATCGTAATTATCTGAGGTTTTACTTGCATCCTCAAGCTAATTTAGAAAAAATAGAACTAAATGGGCGAGCGGCTGATTTGGATCAGGTTAAAATTATCGATACAGAGCAAGGTAGAGAATTATCAATGTTAGTGGAAATTCCCAATCAAAGCAAAATAGAATTAGCCGTCACTTATTTGGTTCCCAATCAAATGTCCACGCCTTTTTCTTATGTTTTTCTTGACCAAAAGCAAGCTGGGGTTTTTAACAAGGCAACTGATTATCAAATTGTTTTTGAAGAAAAATTTAAGCCGCAATTAATTGCTCCTCAGGCAAGATATCAGGATAAAGTAATTCGTTTCGAAAACAACAATCTAGATCATTTCTTATTTGCTGTTTCTTTTGACCAGTAGGCGCACGAGACGTTTTCACGTGCTGCTTTTATAAATTTTGCAAAAACGAACTTAATTATCAGTCTTTTTTTGCATTCTTCTTTACAAGAAATTGCTTTTTAGTTTGATACAGTTTGTTCCCAAAATTATTATTTTAATTAGACGATTTTTACCTTGGCTTTCAAGTCTGATTTAGCTGTGGTAGAATAACTGCCTGTTAGTTAGGAAAGGTCTTAATCTAAAAGTATGGAAAAAACTAAGTTACTTGTTGCAAAAAAACAAAACAAAAAAAACAATCAATTGCGTCGTGAAGGCTTAATTCCTGCCAATATGTATCAAGCAGGTAAAGAATCAATCGCCTTAGAATTGAACAATGGTATTTTTACCAAATTAATTCGCCATTTAAATGAGAATGCAATTCTTTACTTACAAATTGATGGTGAAGCAAAAGAATTACCAGCCTTAATTGATGAAATTCAATACGATGTTTTTGGTAAAGAAATTTTACACGTGGTTTTTAGAAAAATTAATCTTTCTGAAAAAATTCACGCTGATGTTTCTATCGAGTTAGTGGGCGAATTTGACGTTGACGACGGTGTTTTGGTTTTAGCTAAAGACAGTGTGGAAATCGAGGCTTTACCAACCGACGTGCCAGCCAATTTTGAAATCGATCAGAGTCAATTAAAAGCAATTGGTGATCGTATTACTCTAGATTCTTTAGTTTTTGATAAGAGTAAAATCACTTTGATTCTAGGTGAAGAAGAAAATCCTGAGGATGTGGTTTTAGTTTTAGTTCAAGAAAAAGCTGAAGAAGTGGTCGAAGAAGAAACCGGTGGCGAATTGACTGAGCCTGAATTGGTCGGTGAGAAAGCTGAAGAAGGTGATGGGGGCGACAAATCAGCTGAACAAAAATCAACTGAGCCAGCGACAGAGTCTTAAGATCTCATTGAGTTGATCGTTGTGATAACTAGGGGGCAATATTTCTTGCTTGATCTAAGTATTCTTGTGCCAATTGTTCATTGCCAACTATGCTTTCGAGTTGGTTTAAGTTTAAATATAGACCCAGGTTTTTTACATTGTTCCTCTCAATTTCTGTGTAGCTTGTTAACAATGTTTCCACTTCATTTCTTGTTAATAAAAAATCACTCTTATTTAAGTTGATAGTTTGTGAATGCTCATCGATCGAAACTGAAAAAATTTCCAATTGTGGAGTGCTTTTTTTATTATAAATAAATAAATTGCCAAGCCAGATTAATAACAGGCAAATAATCAATAGGATTGGGCTGATTTGACGTGCTTTAATTCGAACTAAAAAAAGCTTCATTCCAAAGAACAAAATATTAAAAGCTAGTCTAAAACACAAACATGCCAATTGGAGGGTTGTTATAATTTTATTTACCACCTCTTAATCATAGCCTATGCCGGCCACAAACTACTAGCAAGAACTTCTTCGTCTACCAAATTTTGCTTAAATAATTCTTGCCAAATCGCTTCGGTGACAAAGGGAATGAAGGGGTGGAGCAATTTTAGAAATGTTACTAAACCATCAAACATTAAAGATTGGTTTATCAATCCTTTTTTTGATTCTTCAATACATTGATCGCAAAACCAATGCCAGAATTCATTATAAAGAGTGTCAGTGGCAACACCGATTTGAAAAGCATTTAAGTTTTTACTGACGTCTTTAGTTATTTGCTTCAGTTTGTTTTTGAAAACTTGATCGTTAGGACACGCCGTGTTTGTCACAACCTTATTTTCTTCTCTAGTAAGTAAAATAAAACGGCTGGCATTCCACAATTTATTGCTAAAATTACGAGCAGCTTTGAAATCGCCATCACCTACAGACTTGTCTAAACCGGCGGACGAACGAATAGAAAGAGCCATTCTGAGCGCGTCAGTACCATATTTTTCACTGATTTCCATAGGATTGACTACATTGCCCTTACTTTTACTCATTTTTTGCCCTTTGGTGTCTCTAATCAATCCATGAAGATAGACATTTTTAAATGGCACTTGTCCAGTTTTATAAATGCCCATCATCAACATTCTCATCACCCAGAACATCAAAATATCATAGGCGGTTTCCATGGTGTGGGTGGGGTAGAATCTCTCAAAATCACCTGGTTTGTTATTCATCAGCGTGACAAACGGCCATTGGCTGGAAGAGAACCAAGTATCAAAAGTATCAGTTTCTTGAAGATATTTTTCTCCAGGATTTTCTTGGCTGATTAAATATGGCGCATCAACTCGAGCATTGATATTTTGCAGACCAGCGCGAATTTCTTCAATTTGATATTTTGCCAAAAGCTCGCTCAATTTTCCATTGATGCGTTGTTTGTTTTGGTCAATGAAAGTGATCTGTGCATCGAGATTTTCCTCAATTTTGTACCAAATTGGCAAACGAATGCCCCAAACAATTTGACGAGAAATATTCCAATCTTCGAGAGTTTCTAACCAGTGACGTAGAATTTTGTCATGACCAGCGCCATAAACTTTGATTTCTTCTTGGTCAATTTTTTCAATCACTGCTTGGGTAAGCTTTTTAACTTTGATATAAAACTGGGGAAGGGGAAGTGGTTCAATTGGATTGCCACAGCGGTAACAAACACTAATGTTGTTGTGGTAGTTTTTATCGATTTTAACCAACAGGCCTTTTTCTTCTAAGTCTTTGACCACTTGTTCTCTGGCGACGGCGACTTTAAGGCCGGCGTATTTACCAGCCGCTGTGGTTAAACGACCTTCAAAATCCACAACTTGAATTGGCTCTGGCAGTTCGTCTTTGTGTCTTTGCCAGGCAGCAAAATCATTAAAATCATGGTAAGGAGTGATTTTGACTACGCCTGTGCCGAATTCTTGATCGACGAATTCATCGGCAATCACTTTGAGTCTGAAATTGCCATTTAAACCTTCCACTTCAATTTCTTGGCCAATGTATTGTTGATAACGTTTATCGTTTGGATGAACAGCTAGGCCGGTGTCGCCAAATTTAGTTTCTGGTCTAGTGGTGGCTAAAACAAAGGGACCATATTTAATGTAGTAGAGAGAAGTATCTTGTTCGCGGTGGTCAACTTCCAAGTTGCTAAAAGCGGTGCCACATTTTGGACAGAAATTAACTAGACGGTTAGTGCGATAAACCAAGCCATCTTCATTCATTTTTATAAAAGTTTCGATGACTGTTTTGACAATATCTTGATCTAGAGTAAATTTATAACGACTCCAGTCAGCACTAGCCCCCAATTTTTTAATTTGTTCACTGGCGATGGCAGAGTTTTCGCTCACGTAGTCCCAAATCATTTGAAAAAGAGTTTCACGATCGAAGTTAAAGCGACTTTTGCCTTCTTTTTTGAGCTTTTTCTCAAAAACAAATTGGGTTTCGATGCCAGCATGATCTGTGCCTGGCACCCAAACCGTGTCTTTGCCTTGCATGCGGGCAAAACGCACTAAAATATCTTCAATGGTCACAAACATGGCATGACCCACGTGTAGGGGATCGTTGGCATTGGGAGGTGGCATGATAATCGAAAAACTCTCTTGCGATAGCTTCGATTTTGCTTTTAATTTTTGATTAATTTCGCTGTCTGGATTAAAACAGTCATGATCTAGCCATAATTGGTAGACTTTATCTTCATGATCTTGGGCTTGGTATTGTTTATCTAGCATCTTTCGTCTGGTAATTATAACATCGCAAATCTATTGTAGAATATCTGTTGTATATGAGACAAGTAAACTTAGTTGATGATGCTGATCAAGTAATTGGCCAAACTGATCTATTAAATGCTCATCGAGGTGATGGCAAGAAACATCAAGCTATTTCTTTATTTTTATTTCGCCAACTGAAAAACGGTCATTTTGAATTATTGCTGCAGCAGCGCAGTAGTCAAAAAATTGTGGGAGCTATGCAGTGGGCTAATACCTTATGTGCCAACGTCATGCCTGGAGAAAATCATCAGCAAACTCTCAATCGTCGTTTATTTGAAGAATTAGGGATGAGCCCAAATAAAGCAGGAGCGGTAAAGGAATTTATGATTTTTGACTATCAAATTCCTTGTGAAAATGGTTTCTGTGAAAATGAAATTGATCATTTTTTTATTTCAATTTTGAATGAAAAGGCGAATGCTGGTCTGGAAATCTCACCAAATTCAGATGAAGTAAGTGCCATTGATTGGGTAAATTGGAACGATCTTCAAGCAAAAAAAGTAGGGGAGAAAAAGCTAACTCCATGGTTCAATCTCTTTTTAGAGACTCCAGAAATTATTAAAAAAATTGATCAAACTTTAAAATTATGGCAGAAACAAAATCGCTAATTCCCGAGCATGTAGCAATTATCATGGATGGTAACCGTCGCTGGGCTCGCCAGCATGGCCTTAGTGTTATTAGAGGTCATCGTAAAGTAGCTGAAGAAATGATTGAGCGTTTAGCAGATTTTGCTATTAGTAAGAAAATTGCTTATTTGACTTTGTGGGCGTTTAGTACGGAGAACTGGCAGCGCTCTCAAGAAGAAGTTGGTGGCATCATGGATCTTTTTCGCGAAACTTTTGCTACCAGTGCAGAGAGATTGCATAAAAAAGGTGTGCGAGTAGCCGTGATTGGCGACATGAGTCGTTTTCCCAAAGATATCCAAGATGGAGTTAATTTCTGGGTAAAGGAAACTAAAAATAATCAAAAATTAGTTGTGACTTTTGCCCTTAATTATGGGGGAAGAGACGAAATTCAAAGAGCAGTGAATCTGGGTGGAAAAGACTTTATTCAGTTTTTAGATACTCAAAAAATGATTATCTTGCCTGATCCAGATTTACTCATTCGTCCAGGTGGGGAAAAGAGATTGTCTGGATTTTTAACTTGGCAGACAGTTTACAGTGAATTGTATTTTACCGATGTTTTAATGCCAGATTTTGATGAAAGAGAATTTGCCAATGCGCTAGAGGATTATGCTCAGAGACAAAGACGATTTGGCAAGTAATTTTATTTAAATGGTGCTCCAGTATTCGGAATGTCTGAGCTTGACTCACTCCAATTTTTTCCAGAACCAGGAATAGAGAAGTTCTTAATGATTTCAATACCAGTAAAACTGGAGATCAAGTTAATAATGATAAAAGAGGAGAGGGCCAGAATAATGCCGATAATGGCATAGGTAATGGTGTTTTTGGATTTTTCAGTTGCTTGGCTATTACCGCCCATAACCATCATATTGAATGCTGCATAGATAATCATGATAAAACCAACAATGCCGAGCACTGTTAAGAACACCGAAAGTACATTGGCCATCATGCATCCAATTCCTTGAATGGTGGCAACGCCGGCTTCATTAACACAACCATTGCCAATTTCCGACCATTCTTGAGTTTGTGCGTAGGCTTGTGAGATTATTTTCATGTCTTTTTTAGATTATAACTTTATTTTCTTCTAAAGCCAAATAAGTATTAAAAAACCCGCTTGGTTAAGAAGCGGGTTTTTCTAAATTCTTTTTTATTACCTTGGGTTATTGATGTCTCCGACATTGGTAAAGACGTCATTGAAGTCTTTAAAGCCCAAGAATTGAACAACTAAAGTGACTACAGCGTAAGAAGCGGCGATAATCACTAAACCAATAATAGCAGCAGTTAATTTATTTCTAGCACTTTCAGCTTTGCCCTTATCTCCACCTGAGGTAATCCATTCCACGCCACCCCAGATCATGTAAGCAAAAACCAAAATGGCAGCAACTAGCATCACCACATTAAGAATAGAACTAAACATGGTTCCAAAATTAGTGGCATAACCCTTGCCAGTATCGATTGGATCGATTTTTACATCCGCCATTACTACCGATGCGGTAGCGAGCATGCTACTCATGGCAGCTCCAGTGGCCAAAGCAAGTTTTTTAATTGATTTCATAAATCGCTCCTTTTTACTTATTAAATTTCTAAATTATTATACATCAAGTCTAATTAAATTTTAATTAAATGTCAAAACATCTATTCCCAAGAACTCTTCTACCACTACAAAAAGGGCAGTGGCAGCGGCTAAAACAATTAAGCCAATTACAGCATTGCTCATCTTATTTCTGGCACCTTCCACTTTGCTTTTGTCTCCACCTGAGGTAATCCACTCGATGGCTCCCCAAATTAAAAAACCAAAAACCAAAATGGCAGCGATGGTCATAGCCACAGTCATAATATTGCCAAACCAAATTCCAAATCCTCCATCACTTGATCCATGGAATTGAGCTCCTTGTAGTTCTTGATTGCGTGCTTCGCCAGCGATATCTAGAGTTAAGGCTAATTGTCTTGACATATTAATTACCTAGTTGGGTTGGTATGGTTAATTCTAATAAATCAAAATTGTTTCCGAAAAATATCTTGCTAATAAAACTAAGGATAGTGAAAGAAGAAACCAAGATCACTAAGCCAATGATGGCGTTGGTCATTCTTTGTCTAGCTCCCTCGGTCTTTTTGGTGTCAGAACCAGCAGTAATCCACTCGATGGCTCCCCAAATAAAATAAGCAATTACGGTCAAAGCTCCGAGATTAATACTTACTTTCCATAAATAAACAACGTAATTAATGAATTTACTACCATCTTCTGCGCCTTCATTGGTGCCAAGTTCTCCCACCACTGGATTAGAAATTGCTGCTTGAGCAGCATTAATCATCAAAAAGAATAAACTAAGAGACATCAGGCTAG
>CAZFIY010000007.1:0-21575 GCA_964519685.1 uncultured Pseudomonadales bacterium
TCACGGCACATGTCTGAAAAACATGGGATCTTGGTTCGATTCCAAGGCTTGGCACAGTTCTTTAAAAGTTATTTACCTAGAAAAGAAAAAAGCATTTGTTTAAGAAAACCGAAGATGGCTTTGAAAATATCAGCGCCAAATAAAATTGCCTTGGTTACCACTCTTTCACCAGCTTTGGCAAATACTTTATTACTTTGATTTTGAAATTCTCCGTAGTTAGACATACGCGAATTATAAGGCTTTCTGGGTAAAATTAACAAGCGAGAGTAGTTCAGTGGCTAGAATGTTTCCTTGCCAAGGAAAAGGTCGCGGGTTCGAATCCCGTCTCTCGCTCAGATAAAAAAAGGACGCATTCATGCGTCTTTTTTTTATCTGAAGCTAGGTACTTGGAAATCAAACTCTTTCGAATCCACCGCCAAGAGCGAGCGAAGCGAGATCCTGGGTAGTACCCGTAGGGTGCCGTCTCTCGCTCAGATTATTAATACATCTTTTTACATCAAAATGTTGTAAAATCACCATTGGTGACAAAAAATCCAGAATACAAATTAGGTATTATGGTGACTGGCAAAACTGCCGGCACTGGTGCTAGTACTATTTCCAAACACCTTGAACAACACTTGGGTTTCCCGATTATTTCTGGTGGTAAACATTTCCGGGCTTTGGCCAATCACTTTAATACTTTCAGAGAAGAAAATTCTGATCTGTCTCTTAATGAGCAATATCAGTCATTTTTAAAGATGTATCAACATGCTTTTGATAGTAACACAGCCGATTTTTTAATGGGGAAAAATGAAGCAGAAATGGTTAAAGGAGATGTTTTAGCAATCTTTCAAAAAGCGATTGAAGAAAACTATCAGTTTACTGGTCAAACTGACAAAATATGGGACTACGTTGTTGATAGAAAAACCATTATCGATGCTTTTAGTAAGCAAGATGGCTTTATTTGGGAATCTAAATTAGCTATCTTAGCTTTGAGTCTTGATCAAATGCAGACAGTGGTGAAGCAAAATGCTAATATGACACTACCCTACCTCAAAGTGCTTTTGAGTTTGGATCCGGCCATTGCTGCACAAAGAATTGGTAAGAGAGAAAATCGTCCAGTCAAGGTTGAAGAAATTCTTGAGCGCAGAAAGCGTGATTTTGATCGTTATGGAAATTTGTACCAAATTAATGGGCAAAGAGTAACTCATCAGGTTTTAGCTGATTTTGCTGATGTGACTATAGATACTCAAGAAAACCATCCAGAAGAAGTAGTAAAAAAAATTCTTCTCGCCTACATTCAAAAGCTTACTACTATTACTGATGTGACACCAAATTTGGCTCATCAGGCCATTAGTGAGCTTAGTAATTTAATGCAAAATTAGAATGCTTTTTTATTAAGTAAGTAGCCGTCTTTTGCCAGACCACCTTTTAGTTGAATAGTGGACGCTGCCAATAAAACCGCAATATTTTCTGAATCAAGATCAACACCGCGTCGCAAACCATCTTCATTAGGCTTTAAACAAGCTTCAATTGTGGTCAGATGCAGACCAAGATATTTTATATTTAATTTAATAGTTTCAATGCCATAAGCATCTACAACTATTTGATTATTATTCATGGTATAAGCTTCATCACCAATTCTTTGATTCAGTGAATCGATTGCATTTTGCATTAATTGACGTGCCTCATCTGGAGAGTAGGCTTTATTTTCCGAAACAATTTTTAGATTAAGTCCATTTCGTTGTTCAGCTTCTGCATTAATAGGAGACATAAAAATCTTTCTAGGTCTTTAAATAGATGACCAGAATTTATAATATTTTATTTAATATATTTTTTCCAGGTGATAAAAATTGTACGGCACACAATAAAAATCGGAACAGCTAATAAAGCACCAATTACTCCAAAAAGCTTTGCACCGATCAAAATGCCAAGAATCGAAACTAAAGGATTAATATTAACACTACTCCTCATGATTTTAGGAACGATTAGATTGTTTTCCAATTGTTGGATAACGATATAAAGTACAGTGACTGCTAGCGCAACTGGCCAACCAAAGGTCAAGAAAGCAACTGCTATGGCTGGCACGGCAGAAAAAATAGGTCCAATATTGGGTACAATTTCCAGTAGACCGGCAATAATAGCCAGAGGTAAGGCATAAGGAATTTTAAGAGCGATAAGTCCCAAGAAAGTCATTAGACCAATAATAGTCATCAGGATCATCTCTCCTCTGATCCAATTTCCTAGCTGGTTGTCTATTTCATGAAAAAATTCTTTAATTTCTCCCACTCTGCTTTTACTAAAGAAATTGGCCAGACCATCTATAACCTTTGGTTTCTCTAGAGAGAAATATAAAGAAATGACCATGGTAGTAATAGCAACAAAGGCACCTGAAAAAGTAGAGCTAATAATGGTAAAAGCAGCAGTTAAAGATGTGCCAAAAGTATCGAATAAACCCTTAATGCTGCCAAGATTAATTTCAAAGTTTTTAAACTCATCTTGGAAAATAGTTGGCAATTGAATGCTGGCCAACAGCACAGTCATCTCTTTGATTAAAGGTGGGAAAATAAAAGCGATAAATAGAGATAGGAGAGCAATAAAAAGGATGTAAACCAACAAAACCCCAAAAACGCGATGTAATTTCAGCTTTTGTTCCAATCGGTCAATGCCTTTATTAAGTCCGACACTAATAATGTAAGCGATGAAAGCCATAAAAATAATGGCCTTAATTTGCATGGCTAGCCAAATGCCGGCAATGAATAGAAAAGTGAAAATCACGATTGAAGGTGAAATTTTAACGGTAAGTTCTTGTTTTGATGTATCTGACATAGTTTTAAATATAACAGGTGCCGATGATTTTGTCAGCGATCTTTTTGGTTTTTTCTACATCAATCTTAATTAAACCGCCACGTTTCTTCCACCACGTGTCTTGCCTTTTTGCATATTGGATTTCTGCTAATTGCCATTTGGCGATGCAAGCTGATTGATCAATTTTGCCATCAATCAATTCTTTTAATTCCATGAAACCCGTGCAACTTACTGCTAATGAACTAGTTGTTTTACTTTGTAGTTGTTGTTCCACTTCTTTTTTGGCCAAAGTGAAACGATCAATAACTCTTTGCTTAATTTTTACTTCACGGATTGTTTTGGGCAATTCTAAATAGAAGGTTTTACTTGTTTGTGTGCTTGTTTGTGTGGCAGCTGCAGGTTGCTCCATTTTATGCAAAGCAACCTCAATCGCTCTCACTAAACGGCGTGGATTATTTAGGTCGGAATTATTCATATTTGCCAACTTTTCTTCATCCAAATCTTTGAGTCTTTTTTGTAATTCCGCCACACTAAGTTTTACTAGCTTTTCGCGCAAGTTTAAGTTTTGAGGAACACCAATGGTTTCAGCCGTGCTAGTAATTTGCTGTTGGTAAAAACCTGTGCCACCGACCACGATCAAAATTTCTTCATTAACTAACTGCGACTTAATTTGGGTGAAAAGTTTTTGAAAATGAGCCACCGACCATTCTTCGTTTGGGGCAATAATGGAGACGCCGTGCAGGAAAATATTTTTACTTGAATTGGTGAAAAACTGGTAGCCAAAATGACTGTTTTTGGTAGCCATAAAATCGCTTGGTAAATCGGCTCCGGTTAGATTTTCTAGACCGCGATAAACTTGTCTAGAATCTGCGGAAAGCAAATGTACGGCCTTAGCCAATTTGAGGGCTAAGAGCTTTTCTGCCAAAGTCAACGCAGCGGCAGTTTTACCAGTCGCCGTAGCCCCTACTATTGATATGATTTGATTTTCTTTGATATTGTTTGACATGTTTATTTTCGTCAAATTTAAGACTGATACATCAGTCAAAAATTTATGAAGTCCAGATTAGCAGAGTTCTATCTACTCTGCTAATTGGCTGTATTAAGCTAAACGACTTTTGGACGTTCTCCCAAATGTTTTTTATTGATGATTTCGTCCAAAATATCCCAGCGTTCTTTTTTGACTTTGTATGGCACATCGTCCTTATATAATTTCTCAGACATGGTTCCAGGACGTGGCGAATAGATGTTGACAAAACCCACGTGCCAACCAACTTCTTTGGCGAGTTTAACCGTGTCCTCAAACTCTTCATCAGTCTCACCAGGAAAGCCCACAATGATGTCGGTGCCAAGCACTAAATCTTTAATTTTTTGGCGCAATTTTTTGACGACTAGCAAATAGTCTTCGCGGGTGTAGCCACGGTTCATGCGGTGCAAAACACTATTACTGCCCGACTGAACTGGCAAGTGAATGAAACGATCAATTTTGGAATTGCTGGCAATTTCATCAATCAGCTCGTCGTGGAAGTCCCATGGATTACTACTTAAAAAACGAATGGTTTTGATAGCCTCAAATTGACTAATCGCTTGCAATAATTTAACAAAAGGTGGAGTGCCTTCGACGCTTAAATATTGTGATTGATTGCTAGGTAAATCTTCTCTTTTAAGGTCGCCATGCAACATCATTTTACGAGCACTAACACCAATTTTTTCCAAGCCCCAAGAATTCACATTTTGCCCAATTAAAGTAATTTCGCTGTAACCTTCTTTTACCAATGCTTCGACCTCTTCCATAATATCTTCAAAACTACGAGAGGCTTCGCGGCCGCGGGCAAATGGCACGATGCAATAAGTACAGAAAGAATTGCAACCAGTTGAGATTGGTACAAAAGCGTGTCTTTTATCTTTGCGAATTGCTTTTTTGGCAAAAGCCATTTTATTGGTTGGCACAAATTCATCAATCATAGGCAACATTTTGCGCAAGCGTTCAATTCCATGGTGCAACATGCAACCAGAAAAAACTACCTTAGGTACTTTCTTTTCTTCTTCTTGGTAATAACTCATCACTTTGAGTAAGAAAGCGCGCACTCTGTCTTCTGCTCTTTCTCTGATACTACAAGTCACTAAAATCAGCTCGTCGCAATCTTTCCAATCCTCTGCTTCAACGTAGCCATTGTCAACATACATAGCAGCCAAACGTTCAGCATCGCTTTTGTTGGCTTGGCAGCCATAAATTTGAATAAAAAATCTTTTTGACATCTTCGAGTGTATTTTAACACTTTTTTTCCAGATGATTTGCCAGTTGTTTCACTGAAAAATAAACTCTAGAATGGCTTTTTGGTGAGAAAAAACAATACTTTATCAGTGCCTTTTTACAATCCAAAAAAAACATATCAAGACAATTTCGATTTTGGACCATTTGGCCAATTTACTAATAACAAGCAGATTGTAAGAAAGTCCCCTCCCGCGTCATTATTTCTTCAGCAAAAAGTTTATTTGCCTTTTGGCATTCCAGCCGGTCCCTTAGTTAATGGTAAATTTGTCAAAGCAGCTTTTGCCAAAGGTTTTGATCTTTGTGTTTATAAAACAGTTAGAACAAAAACTTACCCCTGTCATCCATGGCCAAATGTGTTGGGAGTCCAAATCAAAGGCGATTTAACTTTAAAAAAAGCTCAAAGAGAATTAATAGCTAGAATGGAATATAAACAACCATTATCAATCACCAATTCTTTTGGAGTTCCTTCGATGGATCCTGATTTTTGGCAAGAAGATATGGCTTTGGCTGTAAAAAGTGCTGGTGTAGGACAGATCATGATAGGAAGTTTTCAAGGAACTAAAAAGAAAGGTGGAAAATTTACTGACTTAGTTACTGACTATCAACTAGCTGCTCGTTTGGTTAAAGAAACTGGAGCCAAAGTTTTAGAAGCTAATCTAAGTTGTCCTAATGAAGGAACTGCCGATTTACTTTGTTTTGATGTTCCACGTGTTTGTTTGATTGCAGAAGCAATTAAGAATGAAATTGGCAATACACCTTTAATTCTAAAACTTGCTTATTTTAAAGATCAAAAAAATTTAGAAGATTTAGTTGATCAAGTTGGAAATATCGTCGATGCCTTTAGTGTCATTAATACAATCGTTGCACCCGTTATTAACGATCATGGAGAGCAAGCTCTGCCTGGAGAGGGACGTTTAAAAAGTGGAATTTGTGGCTCGGCAATTAAATGGGCTGGGCTAGAAATGACACAGAGGCTTTTTCAGTTGAAAAAACAAAATCAACATAAATTTTCTATTATTGGTGTCGGTGGAGTTATGCGGGCTAATGATTATTTCGATTATATAGATGCTGGAGCTGATGCGGTCATGAGTGCCACTGGTGCCATGTGGAACCCATCTTTAGCCGAAGATGTTTTAAATTTAAACAAATAATTAATTAAACCCTCCCTTCCTTTCGACTAAAAATCCATTAGAATACGAGTGTTGGTATTTAACAATTCAATTTGGCGCGATACCAGAGTGGTCTAATGGCGAGGTCTGCAAAACCTTCGTTCGTGGGTTCAAATCCCACTCGCGCCTCAACTTCCTGGTGTCAAAGCCAGAAAAATATTAATTATTCATAAAAAGAAAGGTTTTTATGAAAATTGTATCTATTCAAGCTCAAGAGATTTTGGATTCTCGTGGTAATCCAACCATTGAAGCAGTGACTACTCTTGAGGATGGTCACACTGGCTGGGCAGCTATTCCATCTGGTGCATCCACTGGTCAGTACGAAGCAGTTGAATTGCGTGATGGCGATAAAACTCGCTTTCAAGGTACCGGCGTGCTAACCGCTGTTGATAATGTTAATAACATTATCGCTCCCGCTGTGATTGGTATGGATGCTAGCGAACAAAGACTCCTTGATGAAGCCATGATTAAACTTGACGGCACCCCCAACAAAGCTAAACTTGGCGCTAATGCTATTTTGGCTGTTTCATTGAGCGCTGCTCGTGCACAAGCTGCTTCAGAGAAAAAAGAACTCTACGCTTATCTCACTAAATTCAACCCTGATTTTGATGGTACCTATATCATGCCAATTCCTGAGATGAATGTCATGAACGGTGGTAAACATGCCAACTGGGCGACAGATATTCAGGAATATATGTTATTTCCAATTGGAGCCAAGAATGTGGTTGAAGCTGTGCGTATGAACGCTGAGGTTTATCAGCACTTAAAAGGTATTTTAAAAGCCAAAGGTTACGCAATCAGCGTAGGTGATGAGGGTGGCTTTGCTCCTAACTCAAGCTCCAATGAAGAGCCATTCCAGCTCATATCTGAAGCCATTGAGAAAGCAGGTTATGTCTTGGGTAAAGACATCGCTTTTGGGATTGATCCAGCCGCGACTGAGTTTTTCAAAGATGGCTCATACGTCTTGAAAAAAGAAGGCAAAACTGTTTCCAGCGATGAGCTTTCTAAATTCTTCACTGATTTAGCCAAAAAATACCCCCTTATCTCTTTCGAAGATACCCTTGCTGAAGATGATTGGGATGGTTTTCAAAAATTGACCACTGAAGTTGGATCTTCGATTCAAATAGTCGGTGACGATTTGTATGTTACCAATGTCGAGAGATTACAAAAAGGGATTGAAAACAAAACCACCAACTCCATTTTGATTAAGCTTAATCAAATTGGTACCTTGAGTGAAACCATTGATACTGTATTGATGGCTCGCAAAGCAGGAATGACAGCGGTCGTTTCTCATCGTAGTGGCGAAACTGAAGACACGTTCATTGCCGACTTTGTAGTAGCGATGGGCATTGGTCAAATTAAGACTGGTGCTCCAGCCAGAAGTGAGCGCGTCGCTAAATATAATCGCTTAATGAGAATTGAGAGACAATTAGGAGATAAAGCTAAATACTTTTCCTATCCTTTCAAAAAATAAGCACTGATCGTGAAAATGGAAAACCGCCTCACTTGCTCGGCAAGAGGCGGTTTTTTTTGCTAAAATAGTTAAAAACAACAGATAAGGATATATGTCAAATTCTTCAAAAAAAATCGCTTTAGTTATCTTAGATGGTTGGGCTATCGGCAAAGATTATCCTGGTAATGCCATTGCTCAAGCTAAGGCGCCTTTCTGGCGACATTTGTGGGCAGATGAGCCTCATGCTTTACTTGAAGCTTCTGGTGAGGCTGTTGGTTTACCAGATGGTCAAATGGGTAATAGTGAAATCAACCACGCAGCGATTGGTTCTGGCAGGGTGATTTATCAAGATTTAGTGAAGATGAATAAAGATGCTCGTGAAGGCAAATTTAAAGACAATGAAGCTTTTCAAAAAGCTTTTAGCAATGTCAAAGAAAACAATTCAAGTCTGCACATTATGGGCATGCTGAGTCCTGGCGGTGTTCATTCTCATCAGGATCATATTTTTGCTTTGATGAGAGCTGCTAAGCAAAGTGGTGTGCAAAAAATTTATGTCCACGCTTTTACTGATGGTCGTGATGTTTTGCCTCAAAGTTGCACTGATAGTTTTGTGCAGCTTAAAAAAGTTTGCGAAGAAACAGGCGCAGAGCTAGCGACTATTTCCGGTCGCTATTACGCCATGGATCGTGATCATAATTGGGACAGAATTGACTTGGCTTATCAAGCTATTCGTGAGCGCGCTGGTGTAGAATTTGCTAATGCAGAAGCAGCAATTCAAGCTTCTTATAATGCTGGCAAAAACGATGAATTCATTGTGCCTTGTTTGATTAAGGTCAAAGATAACGAGGTGGCTAAAGTTCATGAACATGATAGTGTCATTTTTGCAAATTTTCGCAATGACCGACCACGTCAATTAACTGAGAGATTTTTAGAAAAGGGGCCAAAAAATTTAATTTTTGTGACCGCGACTTTATACAGCACCGACTACAAAAATGTTTTGGTCGCCTTCCCTCCTCAATCAGTTAGCAATACCTTGGGCGAAATTCTATCTAAGAATGAAATTAAACAATTCAGAGTGACCGAAACTGAAAAATTCGCACATTTAACTTTTTTCATGAACTGCAAGCGTGAAGAAGCTTGGCCACTTGAGGATCGTTTTATGTTTGATTCAAATAAAGTGGCCACTCACGATCTCAAGCCAGAAATGAAAGCTTTGGAAATTGCAGCAAAAATTGCGCAGGAGATGCAAAAAGGCGAATACCAGGTAATTTTATCCAATATTTGTAATGGCGATATGGTCGGTCATACCGGTAATATTCCAGCTACTATTCAGGCTGTAGAAACAGTCAGTGAGGCTTTAGAGACTATTGCCACTGCTGCAGAAAAGTTTGGATACACCCTACTAATAACTGCTGATCACGGCAATTGTGACGAAATGATTGATGAAAATGGTCAGGCCCTTAGTCAACATAGTATGAATCCAGTACCTTTCATCTTGGTCGATCACGAATATAAAAAATTAAATCGTGACTACGGCATTATGGCTGATATTGCACCGACTATTTTGAAGATTTTGGATATTAAACAACCAGAGGAAATGACTGGAAAGAGTTTGGTTTAGAAGTCTTCTGTGCTAAACTGAATCTAATTAAAAGTTTACAGAAAGGTTTATTATGTCAGGTTATAGTATTCAACTCGAGCAAGCTACTTTAGAAAACACTAATTTTAGAAAAGTACTTTATACCGGTCCCAATTCACAATTAGTTTTAATGGCTTTACAGCCAATGGAAGAAATTGGTTTAGAGACTCACATGGAACATGATCAATTTATTCGCGTCGAAGCTGGTGAAGGCAAAGCTTTGATTGGAGGCGAAGAATTTGCTTTGGCAGATGGCGTGGCAATCGTCATTCCAGCTGGCAGTGCTCACAACGTGATTAATACTTCTGCTACAGAAGTAATGAAACTTTACACGGTCTATACTCCACCAGAGCACAAAGATGGCAAAATTCACGCTACTAAAGCAGATCAATTAAATGATCCTGATTATGCTGATCATCATTAAAGAATTAAAGTGAGCAGACGCCTTCTTGCCAGAGTCCTCTTTGATTTTCTCTAGCCTCTTGCTCTGCTGTTTTGAATTTTTCTTGGTATTTTACATCTGGTGGATAGCTAGAAGCTACAGCGTAGCCTTCTTTGATCAGTTGTTCATTGATGGAAATGTCGTTTTCTTCCAGATAAATATAGCGTAATAATCTACCATAGCGATCGGTTTCAGAGACATCTTTTTCGAGATAAATTTCTTTATTTTCTATGAGCTCCTGATTACGCAAACTAGCTTCTTTGCCAAAACACTGTGGATCACGGCGTGGGTCAACGGTTTCTGGAGTGTCGATGCCAATGTAACGGACTTTTTGCCCACTTTCTAATTCAATAGTATCGCCATCGATGACTCGTGAAACTTTGGCTTTTTGCCAATTGTCTTTTGTAGCGCTTGTGGAATTGCTGACAATTTCTGTGGCAATGGTTTGGTTCTCATTCGGTATTTCTTGATCAATTTCCTTGGGTACAAAAATTGTCCAGAGCAGGATGACTACCAGGCTAATAAGCAGTTTTTGATTTTTTTTACTTAAGATCATTGATTTATTATATAATGAAGCTGATGCTGTTTTTGAAACGAATCTGGCCACTTTTTTTATTAATAGTTTTTTTAGGAGTTTTTGCTTTTTCTTTAAATATTTTTAATGAGCGCAGATTAAATACTAAAGGTATTGCTCAAATTTTTACCAATTTAATTATTCCAGAAAAATCAGAAACTTTTATTGATTTCGAAAAAGAAGAAAACTTAGTTTTTTATTCCTCTTCATCGGCAAGTTTGGCTCCTGTTCCGACAAAAATTCCAACTCCAGTTGATCCTTATGCTAATGACCCAGATTTGAGGGATGCTGCTTGGGGAGAAGCGGTGCAAATTAGCGAAACTGGTTATCGGATGAAAGTAGGTTTTGATAGCGTGATGGGTACGGCAGAAGAAACTTTTAAAGCACTTAATCTTTATCGTTACACCAAAGGCAAGTCAAATTTAACTTGGGATGATCGTTTAGCTAAATATGCTCTGGAGCGAGCGACTTATGTCTGTCAAAATGGTTCCGATAGTCATGCCGGTTTTAGTGACTATGTTGAGAATCAAGAAGGCTATAAAACTTTGGGTTTTTATCGATTGGGAGAAAATATGAGCACTCACATGAAATTTACTGGAACTCACTTAATCGAATGGATGTATGCCGCAGATCCAGCTCATGATGGTAATCAACTTGGGGCTTGGAGTCATGTTGGGGTAGGCATTTATAAAGATTGTTCGGCACTGATTTTTGGTAATGAGATGATTTAAAGCAGAGGTGGTTGTATGTTATATTAATTTAAGGAGTCTAATTATGAAAAAATGGATTAATATTATACTTTGGGCTGTTTTACTTTTTCTAATTACTCCAAGTACCATGGTACTGGCTTCGTGGAATGCTTTCCAGGAGATACGACTTATCCTTGGAAACTATCCCTAGAGAGAGTTTTGTTAATGTTTATGAACCCTTCTAGTAAATTGAAGTCAACTACTCAAGTAAAAATCACTGAGAGACGCTTTAATGAACTAGAACAAACTTTGGGAAGCGAATATGCTTTTGAAAGTTTAGGTAATTTAGAAAAACAATTAGTAGAAACTACATCAAATATTCAACAAATCAATAAACAAGAAACTCAAGAACAAGTTAAAGAACAATATATTGCTTCTTTAAGGAAAATGTCTTCATCTTTGGATCAACAAAAATCTCAAGTGGTTGCAGGAAATGTTCCAGCGGTAACACAAAAAAACTCTGTTAATAAACAGTCAGGTAATAGTGTTTCCGTAAAACAAACTGATAATCAAAATACTGGAGTAAATAACGCT
This sequence comes from uncultured Pseudomonadales bacterium, assembly GCA_964519685.1. Lineage (GTDB taxonomy): Bacteria > Patescibacteriota > Microgenomatia > UBA1400 > PJMF01 > UBA1364. The sequence continues at coordinate 11,620 of CAZFIY010000007.1, forward strand.
AATACTAACAATAATACTAATACTAAAACTAACAGTAATAATACAAATTCTAATTCTAACGTAGGGACTAATCCGACAAACACTCCTCCTACTGCAGTTACTACAACACCTACAGCCGCTCCTTCTAATGATGAATTGGTTAAAGAACTTGAAAAAACCAAGGAAAAGATAGAACAGGAAATTATTAAAGTCGAAACAACAACTACCAGTAATTCGACGCAAAAAAACAAAAATGATGATGAGGAAGAGGAAGAAAAAAAACCTAAGTGGGTAAAGCCAGAGCCAACAGTACAAACTCCAACGAGAACGAATACAAGTGGAACAACCTTGCCAGGTTTAATTAAAAGCAATAATACAGTTACGCCTGCGCCAACCAGCACTAATAAAAACACTACTCCAACAAATACAAAAAACAAAAATTATGAAATGTTGTAGTGTTTTCTTAAAAAAAAGACGCAATAAATGCGTCTTTTTTTTGTATCTTGTGACCCCATGGGGAATATGAGCTTGCTCGTTTCACAAGCATAACTTTCGCTGATCGCTACAGTTATTTTGCTTGTTCTCACTGCGCTTCCTCATATAATTGAACATAATGCTCCTCGCTTGCACTCGTGTGCATTATTAGCTCAATTATCTGGACCTAAAATGGTTGTTTCCCTAAACGAGGTTAAAATAATAAAAAAACACGGCTAAACCGTGTTCTTTTATTATGTGACCCCATGGGGAATCGGACCCCAGTTGTCGGGATGAAAACCCGATGTCCTAACCACTAGACGATGGGGCCTTTTTTGTAAAAGGCCTAAAGCCAAGTAATATTCTCAAAGTGCCGTATCTCTGGTCGTTCTAAATTACCAGAGACTGATATGATATCAAATCTATAGCTTTTTTTAAACTGCTTTTTTCTTAAGTAACTATTGGCTACTTTAATCATGCTGTTGAGCTTTCTTTGGTCAACTGCTTGACTGCCGTCGCCATAACTACGTGTTTCTCTGTATTTAACTTCTACAAAAACAATTTCATCAAATTGTTCATCCAAAACCACTAAATCTACTTCAGAGTTAGCGGTGCGTAAATTTTTCTCCAGGAGTGAATAACCTTTATTTAGAAGAAAGGTTAAGGCAATTTTCTCTGCTTGTATTCCTTTGGAAAAATTAGGCAACTTTTTTTGTCTCGGTGAAAAGACTTTTTTCTTTAACTCTACTAGCGGCTTTACCGACTTTGGCACGTAAGTAGTATAGTTTACTTCTCTTAACATCGCCACGGCGTTTTACTTCAATTTTTTTGATACTAGGAATCATTAGAGGAAAGATTTTCTCTACTCCAATGCCGCCAGTAGCAATTTTACGCACAGTGAAGGTTTTATTGACTTCACGATTTTTGACAGCAATCACTAAGCCCTCAAAAACCTGAATTCTGGTTTTCTTACCTTCACTAATTTCTTGGTGAACACGAACGGTGTCGCCAACATTAATTTTTTGATCGTTGTAAGTAAAATTCTGTGCCATAACAAGCGAGTATTGTATCAAAAGAAAGCATAAAAGTACAAGGTCAAAATATCTGGTTATTCCTAAACTGGAATGGAATTACTTTTTATTTCTCTTTGTTTTTTCTGCCCAAATAGTTTTTAAGTATTCAATAAAAATAGGATGTGGCTTTAGCGGAGCTGATTTGTATTCAGGATGTGCTTGGGTGGCTAAGAAGAAAGGATGTTTTTCTCTTGGTAATTCAATCATTTCCACGAAAAAATCATCTGGACTAGTGCCAGAAATCACAAAACCTTTTTCTTCTAGAATTTGGCGATAAGCATTATTAAATTCAAATCGATGGCGATGTCGTTCAGAAATCAAATTCTTTTTTTCATCTTTAAAAGCGTTGTGTTTTTTATAAACTTCATGGGCCAAAGTATTTGGTTTTAGAATACAATCGTAAGCACCAAGTCTCATGCTGGCTCCATTGCCTTTAATTTTTTGATATTTATCTTCAAAAGGAATGGCGTGAATGATTGGGTTTTTAGTATTTGGATTTACTTCTTGTGTGTTTGCATCACTTAAATTAGCTACATGACGCGCAAATTCTATAGAAGCTAATTGCATACCATAACACAAGCCTAGATAAGGGATTTTGTTTTCTCTAGCATAACGAATGGCTTCAATTTTGCCTTCTACGCCACGACTGCCCCAACCGATCGGCACGATAATACCATCGATGTTTTTTAAATCATTGAGAGTTTTTTTATCTTTTTTTTCTAGATTCTCAGCATTAATAAAAACAATTTCTACTTCAATTTTTTCATGCCAAGAAGAATGATTAATGGATTCCAGCAAGGAGGTATAAGAGTCTTTAAGCTCATAGTCGCCAGTAGCTATATATTTAGCAATAATGCCGATTTTGACCTTCTGATCTTTCTTAGCGTAGATGTTTTTTACCATTGCTTGCCAATCGGTTAAAGCAATCTTTCTAGATTTCAGACCAAGCTTTTCAAGTACTTTTTGACTGAAATGTTGTTTATTAAAAATGAGTGGAATTTCATATATTGATTTACAGTCGGGGTTAGAGATGATGTCTTCCTGGTTCATGGTGCAAAAATAAGCTACCTTTTCTTTACGTTTTTCATCAATTTCTAACTCTCCTCTGCCCACAATAAAGTCTGGTTGGATACCCATAGAATTAAGGGATTTGACTGACAATTGAGTGGGTTTGGATTTCAATTCATTGATGTGAGAAGGAGCTGGGAAATAGGTGACGTGAAGTAAGATGACGTCTTTGGGTAAAGTCATCTTCATAATACGATAAGCTTCGTAGTAAATAATATTTTGATATTCACCAGCCGTACCTCCGAGTTCAATCAAAACAATATCGTGTCCCACTGCTGCTTCCTGAATTCGACGGATGACTTCTTCTGGAACATAGGGAATGGCATCAACTGTGGCGCCGTTGTACTCTAAATTTTTAGTACGTTCAATAACTGTACTATAGATTTGCCCCATGGTAGTGAAGTTTTTATAGCCAACTTCTTTGCCTAAAAATCTTTCATAAGAACCTAAGTCCAAGTCTGCTTCTAAACCATCTTCACAAAGAAAAACATCTCCGTGTTCGATGGGATTGATGTTGCCCGAATCTAAATTGAGATAATTTTCACACTTAATATTGGTGACATCATAACCCTGTTCTTTAAGTAAAACTCCTAAAGAAGCAGCAGTGACGCCTTTACCCAGGCCAGAAAGTACTCCGCCAGAGACAAAAATATACTTGGTTGAACTGTTACTACTAGCTTGTTTGAGGAATCCCCGTATGTCTATCATTACGGGATTTTATTCTAAGTGAGAGTTTATGATTTTGGTAGTGGCAAATTCTAGTGTTAAAATGAATATATGAAAAAGGTTTATACTAAAACTGGAGATCAGGGTAAAACAGCTTTAATTAATGGTGAGCGTTTACCCAAAAATAGTTTGGTTTTTGAAGTTTTAGGTACTTTAGACGAATTTAATGCTAGTTTAGGTTTGGTAGTATTCAAAATTAATCAGCTTGAGCGTAAAAAAATTTGGTTGAGAGAATATTTATTTTTAATCGATTTACAGAATGAACTTTTCAAACTTGGTGCAGAAGTAGCCGCGTCTCCCAAAGTACATTTAAATGTAAAATTCGTTAAACTTTTAGAAAAAGAAATAGATTTTTTGCAAGAAGAATTAGGTCAAGACTGGCACAATAAATTCGTTTTGCCAGGAGGATCAGAAATAGCTGCGTTTTTAGATCTTGCTCGCACTATTTGTCGTCGTTTGGAGAGAAGAATGGTTTCTTTGGATAACGAAAGAGATGTGCGTGAAACGGTTTTGCAATTTCTTAATAGAACTTCAGATTATCTTTATGCCCTGAGAACATGGGTCAATAAAGATTTAAAAGCCAAAGAAGTTGAGTTTAAAATTTAATATCTAAATTTTCTAATAAGGCCCACTACTCTGCCTTGAATTTGAACATTAGTGGCATAAATAGGACTCATGCTAGAGTTAGCTGGTTCCAAGCGAATACGAGTGACTTCTTTATAAAATCTTTTTAATGTAGCTAGGCCGTTATCTAAAAGAGCTACCACAATGTCGCCATTATTTACCTCTGGTGTCTCTTCAATCACTACATAATCACCGTCATCAATGTGGTCTTCAATCATGGATTTGCCACGAACTTGTAAAACATAAGCTCTTTTTTTGCCTGTAATCATTTCTGGTGAAACTTTAAAACTAGCATTGGGATCATTATGAGGTTCAATTGGTGAGCCGGCGGCGATGAAACCTAAAAATGGTAAATCAACGCTATCAGTAATATTTAGAAAAGTTCTATCAACTAACTCAATGCCTCTAACTGCTCCTTCGTGTTTACGAATTACTTTTTTACGTTCAAGAGCTTGTAAATGTTCGTGAACAGTGGCCAAAGAAGAAACGCCAATTGATTCGGCAATTTCTTTAAGGGTTGGTGAGAAGCCATTTTTCTGTACATATTGAGCGATAAAATCAATAATTTGACGTTGTCTTTTGTATAAAGTGATTGCCATGTTAATCCTTTTGCTTTAATAAATATAACGAAGATTAACCATAAAATAAACGAAAAAAAGGCAAAGGTCAACGGGTAATTTTCGCCTATTTAATTTATTAGGCAACTGATTGAATTTCGCGATTAATTTCCAGCAAGCGATTATATTTAACAATGCGCTCTCCTCTGTTGAGAGGTCCTAGCTTAACATAATTAGCTCCAACTGCCACCGCTAGATCAACAATTAAGGTTTCATTAGTTTCACCGCCACTTTGTGAAATGATTAGATCTAGTTTTGAATCTTTAACTAGCTTGATGCTTTCCATGGTTTCACTAATGGTTCCAAGATGTTTAGGCTTAATGACTACGGCATTAAAATTTTGATTTTTAATACCATTATTAATGAGGGAAACTCTAGAAGAAACTCCATTACAAGTGGCAATGGTAGTTGTTTTGCCAATTTCTCTGACTAGTTCTTGCCATTTATTGGCTTCATCTTCAATAAAAGGATCTTCTATATAAATTAATTTGTAATTTTCTCTCATTTTTTTATACAAGGAGAGAAGGTCATTTGAGTTCATGCCTTCATTGTTATCTCGTAAACGATACTTTGAAGCCTCATAAAGATCATAAGAGGCACTATTGAGTCCAAAAAACAAATCTTGAGCAAAGTTGTAGCTACTTTGTTTAATGGCTTCAATTAATAATTCAAAAGCATCTGTATTTTTATAAAGACTTGGACTGAAACCACCAGTAGATCCAACAGAATGAATTGCCCCTTTTCTAATCAATAAATCTTCAATTTTTTGTTTTAAAGTAACAGCCATTTCAATGGATTTATCAATCGACATGTTGCTGGCAGGAATAATAAAAAACTCGCGAAAATCTAGATTTTTACCTCCATATGCTCCTCCATCTAAAGCAGTAATAATGCAGTTAGGCATGTTAATTTCACTAACTAACTGATATTTTTTTTGAATATATTGATATAAAGGCAAGCCTACACTTAGAGCTCCTGCTTTTAAAACAGCCTGAGAAACTGCCAAAATGGCATTAGAACCAAGTTTCTTTTTATCGACTGTGCCGTCTAAATCAATTAAGAATTGATCAATATCTCTTTGTTTAAGCACATCTTTACCAACTAACTGAGGAGCAATAATTTGATTAATGTTGTTAACAGCTTTTTGTACTCCCAAGCCTCCGGCTCTTTGCTCTAAATCTCTTAACTCTAAAGAATCATGGCTACTTTTAGAAATAGTGGAAGGAACAGAAGTGATGGTAGAAAAACCATTGTCTAACCACAAAACCAACTCGACAGTGGGCCAACCACGACCATCGAGAATCTCTCGCGCTTGCATTGCATAAATTGATGCCATGTCTATAGAGTATATAAAATTGACAACTACTTTTCTAGTTGCGCTTTAAACCAATCTACCATTGGAATTGGACAAGGATTGATGCCCTCCAGATAGGAAAGGTAAAGATTGGTAAAGGTTCCCAAAGTAATTAGTTCGAAAGCTTGCATTAATTTATTTTCTGATTCTAATTTAATTTCAATGCTTTCAATGCCGGTTTTTTCTACTGCTTGTCTAGTTAACTCAATTCTTTTTTGTACCTCATTTCTATATAGGTTTGATTGAAAAAAGACAAAGAAATGATTGAGTGCATTACTCTTTGGAAATGTTAAGCCCTCTAACAAATGATGATTGATTTCTGGAATGATTTTGTAATCAGCATAAATTTTGGCATTTTCATTAAGTTGATTATTGGCAATGTGTAAAGCACCTTCTAAAAACTCTGCTCCTACTAAAATAGGGCGTCTTTCAACGAACATAAAAGCCAATATTTTGGCTTGATTTTTTTCTTGGGGTACTTCAATTAAACAACGCTGACTTGTTACATTGATGGCATCTAAAACTTGATGAAAATCTTCTTCATCAAATTTCAATAAATCAAGCTTTTTTAACATCAAAATGATAGCCATGATGTTATAAGCAGTAGCCATACGAGGTTGATTGGAAGGATTAAATTTAGGATTAATGATGTAGTTTGGATAATTTTTTTCTTGAGCCAATTGTGCCAATTTACTTCCAGCAGTCACGATAGCAATCATTGCTCCTTTACTCTCTGCTTCTTTGGCGCAATTGAGAGTTTCTTCTGTACTACCAGAATAACTTGAGAGAATTACTAAAGTATTTTTATTTACGTAATTTGGCAAACTATAATCTTTGCAAATTTCCATGGGCACAGACAATTCTTTTTTATAAAGATTTCTCACAAAATCAGCTCCAAGAGCTGAACCACCCATGCCGGCAACAACAATATTTGCCACATTTTTATAGTTTTTTAAATCAATTTGATCTTGTTCTTCCCAAACTTGTTTAACTTGATCAGCGATGCTTTCCGCTGAAGCAAGCGCGCCATCGGGATCAAGTTTTTTAATTGCTTGACGATCTTCCAAAACAGAAATAGACATAATTCACCTTTCTTTTTTCTCTAAAATTAATTTAAAGCTTCAATATTAGTACCTTTTTGTAAATCGATTTCTTGATGTTTGCTGAGAATACCTTTGAGGATTTTTTTCAAAGCCTCATAGCCTTCTTTTGTTTTAGCTTCGAATTTAACAGTGGCATAGGGACCATTTTGTGAGGCTCTAATAATCGCCATCTGGTCTGGCAAATCCATTCTAATGCCGTCAATATCAATGTACTCAGCGTCTGGCCACTGTTGCTTAAATTCTTTAGTAATGATTTCAGAAATAAATTTAAACTTGATCTCATCAGCTAAGCCAAATTTAATTTCTGGACTGCTAATATATTTAGGCAATTCAGCCACTAATTGACTGAGTTTTTGACCTTTTCTTTCAAGATAAGATAAGAGGCGCAAGCAAGCATAGGCCCCGTCATCATGACCGTAGAAATTATCCATGAAGAAAATATGACCAGAGAGTTCGCCGCCAAAAGGTGAGCGAGCCTCTTTGACTTTGGCTTTAATGAAAGAGTGACCAGTTAGCCACATAACTGGTTTACCACCAGCAGCAACAATGCTTTCTGTGACTTGTCTAGAGCAAAGAGTGTTGTAAACAATTGGGGCACCTGGCATAGTTTCCAAGACATCTTTGGCGAATAAAGCAACGATGGTATCCATCCATAAAATTTGACCCTGATCATCAACTACCGACATGCGGTCACCATCAGCATCAAAAGCAAAACCGAGATCGGCACCTTGCTCTTTGACACCTTTAGCTAATCTCTCTAGAACTTTACCCTCTGTAGGATCTGGATCTCCAAGTGGAAAACTACTGTCTAGATTGGTATTTTGCTCGATTACTGTGCAGCCAGCTTGTCTAAAAATTTCAGGATAAAATAATCCGCCAGTGGCGTTGCAGGTATCAACCACAATTTTCCAATTGTTTTTAAGTGCAAATAATTTAAGCACATTTCGCATGTAAGCTGGGAAAATATTATCTTGGCGATTGTTCCCCTGACCCTCACTAAATTTGCCACTAGCGGCAATCTCGCGAAGCTCTAGGATTTCTTCTGTAACCATAGTATCAGAGTAACCAACACTTAATTTCAAACCGTTGTAATTACCAGGATTATGAGAAGCAGTAATCATTGCTCCTCCCTTAGTGTGATATTCATAAGAAGAATAATAAACAATTTGACTCATGCTATAGCCAATATCGATGGTATCGATACCACCATCATTTAAACCTGCAATCATTGCTTTGACATAAAGTTCTCCATTGCGACGATTATCTCTCCCCACAGCTGCTTCTTTGATTCTGCGTTGCGTCAAAAAAGTCGCGTAAGCTCGACCTAGCGTGTAATAAACATCCTCATTGAGATCTTCATCAATGACACCACGAAGATCGTAACCACGAAAAATATTGGGATTAATGTTTTTGACGATTTGATACATAAGCTTTACCTTCCAGTGTTAGCTAGATTAATCTACATATTAAAAAGCAAAAGGTCAAGTTCGCTCTCAAGGCTAAGTAATCCAGTAGAGAGTTTTTGTTTTTGGTCGATTAAATAAAGTTGTTGATGTAAACTCAATAGTTTTTCAAGAGAAAATTCTTTGGCTTGTTTATTAAGCTTGCTCAACATAAACGGAGCGACTTTGGGTGGTTGATTTTCTTTGATTTGAATTAAGATTCTAATTTGTCTAGCGATCATTAGGAAAACAAATTCACTACTATCGCTTTCAACACTTTCCTTGAAAAGTTTAAGCATCGAAGTTTTGGCTTTAGGATTTGGAGACAGGGTGTCTAAAAAAGACCACATTTTGGGAGTAATTTTGAATTCATAATTTTCTAAATCAGTTGGTAATTTTTTTAAATCAGTTTTAGTCAGTAATTTTTTATCCCACAAAATTATCTCAATTGATGCGGAAGATATTAAACTGATAAACTCATCTTTTTTCTTTGATTTGGGTAAAGAATATAATCCATCAATCACGAGCAATTTTTCATGACCAAAGAGACTTTCACTAAGTAGCGCAGCTTCCAATTTAGCACGATCAAGTTTTTCTGCGCTGAGACTAGCAACTTCTTTCTTTTGTTGTTTGGCCTGTTCAATGAATTCAACTAACTTTTTTCTGGAAGCAACTTGGTTTTCACCGTGAATGACTTTTAACATATTTTACTGTACTGACTAATTATAACGTTTTTTTCGCAACTGCCCTTTATGAATTAAATATTCACTATCATGTTTTTTGACAATGGCCCAAAATTCTTTGGAATGATTCATTTCCAAGCGGTGGGCTAACTCATGAATGATGACATAATCAATGATAGCTGGCGGATAATGTACCAAACGCCAATTAAAATTAAGATTGCCACGAGAGCTACAGCTGCCCCAGCGACTACTTTGCTCACGTAAGGAAATCCGTTGATAATTAATGCCCATCTTTTTAGATAAAATTTGTGTGCGTGTGGCGATGTATTTTGCCGCAGTTTTTTTGAGGAAGTCATCAATTTGTTGTTTGATTTTGCTTTGAGATTTTTTGCTTAAATTATTGACAAAGATCTTTTCTCCTCTGACAAAAATGCCCATTTTTTCAGCTTGATCATTGATGATGATTTGGTATTTTTTATCAAAAATATATAACTCATCAGTCTTGATTGTCACTTGGTTTTTTTTGACTTTGGTCAAATTAGCTTCAATCCAAGTTTTTTGAGCTTCGACAAATTTGCGAATCATAAATTCTGGCATGAATTTAGGAGCACTAACTACAATCTCAGCCTTGGCATTAATGCTAATGCGTAGCGACAGAGATCTACTCGACCTTTTGATTTGGTAATCCATAACTATATGGGTATAATATCATCTATAAGCCGGGGTGGCGAAATGGTAGACGCGCAAGTCTTAGGAGCATGTGGAGCAATCCATGGAGGTTCAAGTCCTCTCCTCGGCACAGTTTTAAGTATT
>CAZFIY010000008.1:0-20775 GCA_964519685.1 uncultured Pseudomonadales bacterium
GCTCATAAGTAGTGAAGCGTTTTTTGCAAACCTCGCAAGTTCGTCTACGCCTCACACTATCACCATTTTCTGTTTCTCGTGAATCAATTACTGCGGTTTCGCTGCCTTTACAAAACGGACATTGCATAATTTTTTTTAGTCACAATCTATAGTGTTTTCTATTTTATTAAAACACAAAATCTTGTGGTTAATAAACTAAGGACTAAAAGAATCTCACGTGGGCAGGTTGCTTGTCAACTATAACAAACAATATCAATTTTAAATGGATTGATTTATCAAACTACGCAAATTTTCTTGCAAAACAAAGCCTTGAGCAAAGAGTGCATCTAAAAAACATTTCTCTTCATCGCTAAACTGTATTTGGAATTCCGTATAGAAATCCACTTGCTTATCAAAATTCTCCAAAACAAAAAAGGCGGTAGCTTGATACTCTTGTTTTTTATTTAAACTAGCTTCTTCTAATAAAAAAACATTTTCTTCTAAAGCCTGGTTACTATACTTGAGAGCCTTGCTGAAGGTAATAAAGGCTAAATCTTGATTATTTTTTTCTAATAGCTTTCTACTATAAAATAAACGACGATTAGCATTAGAAACTAGCAAATCTATTCTTTTTTCTGCATCGGCTAGTTCTAGACGCAAGCGATCAACCATCATTAAAAATGGATAAAAAGAATGATCTGGTAAAATTTCTTTAGCTACATAAAATTTCCCAGACATTAATTTACCACTGCTGGTCATTTGATTTTTATTAGCTGATTGCAGGGAAACAAAAATAATTAAACTGGCAAAACTCACAGCAAACAAAATAAACAAATAATTAATTTTCTTCATAAGTAATTAGAAATTAATCAACAGAACCATGCCCCAAATTGCCTGAGTAACCACTAAAAGATAAGCGTTGCGTCTACTATAAAAAAGCAAGGCCTGACCACAGGCAAAAGTAAAAAGTAAAAAAAGCTGAAATAACAAAACTTCAGAGTTAAATCTGATAATTGTGTTTGGTAGATGAAACAATAAAAAAACAGTAGCAACTAAAAGAATCTGCTTGAGCAAAGAAAAATAATGAAATTTTTCTTCTACAATAATCATGACAAAACTAAAAAAGAATAGAGTTTCCCAAAAACCAGTCATAATGGCCAGGAACATTTCTTTCCAAAACCAATCAGCTAAATAATGAGGTAAAAAGATTACCTCACCACCTTTACTTAGCACGCTGATTAAAACGCCAACAAAACCAAAAATACCACCAATTGCTAAGCCCAGCAATAAACCAGGTTTAAATTTTCTTAAAGCAAAGGTGGCTAAAATTTCTTTGTTTCCAGAGATAGAAACATATAATAAAACTGGCAGAGCAAAAAAAACTAATTTACCAATGCTTTCATCAAACCAGACTGGAAAATTAAAAATAGAGCGATAAAAAATCCACAATAAAAAAGTTAAAACTAAAAGTGGTAAAAACACCTCGTGTTTTTTTTTGTTGACCGATGCGGTTTTTTTAGCTTTTTTTGATGGCATCTAAAACAAGTTGTAAAGTTTTTTCTTTATTATTTGAAAAAGTATCTATAATTAAATCGTAAAGCTCAGGACGCCAAAAATCAATCTCAGCTGATGCTGGCAGTTTATTTTTTCCGACCACCCATTCTTCCCATTCTTGATGGTACATGCGTTGCCACTTGGCTAAATTTTTCTGGTAGCGTTCTTGAATGCTTTTTTTGGCTTCCATAACATCTACGCCATCTCTGTTAACAATGCGATCAATTCTGACAGCATCATCACTACAGATCATCAGTACTTTTAAAGTTCCAGGTACATTTTGAGCCATAAACCCAGATAACCAAGATTCAATAATCCATTTTTCCCCAGTACTTACTTTTTCACGAATACCGTAATCTACTTGGCGATCAAAATCATCATTGTAAACAGTGGCACTATGATGAGTGGATTGAGCTGGATTAAATAAACCTTTCTCAACAGCATAAGAACGCATAAACTCACCACCAGAAAAACCCACCCACTGATCTTTTTCTAGTTCTTCTCGCAACAAACTCAATAAAGTCGTCGAACCACAACCTGGCAAACCGGAAATAGTAATGTTTTTATATTGGTATTGCATAGCTTTAATCTTTCTATTTATCGATTAATTGTTCTTTTTATCTAATTGTTTGGCTACTAATTGAATGGAATCGGTAATCATTTCGATTTTCACCACTGCTTCTGCTAAACTTAAAGTTTGTTTTTCAGTAATAAAAAAATGAAAAACGCGATTACGACACTCTAGCCAAGTATTCCACAATTGTCTAGCCACATCTTTGCCAAATTTACGCTCTACATCGTCATAAAGCCAATCTTCATCTCTTTGGTATTCACGAATATCTGGATTAAAAGCACGACCAATGCGAAAACGACGCCCCTGATAAGTGTCTTTATTAATCAACTGTAAATCATAAAAAACTTTCTTCAAGAAGCCTTCATAGGCTTTGGACATTGGGAACACCAAAAAAGAAAAATCTTTCAAACCTACTAATAAATCTTTTTTCTGAAGGAGAGCGAAGCTGACATCAATTAATTCTTTTTGATGTGTATCTAGATAGTTATACCAAATGGTCTGTTGGGGTGAATCCATGAAGTGATTATAATAGAATTATCAATAAATAAAAATAGCTGTTGAGGTATAATGAAGTAATGAATCCCTTTCTTTTATTTGAAAAAAAAAGAAATAAGAAAACTAAAAATAAACGTTCTTATCAGTTTATTTTGTGGATTTTTTTACTAATTTTCGTCACTATTTTAGTCTACTTATACAAACAGCTTCCCTCTCCTAATAATTTAACTGCTAATGAAAATTTTCCGGTCAGCACTCAAATCTTTGATCGCAGCGGCACACTTCTTTATGAAATTTATGGCAATGAAAATCGCATTCCTATTAATATAGAAGATTTGCCCGCATATGTTTTGCAAGCAACTGTAGCCATAGAAGATAAAAAATTCTATTCGCATCACGGACTAGATTTAACTGGTTTAGTGCGAGCTAGTTTGAAAAATTTCCAAAGTGGCAACTTACAGGGTGGATCTACTATTACTCAACAATTGGTAAAAAACGCCTTACTCACCAAAGAAAAAACTTTCCAAAGAAAAATTAAAGAGGCGGTTTTGGCGTTAATGACAGAAATTCTTTATAGCAAGAAAGAAATTCTAGAAATGTACCTCAACTACATTTCTTACGGTGGCACTGCAGTGGGTGTTGAAGCAGCCGCTAATAAATACTTCAATAAATCAGCCAAAGATTTGACTCTAGCTGAAGCCAGCCTTTTAGCTGGTTTACCCCAAGCTCCCACTGTTTACTCACCCTTTGGTTCCAATCCAGAAAAAGGTAAAAACCGCCAAAAAGAAGTCTTGAGACGCATGATGGAAGATAAATACATCACCACAGCAGAAGTTGAGGCTGCAGAAAACGAAGTACTGAACTTTGCCATTAAAAAAGATGATATTAAAGCTCCTCATTTTGTCTTTTACATCAAAGATTTACTTTATGCTCAATATGGAGAAAAAATGGTTGAAACTGGTGGTTTACGCGTGACCACTACTTTGGACCTGGATTTACAAGAAGCAGCCCAAGCTTCTCTGTCAAGTGAAGTCAATAAATTAGCCAATCTTAAAGTCGGCAATGGCGCAGCCTTAGTCATGAAACCCAACAGCGGAGAAATTTTAGCCATGATCGGTTCGAAAGACTATTTTAACAATGAAGCGGATGGTCAAGTCAATGTGACCCTAGCTCTTCGCCAACCTGGCTCATCGATCAAACCTATTATGTATGCGACAACTTTTGCGCAAAAAACTCTCAATCCTGGATCGATGTTGCTAGACGTTCCCACTTGTTTCAAAGTAGCCGGTCAAAGAGATTATTGTCCCAAAAATTATACGGGTGGTTTTATGGGACCAGTCACCATTCGTCAATCACTGGGTAATTCTCTTAACATTCCTGCGGTTAAAGCTTTAGCTACAATTGGAGTTGAAACCTTCATCAATCAAGCCAAACTAATGGGCATCAATACTTGGACTGATCCAGCTAATTACGGCCTCTCTTTAACTTTAGGTGGTGGCGAAGTCAAAATGATTGAATTGGCAGAAACTTTTGGAGTTTTGGCTAATCAAGGTGTCAGAATTCCCCTAACTGGTATTTTGGAAATCAGCAATTATAAAGGAGAAGTTTTGCAAAAATATGATCCAGAATCAAGTAAAGAAGATTTAGCTTATTTAACAGAAAATGATTTAGTCAACCAAGAAGGAGTGGCAACAAGAGTCATGGATAGAGCACCTGCTTATCTGACCAATCATATTTTACAAGACAATAATGCCCGCCAAAATGCTTTTGGGACAAACTCACAATTAGTCATTAAAAACAAAATTGTTTCAGCCAAAACTGGCACCACTAATGATCTCAAAGATAACTGGACAGTGGGATACACTCCAGAATATTTAACTATCGTCTGGGTGGGTAATAATAATAGCAAATCCATGAGTTATTTAGCTTCTGGCATTACTGGTGCAGCTCCTATTTGGCACGACATTATGGAATACATTTTGAAAGACCGAGAAACTGTTTGGCCGGAGAAACCAAGTGACGTTAAAATCGGCAATGTTTGTCTCACGGGTATGCCTTCAGAAGCAGGTTTGGGCACTCTGCTGGTCAGCAGTGGAGATGATGAAACTAGCATTGCCCTCGCTAACACCGACACTGATCCTATTGCTAGCTGTGAATCCAAGGGTCAAGAACTGTACTGGGAAAGCTCTAAACCCAGCTATTCCGGCACCTTTCGCAAAGAATATTGGATACGGGCTGAAACTGGTTTACCTCCAAAAGAAGGAGAAGAAGCGACTGATCTAAATTTAGAAGAACATAGTTTTTATTATGATCCGCTGACTAAATTGTACTGCGCTGATTGTGCTAGACCAGTTGATGAAGAAGGCAAAGTTATTTATGAACAACAAATCATAGATGTCAAAAATATTTTTTAGTATTTTTTTGTTTTTATTGTTAGTTTTTGCTGTGTTGTTTTCAATTAATATTTTTTATGATGTGCCCTTATCTTCTTCGATCAATAGCAGCAGTCGTCTACGCTATCTAAAAGAATTGATTATCCCCAAAAAAGAACAAAAAATTGTTTATGGTTTTTTGCCTTATTGGAACATCAAAGATATTAAATTAGAAAAAGAACTGACTCACCTTTCTTATTTTGGTTTAAATATTGCTGCCAATGGTGACATTATGACTAGAGATCAAGATGGCAACTTGGATCCAGGATATCGATTGCTCAACGAAGAAAAATTTTTAGAACTTACAACACAAATGAAAGCTCAAAATGGTAAAGTTGAGCTCGTTTTTAAGCAATTTAATAACGAAGATATTAATGCTTTTCTGAGTAATGAAAAGTCTTGGCAAAAATTCTTTACCAGTCTTGATTCTATTTTGCTAGCCTATCCCATTTCTGGCATTAATATCGACATTGAATATAGTGGTGAAAACAGTCAAAACTTGCGTCCAAAGTTTAGTCAATTCATTACACAACTCAACTCTTACCTGGATGCTAAATATCAAAATATTGCGTTAAGTGTCGATGTGTATGCCAGTGCTGCTAGCAATGATAAAAGCATGTGGGACATTGCAACTATTGGTCAAGAAGTCGATTATATTATCGTTATGGCTTACGATTTTCATCAAAGAAGTAGTGATCAGGCAGGACCAGTCGCACCACTTTTTAGTGAAAACAGTCAATGGAATAAAGATATTAATCAGCACTTAAAGATTTTCTTTGATCAAGTACCGAGAGAAAAAATTCTCCTGGGCATTCCATTTTATGGTTATGGTTGGCGCACCGATTCTAGTCAACCCAAGGCTAATACTTACAAAAACACTGGCTTCACTGTGAGTTATAAGAAAGCTAAAGAACTATTGGCAGTGCGTGATGGCAAAACAAACACAGAAACTGCCTGGAGAGGGGCAACTCAAATTAAAAAAGCCTTTGATGACAATGCTTTATCTCCCTACATCACCTATCAACAAGATGGTGAACTTTATACTATCTATTATGAAGATCCTCAATCGATTGCTTATAAACTTGAATACGCGCGTCAATTAGATCTGGCTGGCATTGCTATCTGGGCACTTGGATATGAAGACAGCAATCGAGAATTATGGCAGGCAATCGCTGATGGAATTTAGCTTTGCCAGAAATTCAGTTGTCAAACTATTAACTTCTTACCAAATCTCGTAGGTAATAGTCATCGACTTGGCAATATCAAGTTCTGAAGGCATACCATTAATATAATTCACTTTAGCAGTGCCCTCACCTTCTGTTATTGGGGTATCGGTAGAAACAGTGCTGTTTGCGTCAATTAGGTCATCTCCGATACTCACAATACGACCAAGTCTTTTACCAGAAGCCTTAGCTATACTTTTGGTCCCAATCCAGCTCCGCTGGCAATTGCCACAGGCAAAGCAATGACAGCCGCAGTGGGAGCCACAACTTTTTCCACAGTTTCCCAATTTAATTCTTGTCTCGAACGAACAATTCCTTGGTCTGTTTGAAAAGTTACAAAGTCTTGAACTTGTTTATCCACTATTGACTGCTTTATATCTGGATTACTAATACCTTGTAATTGATCCTGATTAATATAATTTGCAGCTTGTTGAGTGTAAAAATTTGTTTGAATGTTAGTTTTTACTTCATCTCCTTTTTTAGCAGCATTGATAGCACTATCAGCTATTTGTTGATAATTGAGCGTATTTGGAGTGGATGAAGTTAGAAATGTCCCAGCTGTCACTACCCAATCAGCTAAAGTTGCCCCTACATTATTTAAGCCCTGAGAAAAATAGTAGCCATCTTGAGCTGCTTGATAGACATATTCTGTTTGAATTGTTCCATCTGCATTTTTAGTATCAAAAATACCTAAACTATCTGCTCCTTTAAGAGCTATGTCTGAGATATTGGTGTTAACTGGACCAGAGTAATTCTGACTTACACTTGTCGCATAATTAGTAGCGATATTCTTTGTTATTGTATTAACATTAGCATATTGATAAGCTAATTTATTATAACCCAAGCTAAATTGCTCAGCCGCATTCAAACCCATTTGTTGCACAGCAAAATTACCGCCAATAATTTTGTCATCCATTAATGCCTCGCCATAAAGAAGACCCATATCATAATTGCCAAAAAAAGAACTGTTTTGTAATGCATAGTTTAAATTTTGATAAGAGCTAAAAGTATTTGCTGCTTTTATAGCAACTAGCAAAACTTCTTCTTTTTGCTTTAATGGGTTAGATAAGGCACTAGTATCAACTTTTTTTCCAGTTGCAGCCTCATATTCGGCAATTGCAATGGGATCGTAAGCCATGGCGTATTTTGCTCTATATTCTGTTGCATCCACATTGGCTTGTTTGGCAGTTTCTTTGCTTTGGGCTAAAATTTGCTTAGAATATTCGCTTGCTAACACTGGAGTGTTAACTTCAGTGTTGCCAGCATAAATTTTGTCCAACATTAAAGATATGGTTTGAGTCCCATTTTCCTCAAAGTTGCAACTCGTCATGCCCATTTCCTGACAAACAGCTTTTAAAGAGGTTCCGCTATCTTTATCAATATTACTAGCAGCCGTACTGAAACGATCCTGGAAATATATTGTGGCAATAGATGAATTATATTTGGCAATTTCTTTTTGCAACTCACTGGTAGTCATACGATATGCAGGAACGTGACCGACGTAAATCTTGTAAAGCTCTAGTAAATCATCTTTAGCAGCTACTCCACCTTGATTATTAATATAGCTATTTACCAATTCATTCTCTTTTCTAGAATTAATAAGAGCAATGGCATTTGCTTTTTCTTGAACCAAAGTAGTTCCAGAAAACTTAGACAAGAGCAAGGCTAGTAAATCTTGTTCTGACTTACCTGCAATTTCACTCTCTGTAATAACTCCTGCATTAAGAGCTGCTTTTTTCAAATCATTGATACTTTCGCTCTGACCACTAACATATTCTTTATATTCCTGATTAAGCTTATCTATATTTTGATTCTGTTTTTCTGCAGCTTGCTTCTGTTTTTCCATGGCCGCTGCAACTGTATCTGCATAATTGCTACGATCTTTATTTAACTGAGCAGGATCGATACCAAAGGCTCCAAGAATTCCGCTGACACCGCCATATTTACTTGCTGGATCATAGCCAAAAATCTCTTTAAATCTAGCGTTGGCTAACTTGGTTAAATCAGCATCATTGGCAACAACCAAATCAGAATACATACTACTCACTGCCGTATTCAGAGTAATTTGCTGAGCGGTCATGTCATTGAGCTGACTAATGGTTTGATAACTTTTATCTAAATTTTTATTTTCAATAATTTGCTTGTTAAAGTCATAAAGCGCCTGTTCTTCTTTAGTAAGATTACCTTTGGCTTCAAGTTCTTTATTCTTCGCAGCAGCATCTTTTTGCAAAACATCCACACTAGTCAAAGCAGATAATAAAGCTTGTGCTTTTAACAGATTGGCATTGTTTGCTTTAGAATCATATAAAGATCCGGCATCAAAACTAATGCCATAAGTTTTTCTGTATAAATCTTCCAAAGCTTTGGTGTTGCCGTCTTTCTCATAAGTTTCGACAGCTTTTTGCCAATCAGTGTAAGAAACATTGATTTTCGCCAAATGAGCATAGCAATAATCACCTTTGCTATCATCACAGCCACTAGTACGAGCTGGCATTACCAAATAACCATCAATTACTGAACCATAGGCATAACAAACTCCACCATAAGCCTGGCCTTTTCCACCACAACTATTACCCAAGTTTTCAACCGTGCCTAGTTTTTCAGAAATAGTTTCACCACCAAAACTTAGGCTTTCATAAGTTGCTTTTTTTCTAAATAAGGATAATCATGCCTTCCGTTATCCACAACGATGTAACCGCCAGCTATTTCATCTCCAGGCATGTAACAAAATGCATTCATCCAAACTCCACCACAACCACCCTCAGTAGAAGATCTCTCACCAGTAAAAGAAGTAGCAATGATACCCTTGTTGTTCTCTAAACTTCCTTTATCAACAATTTTTCTGACACCCTCAGGATTAACTAAAACACAATTACTACCCCAAGCATCACAAGAGCAATAAGGTTCATCTGGACTACAAACACCGCTAGCTTGTTGACGAGTGTCTTGACTATTTTTAAGAAGTAAAAAACCAACAACAGTGCCAACACATAAAAACAGAAAAATGACCAAAGAGAGCAGATAGCGTTTCTTTTTTTGAAGCAACATTTTTTTACCAAAATCAGTTAGAGATGACATAAATCACCCTATTTTAATTTATTACAAAAAATATCTGGTAGAAAGAGGTAGAATCAGCTAAATCCAGAGTGAAAAAAGATATTATGGATAGTTATTTTTTTGTTCAAAAGAATGGGCCAAAGCATAGCTCCACACACCTGCCAAAATAAAAAATATTCCACCTATTAATAAAGCAATCGTTGTTCCTACAGAACCAGCATTATATTGACCACTACTTGTGGATACTATGGTCGAGTTAGTACTAACAAGAGGTGTCACTGTAGCTGTTGGAGTGGCGGTAATAGTGTTTGTTGGCACGTAAGGATTGCCAGAGCCATAAGGAATACTTACACTTGGCGTAGGACTTGGCGATAAGACAGCCGCCAATTGTCTGGGAGTAGCTGTCTGATCAACTGTAAAATTATAAGTTTTAGTCACTTCCTTACCAGTAACCGGATCAACATAAGTATAGCTAGCTGTGTGCTCTCCAGGTTCTAAATTTTTACCTAAACTAGCAACATCTAAAATTAAGTTGCCATCTGCATCAGTTTGTACTGTTTCATCAATTTTTGTATCAGAATGAATCACCACTCTCACCATAGTGTTGGCCGGCAAAGTTGCCTTGACTTGAGGTTGAGTGGTAGTAATAGTCACAGCTGAAGCTGGCTGAGATTCTTCCAAATCACTTAAGTTGAGAACCTCAGGTTCTAAAGGTGTTTCAGAAATATCCTCTGTTGAGCCTAGTAAGTTTTGTAAAGATCCAGAATTGCTACCTTCACTTGTTGCATTTAAGGCACTTATTGAAGCAGATTCAGTAGCGCTAGAAGAAGCATCTGTTAAAGCTGAAGAATCGGCCAAAAGTTCTTCCTTATTTAAGTCATCAGAATTAGAATCTAGATTGACAGAAGAATCTACAACTTCATTTTGCCCAATAATCAAATTAGCTATTGGTTGAGCAGCATTAATAGTAGTCTTAATACTACTAAATAAATTTGGTTCAATACCCTGCACCTTTATTTCAATGGGGCTCTCATCAGTCAACGCAGCATAAGAACTTTTATCTAAACTAAAAGCATTATTTAAAGCAATACCCCAACTACCAGAGGATTTAATTAAATTTGATAAAGTACCCATGCTTTCACCATAGACATAAATAATGGCTCCATCCGCTGGAGTTCCATCTGCATTAAGTACGTTACCATAAATAGTTTGACTATTTGGAGGAGACTGAGCTTGTTTAAACATCGTCGTAATTTTGTAAGGTTCTCCCTCATTATCAAAAGTACTTGAACCGGTTCCTAAAACATAATAATAATCAGTTCCTGGATTAAGACTGCGCACAGTGATGTGGTGTAAACGATAGTCCTTCACCACACCTGAAAGTTGGTCTCTGTCATCACTTGCCTGTTTATCTAGCTTTTTTAAATCTTCTCCATATTTAACAAATGCCGTAGTGCTTTCATCTGTGTAAAAAGAAATCGTAAAAGTCTTGTCGGTGACATTACTAATACGAATATTTTTAGGAGTGGTCTGAGGAGTGGCTCTAGGAGCAAAAACACCTGTTCCTTGACCAAATAATAATACGCCAGAAATCAATGCCACAAATAAAATCAATAACCCTAAAACTGTTGGTATTTGTTTTTTATTTGCCAATTTTTTAGATTTACCCAACTTTATTTTTGAATCAGTTTCACTAAATTCAATTGTTGGATTAACTTTATTTTGATCTTGTGTGACTGATTCGTTGACTACAGAATCAACTATAGAAGATGGAGGCACCAAACCACTTGCCTTTTGCTGATCACTGGACGCTTGCCCATTGCTTGAATTAGTGGTTTGCTCTTTGGTCTGTACCTGCATACCTAAAATAATAAAGATATCCTTATATTAAATTTACATGATTACTAGCCAAGCAACAAGTATTAGACTTTAATAATCTGTAGCTGATGGGCTTGATTCTTGTGATGAGCTGTCCGTGGCATCTGGATAACCTGAAGATGTTTCTAAATCAATAGTTGATGGTGATGACATAGCTTCTGAAAATTCCCGATCTTCCTCTGGGATCGACATAATATCCACAATTTTACCTTCACTGCGAACATCATCCTTATCTACAACAAAAACCGCAAAATAGGACAATTCTTCATCAGAAAAGGCACGTTTGACAAGAATCTCATCAAAAATTTTTGACTCCAATCTTGGTACAAATGATTTAGACAGCTCTATTTGTTCTTTGGAAATCGTATTTGTCTTGGTAGTAGCGAAAATACTAACCAAAATCCATAAAATGATTAAAACTAAAAATAAAATTCCAAGCCATAACAACTTCTTATTACGACGCAATTTGGCTAGTTGTTTCTGAATATCGTTATTGTTCATTCCGATTTGTGTAAATAGTAAGGTAAATTAATACGTACAATAGCATTTAAATCTTTTTGGTAACGATTATTACCCAAGCTAAAATTAACTTGATCAACCAACATCATTCTTCTATTATTCATCAAATCTTCAATAAATTGACGAATTTTTAGATAATCACCAGATAAATCGACATTGAAAGTCAATACTTCTCTTTGAGCATTACTTTCATTGGATTGAATTATTTCCTCTGGTACTGCAGAAATAGAAATTCCCTTAATTACTAGTCCGTTATCGCTAGCAATTTTTTCCACTATCTTCAAGCCCTCTATTAAATTAGCTGTTTTTGGAATAGCCTCATCTAATAAATAAAATTGAGAACTAAATTGCTGATATTGAGTTTGAGCGGTATTTAAACTAGCGATTTTTTGATCCAATTGCTCATCAAGGTTCCTTTTATCTTCTATTTCTTTAATTAATTCAGACATGGTTTGTAGTGTAGGTTTCACAGCAAAAATAGCAAAGAAAATTACCGCTAAAATAGAAAAACCAAGTTCCAAAGAAACCCTAGCTATCGGATTTCTATAAAAATCCAACAGAGTACTCTGAAGTTGTTCTTGTTTACTTTTTGGCATTTAAAATTACCTTGGCTTTCATATCGAAATTGAATCCAGTGGTTTTTTCACCCCTAGATTCAATTTTATTAACACTCACTTCTGAAAAATGAGGATTTAGCTGCAAATTATTAACTAAAACATTCAAAGCATCTTGTGATAGGGCTGAACCGGTAAAACTAATGAGTTCTGACCTAATAGATAAAGTTTCGAAAACAACATTATTCGGCACGTTTTCATTCAAAATTGGGAAAATATCTATTAAATTTGATTCTTGTTTAAATTGTCGATAATCTTCAATTTGTTTTTGAATAAATCTAAATCTCTTTTCCAAATCACCATAAGAAGCAATGACTCTTTCCTTCTGGTTTATAGATGAATTTAAATCAGTTACCATTCTGTCCAAGGTAAACCTAGAGGCAAAACTCAAAATAACAATTAATTCAGTAAAAATAACAATATAACGCCCCGTTGATAAGGCCCATTTCAAAAACCGCCCCAAAGGCGTTTCAAAAAACGGATCTTGAGGAATAAGATTAACGGCAATGTCCAACTTTTTATTGGCAGGCTTCTTTGACATTCATTGTCAAGTTTCTCATATTTTGAAAGGTTTTTGAAGGTCGAGAAAATTAGATTACAATTCTTTGTTCTCAATTGAGCTATCCAAAAGCACTTCGGAAGAATCTTCAATCGCTTCTTGCCATTTACCAAACTTTTGTAAGATGTTACGAAAATAGACCAACTCCTTGACATCAAACAAGACTGAAAAATAAACATAAACCAAACTAGCCATGCTGGCGGTGGAAATTGTCAGAGCAATCAAATCCACTGTTCTAGAGGTATCGAATACCACTTCATCTAAAATTTTAAATGGCAAGTAAAGAAAAACTGCCATAAAAAAACTCGCCCCCAACATCTTCATCTGTGGAACCCAAAATTCTCTATTGTTAAAGCAAGCAATCTTTTTATTGAGTAGGAATAAAAACAATATAAGTTCAATAAAAGCAGCTAAGGAAATGGCTAAACCAAGTCCCATGACACCTAATGAAAAAACATAGACTGACAAATAAGAAATCAACAGATAAAACAATACTGTGACTATGGTGATTATAAAAGGTGTTTTAGTATCTTTGAGGGCATGAAAAGCTCTAACTAGAAGTTGTACCATTGCTTGTGCAGTAATGGAAATAGCAATAATTGCCACAATTTTGCCAGTTAAAACAGTCGTCTTCCAAGGAAAATTGTAGGTACCAAAAATCAAACGAATAATCGGCACACGCAAAATCAATAATAAAACTGAGGCTGGCATAGCAAAAAAAGCAATTTGATTTAAAGATTGTAACAATAAACGATTAAACTTCTCACGATTTTGCACGGCCGATTCTTCAGAAAGAAAAGATAGTGATGCTTGAGAAATAGGCACCCCAAAGAAACGAATTGGTAGAGTCATTAAACGACTAGCCAATTTAAGGACCACAAAACTTAAATCACCAATTGTAGTAGCAAAGAAGCCCATGGCTAAATTTTGAAATTCTGTCACACCAACTGTCATTAAACGAGGCGGCATCATAGAAAAAAGATTTTTAACCGAAGGGAATTTCAAATTAAAATCAAATCTAAAACGAAAACCCATCTTCCAAACCAAGGGTAGTTGCACTGCCATGTGTAAAAAAGCACCGATTAAAACACCTAGTCCTGCTGCATAAATTCCAAAATATTTGGCCAGAAAAATCGTCCCCAACATAATACCCAAGTTATAGAAAATTGGCGCCAAAGCTGGAGCAATAAAACGTTGGTAAGCCTGTAAAATTCCTGTTAAAAAATTGGAAATGGCAAAAAATAATTGAGCAAAAAGCATTAAACGAGTTAATTTCACAGCGATGGCAATTTGATCTGGAGTAAATTCTGCTCCAGTGCGCAAACTAGTAATCGGCTCAGCAAAAACAAAAGCTAAAATAGAAATCACTACAAAAACCAACATCACCCAGTTCATGACAATAGAAGTAAATTGGAAAGCTTGTTTTTCATTTTTTTTCTTCAATTCCGTAAAAAGTGGAATAAAAGAGGCAGCTAAAGCCCCCATCACAATCAACTGAAAAATCATGTCAGGTATCTGGAAAGCCACCTGAAAAGCCTCATAAGCTTGCTCGGAAACAGCTGTGCCAAAAAATTGATTGATTAAAACTCTCTCTCGCCACAAACCAAAAATTGAAGAAAAAATATTAGCCAAAGTAATCACTAAAGCTGCTGAAAGAATCGAGTTCTGCTTTCTTTCAAGCCACTTACCGTTATTGTTGAAGATTTTAGCCAAAGAAATCACGTTTTTATTATACCCTGATTCTTTTTAAAACGAAGGCTTTGTTGAAGCCTTATTGCTTAAAAAGATTTCCTCTAGTATAATTACCGCCTATGCCGATACTCAAAAACGCTAAAAAAGCTCTTAGAGCTAGTGAAAGAAAAACCATTACTAATGGTCAGATTAAATCTAGATTAAAAACTGCTGTCGACAGCATGAAAAAAAGTCCTACTGCTGAAAAATTAAGTTCAGCTTTTTCAGCTATAGATAGAAGTGTTAAAAAAAATATTTTGCAAAAAAATAAGGCTGCTCGCATCAAAGCTTCACTTAGTAAATTACTTAAATAAAGCTTAGGCTTTATATAGGTCAATCCAACTAAAAAAACAAAATAGTGATGTTTTAGGCATTGTCTATTTTCATGAACCCACTCTCCACCTCATCACAAGATCAAAGCACAATTAGAAATTTTTCGATTATCGCTCATATTGATCATGGTAAGACTACCCTAACAGATGCTTTTCTGCGTTCAACTGGTGCCGTAAGTGCACTCAATTTCCACGAAAGAATGATGGATAGTAATCCGATCGAACAAGAAAAGGGCGTCACCATTAAACTAGCTCCCGTACGCATGAATTACGAGTATTTAGGTCAGAAATATATTCTAAATTTAATTGATACTCCAGGACATGTCGACTTTGGCTATGAAGTCGATAGATCTTTGGCTGCCTGTGAAGGGGCTCTTTTATTAATCGACGCCACTCAAGGAGTACAGGCACAAACTTTGGCCAATTATCAAAAAGCCAAGAATCTAAATTTAAAAATTATTCCCGTGATTAATAAAATTGATTTGCCATCGGCCAACGTCGAGCAAAGTATTTTAGAAATCATGGAATTTTTCGAACTAGATGAAAAAGAGGTGCTTTTAGTTTCAGCTAAAACCGGTGAGGGCGTGGAAAGAGTTCTGCAAAAAATTGTCGAAGAAATTCCTCCTCCTGGTCAAAAACTGATTCAAGAAAAAAATACTCAAGAAGATGATAAATTAAGAGCTTTGATCGTTACCTCTAAATTTGATAGTCATCAAGGAGCGATTGCTTACATCAGAGTAGTAAATGGTGAACTCACTAAGAAAGACCTTTATTTGAACTTTAGCCAAACTAAATTTCTGCCCATAGAAATTGGGGTTTTTACTCCAGAAAAAGAAAAAAGAGATTCTTTGAAAGCTGGTGAAGTCGGCTATGTAGCCACCGGTCTTAAAGATATCTCTCTTTTGAAAGTTGGCGATACGATTACTAATTTTGAAAACAAGGATTTAATAGAAGCTTTGCCAGGTTATAAAGAACCAATCCCCATGGTGTTTATGGAAATTTATCCAGTGGATAGCAAAGATTTTGCCAATCTCAAAGATGCCATGGCTAAATTAGCCATGCATGACAGTGCTCTGCAATATCAAGCCACTCATTCCATAGCCTTAGGCAATGGCCTGCGCGTTGGTTTTCTTGGTATTTTCCATGCTGAAATTGTTCGAGAACGATTAATGCGAGAATTTGATTTAGATTTGATCGCCACTGCTCCATCAGTCACTTACCAAATTTTAACCACTAATAATAAAATTATTGAAATTCATAGTCCAGCAGAAATGCCCGATCCTAGTCACATTAAAAAAATTCTTGAACCGATTGCCAATCTAAGTATCTTTTGTCCAGAAAATTACGTCTCAGCGGTGATGAAACTTTGTCATGAAAAAAGAGCCACTTTGGAAAATAGCATTGGCACTGGCAATCGCAATCGTTTGGAATATCTCATTCCTCTGGCAGAATTAATCACTGATTTTCACGACAAACTCAAATCCGTCACCTCTGGTTTTGCCTCCATGGAATATTTACTTAAAGATTTCAGAGAAGTCAACGCGGTTAAAGTAGAAATTTTGGTCAATAAAGAATCTGTAGAAGCTCTGAGTTTTATCACTGTGGCTGAAAATGTCGATCAAAAAGCCAGAGCCATTGTCAAGAAACTCAAGGAAGTGATTCCGCGCCAATTATTTGAAATTCCTATTCAAGCTAGCATTGGCGCCAAAGTTATTTCCAGAGAAACCATCAAAGCTTGGCGCAAAGATGTGACTGCTAAATTATATGGTGGTGATCGCACCAGAAGAATGAAACTTTTGGCCAAACAAGCTAAGGGTAAAAAACGCATGAAACAAATCGGTCAAGTTCAACTCAATCAAGATGCTTTTTTGGCGGTTTTGGAAACCTAAGTCTTGGAAATTTAAACAGCTTTCAACTCATTCAAAAACAAAAAATCCCTCAACCAGTAAAGCCGATTGAGGGATTATTTTTTTTATTATTTTAAATTATTGCAAATTAATGCTTGGTGCAAATTTGAAATAATTGATTTTGGCAGCTTTTTTGATTTCAGCAAACCATTTTTGTTGTTCAGTGGACAATTTCTGCTGTTTTAATTGGCTTTCAATGTCTGCTTTAATATCTTCAAACTTAACATCTTTTCCAATCATTGTTTTATTTTCTTCAAAATAAGCAACAATCTCTTCCTCAGTAACAGCAGTTTTATCAGCTAA
Source organism: uncultured Pseudomonadales bacterium (assembly GCA_964519685.1). GTDB lineage: Bacteria > Patescibacteriota > Microgenomatia > UBA1400 > PJMF01 > UBA1364. Next base: position 17,158 of record CAZFIY010000008.1, read on the forward strand.
AAGCATTTCCATGCCTTTACTCAAAGCTAATTGCTCTTTCACTGTTGCTCTAGTTAAACCTTGAGCTTTAAGTAAATTATCTAAATCCTGTCCTTGAGCAGCTAATTGCTCTTCAATTTTAGCAAGCTCTGCATTCATGTCTTCATCACTAACTTTGACACCCTCTTCCTTGAGTTTCTGTTCCACTAACATCTGGAGTGTCATATTTTCTAAAACTGCAGAAGCGCTTTGTTTTTCTAAATTACGCACTAAAGCCCAGCGAGTAACTGGCTTACCATTAACACTAGCAACAATTACTTCGTCTTTGACTAAATAAACCACTGCTAAAATTAATAAAAATATTAAGGGCTTAATCAATTTTTTTGGCTCAAGTTTTTTAACATCTAATTTGATATTGGGTTTCATGCTTGGCAAAACTTTTTTGGCAGCTGGTTTAGCAGCTGGTTTAGCACTTGATTTGACCGAGGCTTTGCTTGCAGATTTTTTTACAACAGTTTTTTTCGCTAAGATCTTTTTAGCGACTGGTTTTGTAGATTTTTTAACTGGCATGTTTTCCTCTCTTATATACTTATTGATTTAAACCTGATCATAAGATAACAAACTTTTAATAAAAAACAAAGTAGGAATTATCAGGCATTATAAGTGGTATAATTAGAGAAAAATTATGACTGATCAACACAAACATCACTATAGAAAACTAGAAGATTATTCAGAAGTCATGAGACATGAACGCACCACTAATAATTTTTTCAGAAGTTTTATTCCTAAGCCAAATAATATCCAAGTTAATATTCAAGATAAAGATGAAAAAATTGTTTTAATTCTGAGACAACATTTAATCACTCAAGTAGAAAAATTGTTTGTTCTAATTGTGGCTTTAATTCTCATTCCAGCTATTTTGAATTTCGCTGGTTTTATGGATGCCTTACCAAATAAGTTTGCTATTGCTTTCGACCTTTTTTGGATGATTTTAGCTTTTGGTTTGCTCACAAGATCATTTTTAAGTTGGTTTTTTAATGTTTATGTCATCACTGATGAAAGAGTAATTGACGTAGATTTTGACTCAGTGATTCACTATAACGTGTCTAGTGCTAAGATTGAAAATATTCAAGATGTCACCACTAAAACTGTTGGACCATTAGCAGCCATTTTTAACTTTGGCAATATTTTGATTCAAACTGCTGGAGAAAAAAATGAGTTTGAGTTCACACATGTCCCTCAACCGGCAAAGGTCACTAAATTATTAAATGAGTTAATGTTAGAAGAAGAGCGAGAAAAAATAGAAGGTAGAATTAACTAAGGAAGAAATGCTTGATATTTTTGATTTTAGTTTTGTCCAAAGCTTACTGAAGCTTATTTTTGTTGGTGGAGCTTTATTTTATTTAATCTACACTTTTATCGTGATGCGTCAAATCCACATCATGAAAAAAACCTTGATCACCAGTTTTTCTTCCAGTGTTAACCTGCTTGGACTTATTAACTTATTTTTAGCCCTAAGTTTATTTGTGGGATTTCTGCTTTTTTTGTAAAAAAATTCTCCAATGTTTTTATCTAACCATAAAAACAAATTGATCTTTTGGGATTTGCTGATAGTTATTCTCTGCTAGCCAAAGATAAAATTCTTCTTGCGTAGCGTTATTTTTTAAATAAACATCAAAAAAACGAGTTTGAGAATTAAATGACAATTGGAAAGAATTTGTTTCAACTGGCGAAGCATCTCTCAAATTCCAAATCTGTGCCCACACTAATTTTTCTTCATCAGATAAACCACTTCCAGATTGGGCTCCAGTGGACTTATTTTCTAAAACGATAGCGGTTAGTTCTTTTTGACTAATACCGACAGCAAGACTGACAATGGGAGTTAATTCTGGATTTTCACTGAGATCAGAATTAGAAACTTCTTTAGCTTTATCAACTAAAGCAGGTTGATTATCAACAGCGATATTTTTCTCAAGTTCCTTAGCCAATAAAGATTTTTCGTCGTTAATTTCTATTTTTGATTTTAGCCCCGCATCATTTTTTTCTGTTTTATCTATTCTAGAAAAAAAATATAACAATGCAAAAAAAATTAAAATTATAAAGAAAACGTAGTAAAGAAATTTTTTCTTTTTCATATAACTAGATAGGTACTTGTCTCTGGATTAGATAAATCAATAGCAGTTACTTGTTTATTGTTGGAATCATAGCAATTCATGGTACTTCCAGATGAGGCAATGCATTTATCAATATTGTAATAAGAATCAACTGTATTCAGTACGGTTCTGCCATTTTCATCAGTATAAATATTACTAATGGAAAAATAATGATTTACTCCACCACTAAAAACTCCTTTTACAAAAAATGTTCTATTGTTGTCAATTTCTTTATATCCATTAGCGAGGATGTTTTTAGTATATGGTTCCACTGTATAACCTAAGTCTTCTAAAACTTTAATATTCTCTGAATCATAAGTGTTGCCTTGTTTTGTGCCGTTCACATAAGATGTGTAATACTTTTCAACAAATTTATCTGGATCTAAATTTGGATCTAGTTGCATTGCATAATAAAGAGCCTGCATAGCCCCGCATCCATGCTTATTAATCCAACTTGAATTCCAATAAACACTCTTTTGATCTGGCATGCAAATTCCACCAATTAATTTAAATGTCTCACCGCAAACAGCTAGCTCACTTGGTTTTTGTATTCCCAATGATAATGGCTCAGTTGGCCTAATAGCATTTTGAGCTATTGATGGAATAGCTCCGCTAGCGATCGCTAATATGTCCCTGGCTTTTTCAATCGGAATTAAAGCTTCATATCCATAAGAATTATATTCTCCTGGAACTACCATGTGAGTGCCCTCTGGTAACACCTCCCAATACACATAGCATTTCGTACCAATCCAAACACCAGCATTCTTGCAAGTTTCTTTAGTTTCTGGACGGTGCTCTATATCTGGAGATATAGATGATTTGGGGTAAGGATCACTACTTGATGCTTGCTGTCTATTATCTTGATTTTGACCTAGAAGAATTAAGGAAGCAACTACACCTATAATAAGAAATAAAACAATTAAATAAGAAAAAAATGTTTCTTAATTGTTTTTCCATGAAAAAAACCTCGTGCCGTTACTTGGTTTGTTTGAGTTTGTTCAATAGAACTATCACTTGAAAAACTCATTTCTTCACTACTTGAGTCAATTTTTATGTCCATTGCACTTATTGTTGAATAAATTGAGAAAAAAAACAATCTGAAAATTGCCACAAAAAAACGCTTTATTCTGGCCTCGACCTATCTTCGCAAGAGGAGAACCTCTAACTATTGTCAGCGCTGAAGCGTTTCAAGACTCTGTTCGGGATGGGAAGAGTTGGTACCACCTCGCTCTAGAGACCAGAATAAAACGTTTTTATGCACGTAATTATGTTAAATTAGCGATTGTTCGCTAATAAGTGAAGCTAACTGCTTTATATCGAAATATAAAGGTTAGTAGTAAAAGATAAATCTTCCACTACTAACCTACTCAATAAGACTTTTCAAAGAACTGATAATATTTTGTTCAATCGACACTTAGTACTGCTAGGCTAAATATGTCACCATACTTACACCGGCAACCTATCAACGTGGTGGTCTCCCACGGGT
>CAZFIY010000009.1:0-19577 GCA_964519685.1 uncultured Pseudomonadales bacterium
CAGGAGAAATGTTCATATAACTGTTCTGGGTAGCAGCAATGAGTGGGTCTTTCTCACTCATACCGTGGTTAGCCTTGAGAAGAAACATGGCAAAACGAGTATTGTAGCTACCAGTCAGACCATTGGTGATGAGAAGTTGTCGCTGAGTATCCCGCACCTTCTCCATCGTCTGCGAAAAATCAGCATGCTCGAGTTCCCAGTCGTATAAAGTGCGAGTTCCGACACCTAAAAAGGTAGCTAGCCCCTCAAAAGTAGGGAAAATGCCATTTTCGAGGCAGTCATTTGTGTAATGCGTTACACGTCTGCTTGTCGAGGTAGTATATTTAGTCGGTCGCCCACGACCAGATTTGATTGACATACTGTAAGTATATCAAGACTAGTGGTAGTTTGTGTCTCTTTCCTCTAGTGTTTAATCATTACATATCCTTTCCAAATGACAATTTAATCCTATAGCTTTACACATGTGATATGTATTGATATAATAAGACATCGTAAGCTCAGTCAAGAAAAGGAGAAATCTCATGGCTGTAGCGATGATTATTGTGGGACTCGTCATTGGGTTCGGAGCTTTCGTCTATGCGGCGAAAAATATGATGTCCGATGGTGGTTCGTTTGACGGTATGTTCAAGAACCACATCAGCGCCATGATTATCATGGCGCTGGGTGGCTTGATTGCCACAATCGGCTTCTTGCTCGGCGGATGGCAAATCCTGCAAGGGTTGCTGGCTCAATAAACCACAACCAAAAAACTGAGCCCTGGGTAAACCCTGGGGCTCTTTTTGTATCTAGAGAAGAGACAACCCTACTAGTTGATTTAAAGCTGTGGTTAATGTGTGCCACAACCAGAAATATACGTTTGTTGGTATAAATGACAAACTTAGCAGGATTAACGAGGCAGTAAGTAGAAACCTGAGTCTATCCAGACTTTTATCTGGTTCTGGGACTGTTATTAGTTCGCCGAGTTTTGTCAGCAGTTCGTTTGCTTCGTCATCGGTATGAACAAACTTACTAATATCGCCTGACTCAATTACTTCATTTGTTCTGTCAATTTCTTTATCAAGTACTCCCATATAAGTTGAGTGTTGCTTGGCTAGTTCATTTACTTCTTTAGTAATTACATTAGTGAGATGGTGAACGGCATACGCAATGGTCATAAACTGCAAAACAAGAGCTAAGTAGGCAAAAGGTTTCGTTTGAACAAAATCAGTATTAACCACTGGGATAGTGAAAGCAGCAACTGCACCGGAGATAATGGCCATATTTTGGGTAAGTTCCCTAATTTGTCTCAATCCTTCGACTAAAGCTGGGAAGATATCAGCGTGAACCTCTTTTCTAAGTGCAAATTGGCTATCTTTATGCTTGAGTAGTATTTCAAGTTGTTCATCAGTAACTTTTATATCTTTAATCACTTTTGTCATGACCTAATTATAAACCAATCCATCTTTAACTCTTTGTTGCTTTACTCACGCTTTGATACTCTCGGGACTCCAAGAGGTTTTATCCCAACCACCTACCCACCCGTGTAACCATTACACGCCTGCAACCTAGCCTCCCATCACTCCTACCTACTGTAATGACCTATATAGGCAGTAAGACTCTTTTTATGTATATGTGAGCTGATAAAAAAATTGCCGTTTTTAATAGTGCGAAGGCGTATAAGGAGTAAGGTTAGAAAAACTTCTTGAGAAAACTTGTATTTCCACCAGAGGTGGGACAAATGGTCTGAGGAGGTCATGCATCTCTACCACTCAGTCATATTGTCACCAGAGGCAGGCACGCCGATTTGTGTAATGGTTACACGGCGAAGTTGTAGCTCAGCCCACGCAAATCGTCAGCAAAAGTGTTGAACAGGTCGAGGATATCGGCAATGAGCTGGTGTGGATGCGGAAGTGTTAGGGTCACAGCTTATTTTTCTTGAGATCTCTTATAATTTGCTAAATTACTAAACATAAGTGGATTACCAACTTCTTGGATGTCAATTTTATATGTCGGCTCTCCTTTTTCTCTCATCTCTTTCAATAGCTGTAAAATACTCATTCTTATTTTAGGAATAATAAACTCGTTGGAACTTTTGTGTCTGATAATAATATCAATATCGCTATCTTTAGAAGCCAAACCTTTTGTAACTGAACCCACAATTTGAATTTTTGCGTCTTCTAAAGGTTCTGGAAATTTTTGCCTCAACTTCTTCTCAAATGCATTAAACCAAACATTTCTAAGTTCAGATTGACTTTCATGATCTGGACTAGTCAATCTAGATTTTCCAATTTCATTCTTGTATATTTCATGCATATTGAAATATTACTACACCCTCACAACTGAATATAGTCTAAAACATTTTTTTAGTTAAAATGTCCAAGTGTTTGGCTTTTTCAATAAAAAATTTATCTTAAAAAAATCGCTATTTATTTATCTGGTCGTTTTTGATCTTGTTGTTTTGTTATTACATTTATTATTTGGTCGACACAATTATTTTTTTCATCTTGATTATGAGCAAAATTTACCTACTACTTATCAGTCTTTGAAATTGATTATTTTTGGCAGCATTTTTTTTGTTTATGGTTTGAGTAAGTCAGTCAATAAAAATATTAAAGGTTTTATTTTGCCCTTAGCACTTTTTATTACTTTTTTGGGTTTTGATGAACTTTTACAAATTCACGAAAATATTTATCGCATTTTCGAATTATTTAAGTGGTTACATCCTAGTAAAATCGTAGATGCTTCAATGAAGATGGGCTATAGATCATCTTTGTGGATTTTATATTATATTCCGCCAATTCTTATTTTTGGCTTTTGGAGTGGTTACTGGCTGCGTTTTTTTCAAGCAACTATGAAAAAAAATGCTTGGATCTTAATTGTCAGTAGCATTAGTTTATTTACTGTTTTACTCACAGAAATATTAAGCTCGACTGGTTCATTTAATGAAAATGCCTACTATTGGTTAGTAACCATCGAAGAAATGGCTGAAATGTTACTCGCTTCGACTTTAATACTTATTGGCAATAAGATGATTGTTAAATATCATTGATTTAATTTTTTTATAAATTTCCATAAAGAAAAAGCCACCGCTAGACCATAACAAAACCCAGAGCAGGTCAGTTAAATGTAAACTCGTGGTTTGTAAAAAGCTTTGAAAAAATGGCTGATAGATAGCCAGGATTTGCAGTGTAAAAGCAAAGAGCACAGCAAGATTGAGAAATTTATTGGAAAATAAATTGGTACGAAAAGCACTTTCTTCTGATCTAATCGAAAACACCAAAAACAGCTCAAAGAAAATCATCGCTGAAAAACTCATCGTACGAGCATAAACTTCATCCACGTTCATTACAAAAAGAGCAAACAAAAAAGTAGAGAAAGTAACAATATAACCAAAAATACCAGCGATTGCCGCGTAAGAAATCACTCCTCTAATAATTTCTTTCTTGGCTGCATATGGTTTCTGCATCATTAAAGACCGATCAGCAGTATCATTACTCAGAGCTAAAGCAGGAAAAGTATCAGTTACTAAATTGAGCCATAAAATCTGAATGGGAATAAAAACCAAAGGTAAAGAAAGCAGGATTGAACTAGCAATGCACAAGATTTCATCAAAGTTAGCGCTTAATAAAAATCTAACAAATTTTTTGATGTTGAAAAAAATATGACGACCCTCTTCAATCCCATCTACTATATTGGAGAAATCATCGCTTAGTAAAATCATGTCAGCAATGTCTTTACTTAAAGCTGTACCAGAGCCTACCACAATCCCAATGTCCGCTTTCTTGAGAGCTGGCGCGTCATTCACCCCATCTCCAGTCATCGCCACTTGCAAACCTTGACTTTGCAGGGCTTCCAAAATTTGCACTTTATTTTGCGGGGACACCCGAGCAAACACCTGACAAGTTTTAGTTACTTCAATCAATTCCGTTTTACTTAATTTATCCAATTCCTGTCCAGTGTAGGCTACATCTGTATCCAAACCTATTTCTCTGGCGATAGATAAAGCGGTGTTTTTATGATCACCAGTAATCATCATCACTCTGACACCTGCTTTTTTACATTTTAAAATAGATGCTTTGACTTGTTCTCTGGGAGGATCTTGTAGTGCTAATAAGCCAGCGAAGGAAAAATTCTTCAGTTCACTAAAACCATCGGTATCCTTGCTGTCTTTAGCAATCACAGCTAAGACTCTTAAACCTTTTTTGGTAAAGTCTTCATTAGCCTTTAAAATTTTTTCCCTTGACTGAGAGTCGAGTTTGCAAAATTGCAAAATAATTTCTGGCGCACCTTTAATAATGGTTTTAGCGTGTTGTTTGTTTTTAACTGTGACCGCCATGTATTTATTTTCGCTAGAAAAAGGCAACTCCGCGGTTCTCTGATAATTAGCTAATAATTTTTCCTGATCTGGATATTTTTGCAGAAAACTCACCAAAGCTCGCTCAGTTGGGTCGCCATGATCTAATTTAGCATCGCTGCATAAAACTGCCTCTAAAGCTAAATCGCTGGCTGTATAATTCAACATAAAAATATCCATCACTTCCATTTGATTTTTAGTGATAGTGCCAGTTTTGTCTGAACAAATTACGTCTACTCCGCCCAAAGATTCAACTGCGGGCAACTTTTTGGTGAGCACGTTGACAGTTACCATTCTTTTCACTCCCAAGGCCAAAGCCACTGTAACTACAATCGGCAACCCCTCAGGAATACTGGAAACTGCCAGAGAAACTCCCATTATAATTGTTTCAAACAGCTCCTCTCCACGCCATAAAGCAACTAACAGTACTGGCACTGCTAAAATCATAGCTATAAGAGCTACATTTCTACCAAGATGATCCAGGTTTTTTTGTAGTGGAGTTAACTCTTCTTTGACTGCTTGAATTTGCGTTGCGATTTGACCGATTTGTGTTTCCATGCCTGTAGCAATCACCACAGCTTTGGCTTTACCTTTAGTAATCAAGCAAGAGGAATAAAGTAAATTTTTGCGATCGGCAACGTTTGCTTGATGATCAATCTTTTCAGCGGTTTTAGCAATTGAATCTGATTCGCCAGTCAACATCGACTCATCTACTTCCAGAGAAAAAGCTTCTAAAATTCTACAGTCTGCTGGGATTTTTTCACCTTCATTTAAAATTAAAACATCACCTTTGACTAAAAAAATCGGATCGATTAATTGTTCTATTCCATCACGTAAAACAAGGACTTGTAGCGTTTCTAAACTTTTTAAAGAATCAATGGATTTCTCAGCCTTGTATTCTTCAACGAAACCTAAAATAGTGTTAAGTACAATCACAGCAAAAATGGCAATCGCATCAATTTTTTCCCCTAAAAAAATCGACAAGCCCATGGCTAAAAACAAAATTACAATCAACAAACTTTTAAACTGATTCAGCAAAATCCTAAGCGCCAAAAACTGCCTGGTTTTTTTTAATTGGTTTTTACCATACTTTTCTAATCTCAAATTAGCCTCTGACTCGCTAAGCCCATCTATTTGACTATTGAGTTGATTCAAGCTATCTTTGGCAGACAAACGATAAAAAGGTTCTTTCATGATGTATTCATCTTAGCATTTATGTTAATATAATTTGTAATGCAAAAAATTATTTCGGTCTTCTCCCACCCCATGTTACAAAAATTAGATAGCGAATTGCTAAAAATTTTTGCCAATGCTCCGCATCTGCCAAAAAAAGTAGTTGATATTTTAGTCAAAATTGCTCCTTATTTGGTTTTGATTTCTGGTTTGTTTTTGGTCAGCGGCGGGTTGCGTAGTATTTTTGGTTTTAAAAGTTTAAATAATGTTTTAGGCTTTTTGGTCAACATTCCTTCAATTTATTTTTACATCATTGGTCTTTTACAAATTTTAGCTGGCGTCATTTCGATTGCAGCTTATCAAGCACTTAAAAATAAATTGATGATAGGTTGGCTAGCTTTATTAGGATTAACCATCTTAGAGCTATTAATGAATATTATCAGCGTTATTTTTCTTAATACTGATATTTTTGGATTATTATTAGGATTATTGATCGGTCTCTATTTCTTATATGAATTGAGAGATAGCTATGCACCAAGTCAAGCAATTACTAAAAAAAGTAAAAAATCTAAAAAATGATTTATCAGGACATTGTTAATTCACTAGGTGATGAAGCCAAATATTTATTGGCTCATCAGTGTAAGTTGTTGCCAAAGGAATTAATTTTATTTCCCAAAGGAGATCATGTCTCACAAGTTTTTACTGATTCTGACCGCAATGAAAAAGTAATTCACAATTTAGAAAAGCTTTATGGTCATGGCCGTTTAGCTCATACCGGCTACTTGTCGATCTTGCCAGTGGATCAAGATATTGAGCACAACGCCTCTTATTCTTTTTATAAAAATCCACTTTATTTCGATCCAGAAAATATTGTTAAATTAGCTATAGAGGCTCAGTGCAATGGTTTGGCTTCTACTTTAGGAGCACTAGGATTGCTTAGTAAAAAGTATGCTGACAAAATTCCTTTTATTGTCAAAATCAATCACAATGAATTACTAACTTATCCAAATAAATGGGATCAAATTTTGTTTGCTCAAGTTCGCCAAGCTTACGAAATGGGAGCAGTCGCCATCGGGGCAACTATTTACTTCGGCTCTGCTGCTTCTAATCGCCAAATTGTCGAAATTGCCAAAGCTTTTTACGAAGCTCATCAGTTGGGTTTAGCAACTATTCTCTGGTGCTATCCACGTAATTCTGCCTGGCAAGATAAAGAAGGTAACTATGAAAGCGCTGCGGACGTCACGTCTTACGCCAATCGTTTGGGAGTGACTATTGAGGCAGATATCATTAAGCAAAAAATGCCAGAAAAAGACGGGGCTTTCCGTAAGTTTAAGTTCGGTAAAGAAAATAAAGAAATGTACGAAAGTCTCAGCACTGAAAATCCAATTGATATGGTGAGATTACAGGTGATGAATTGTTACGCTGGCAAGATTAGTCTCATCAATTCCGGTGGTGAAAGCAGTACAGATGGCAATTTGCAAACAGATCTTCATGAAGCCATTAAAACTGCCGTCATTAATAAAAGAGCTGGTGGAGCCGGTTTAATTATGGGTCGCAAAGCTTTTAAAAGACCTATGAATGAAGGTGTAGAAATTATTCATGCGGTGCAAGATGTTTATCTTGAGAAACAAATTGATTTAGCTTAATTAAAGCCTGACGGCGGTGAGAAATAGTATTTTTAAATTCAACTCCCAACTCTGAAAAAGTTTGTTTAAATCCCTCTGGGATAAAAATTGGATCATAACCAAAACCCTCAATTTTATTTCCCTTCGGTTCAAGAGCAATACTGCCTTTGATTTCTCCTTCAAAAAACTCAGTCTTTTTTGTCTGAGGATCAAAAAAACAAATCACACTGTAAAATCTAGCTTGACGATTTTTTTGATTTTTCAGTTTTTCAAGCAATGCTAAATTGCGCTCATGAGTACTTCCCTCAAACCAACGATTAGAATTAACTGAAGGAAATCCACCAAGAATTTCCACTTCTAATCCCGAGTCGTCGGCTATGGTTGGTAAATTGGTTAATTGGGCGTAAGCTTGAGCTTTGAGCAAGGCATTGTCTTTAAAAGTTTTGCCACTCTCCTCTACATCAAAATCTGAAGGAATCTCAATTTTTAGTTTGCTTAATTGATCTTTATCCAAGATGCTCAACAATTCCAAATTCTGAACTTGTAGAATAGATTGAATTTCTCTAATTTTCCCCAAATTAGAGCTCGCAATAAAAATTTTCATGAATATTTATTTGCCAAGTAATGAACCTAAGCCGCCAGTCATGCCTTGCAATTTCTTAGCTGCTACTTCTTGAGATTTTTTAATGGCCTCATTTAAAGTTTTCACCAACTCATCACTATGAATACCTTGTACAGAAACATCTTTGACTTCTTGACCGCCAGTGATTTTAACCACGATGTCGCCGCGCTCAACCACGATTTCCTCTGCAGCTAATTCCTGTTGCATTTGTTTAGCCTGTTTACGTAATTTATTTAAATCTCCAAGTTGACTCATGAAATTTCCTGCCATATACGTTCCTTTTAATAATTTGTAAATGAGCTCTGTAATTTAAAACAGTCCATTGAAGGAGCTGATTTAAAAACAAAATTTACCAACACGTATCTAAACAGCGACTTCACTGAGTGAGACAAAGATTGTTAACTTAAAAGAGTAAACAATTTTAGTCGAACGTGACTGTGTTAAATTACAAAGCTCATAACGATTATAACAAAGAATCTTTAGCCGCAAGTAGTAAATCTGGTTCAGCGGATTGAGAATTTACCAAGTCATTTGTTTCTTGTAAAACAAAATTAAACTGAATCTCAGTTCCAACCAACTCCCTCGCTGCTTGACTGAGTAAATCTATATTCTTGCGCTGTTCCAACTGTTCTTTATGAAAAGCATAATAAACAAAAACTCTGGCAATGCCTTCACTCAAACTGTCTAATTTACAGGATTTAAGTAAAGTTAAAAGAGAAAAATTATCAGGAGCAAAAACTTGAATAAGTTTTTGCCACAAGGCATTAGGTTCTAAATCAGTTTCGCTTTTTTGAATTTTTTTTTTGCTGTCAGTAGGTTCCGACTTTTTTTGCTCTGATATGGTCAGTTTTTTTGACCCCTCGTTTTTCTTTTGTTCAGTAGCAGAATCAGTTGAATTAGTTTTTTTAGAGCGCTCAATAATATCTAAGAACTTTAATTCCAAAACCAAAAAAGGGATTGGTGTTTCTTGATAAAGATCGATAGACAATATTTCCTTCAAGAAAAATTGATCAATTTTTAGGGCATAATGTGCCTCTCCTGTAACAACGCCTAGATTTAACAATAAATCTTTGTGTAAAAACTCAAATAAATCTTTGTAAAAATCTCTTTGGTTATAATTATTGGCACGTAATTCTTCAAAAATTTGCATTAAACTCTGCTCGTTTTTTTGAATCACCGAATTAAGTAAGTTTCTAATATGAGTTTCGTTGTCACTGGCCAATAAATCTTTGATTAATTCCAAATCAAGTTTGCCGTTTTTACAAGCCATTTCCAAAATTTTGACTCCATCGCGAAAACTACCGTCAGCCCTCAGAGCTATTTTCCCTAAATCTTCATCACTAAATTTAATTTGTTCAGCTTGCAGCACTCTCTCAAGTGCTTGCTTAACCTCATCTAAACTAGCTTTTCTAAAATTAATGACACTGCAACGAGAAACGATGGTGGCAGGAATTTTATGTAATTCAGTGGTGGCTAAAATGAAAACCACGTGAGAGGGTGGTTCTTCCAAGATTTTTAAAAGCGCATTGAAAGCCTCGTTAGTAAGCATGTGCACTTCATCAAGAATATAAACCATCATTTTGCCTTCAGAAGGAGGTAAATTAATCCTTTCCCGAAGCAAGCGAATGTCATCAATGCGGCGATTGGAAGCAGCATCTAATTCTTGTACTACGAAAGAATGTCCGTCATAGACTCTCTGAGCAAATTCACTCTCTGTATCAGGCTCTTGAAAAACTATTTTTTTAGGAGCAGGTTTTTTGAAAAAAAGATAATCCACCAAATCGGCATTAACTGAATCATTAAGCATCGCTCCTAAGATACGCGAGGCGGAAGTTTTACCAGTACCTTTGGGTCCAGCGAACAATAAAGACTGAGGAATCTTGCCATTTTTCATCATTTGCTCGAGAGCAGTCCTCACTGAGCCAATGTTAAGATCTTGAATTTTTTTGGGACGATATAAACGATACCAAGCCATAGCTAGAGTTTATCACAGATCAAAAAGCAATGTTTAAGAAAACTAGTGGTCATCGTGATGATAACCAAGTAAATGTAACAGCGCGTGTTCTAAATAAAAACAAATTTGTTGATCGACCATTTTACCAAATCTTTTGGCCATTTTTACTGCTTCTGGAAAACTAATTACTATATCTCCTAAATGAATTAGCTCTCCTTCTGGAAAAGGCACATCTTGTAATTGTCCCTTGTCATGCTGGGGAAAAGATAAAACATCAGTCGGTCCGTGGTGTTTGAGGTGCTTTTCATTAAGAGTGGTAATTCTCCTGGCTCCAACAATAGAAACATCCACCTGAACGTTATCAATATGATGCTCACTTAAGACTCTTTCCACGGTGGATTTGATCTTTTTACGATCCACTAAATAGCGAGAGCCGATAAAGAGGTTTGTTTTGATCATATAATTTTTTGAGAGTCATTTTGACTGCGAGCTAAAACTGTCGCAAAATCCAAAGAAATGGGGCCTAGTGGAATTTCATCCTCACTGTCGTCTACAAATAAGAGCATTACTTTCCCCTTGCTATTGGGGCTCCAAATCTTAGCCTCACGAATAACTTCTGGAGAACCACCAAATTGTTTTTTAACCCACATACTAGGACCAGCATCGGCCACTGCTGCCACTACCGCAGTTTGTTCGATTGGATTAATAACGATCATTTTGCGAAATTTGTACCATGGTTTGAGTTCTTGGTGATTTTGATTCCATTCTGGTAAATACATTAACTGCACTGCCACATAATATTTTTCTCTTAAAATAGCCTCTTTGCTTAGTTGTCCATTTTCCGTAAACCAACCAAAAGCTCCACGATTAGGAGCCATACCGGCTTCTCTGTAAGCATCGTGTTCTTGAATTTGATCACCAGGAAAACGTGCTAAATGTTGTTCTGAACCCATAATGCCGATGCTATGATTTAAACGATGTCCATCTAATTCTGCTCTAACTTTAAAACCTAAAATTTCAGATAATTGTTGCTCTAAATAGAGTTCGGTTTCTCTCTCTAAATGACCTGCTGGGGAATTAACATAAGAACTTAATTTGGCAATAATTTCTTGATGTTCTTGAGCTGAAATGTCCAAAGCCACCTGCCGAGATTTTTCGTCTAGAACGAGAGTTTTTGGCACATTGGAAATAGCCGGACTAGTCATCGCCACTTGTCCTGCCATGGCAATACCAGCTAAAAGTTGTTGTGATTTATCTCGGGCAGTCATATTTTTAACTCAATTTATTTAGTGCTTCTTTTAAACGACTAATTACCAGCTCTTTACCTAAAACAATCATTGTATCAAAAAGAGGTGGAGTAGCTTTTTCTCCCGTCACAGCAATACGTAACATCATAAAAAATTGGCCTCTGTGCCAAGCTTTTTTCTCTTGTAATCCCATCACTTTTTCTTCAATTTCAAGTAGATTCCAATCTGAAAGAGTTTCTATTTCTTTAATTGTTTCATTTAATTCTAAGATCACTAACTCCTTGGAATCAGCTTTTTTCAGTAATAAATCAGTTTTATAACTAATCGAACCATAAAAGAATTTAGTTAATTCTGTAAAATCTGCTAAAGTTATCAAGCGCTCTTGAATTAAGGGTAAAACTTGAGCCACCTTATCCGCTGGGAAATCTTGAGGCACAAATGGGGCAATTTTCTCTAGCAACTGCTCGTTACTTAGTTTGCGAATATAAACTCCATTGAGCCAATTTAATTTTTTGATATCAAAGGCTACGCTGTTGCTGCTAAGATCGCTTGGTTCAAATTCTTGAATATATTCTTCCAAACCAATCACTTCTTGCTGATCTTTTTTAGCCCAACCAAGAATCATAAAAAAATTAAGCATTGCCTCTGCTAAATATCCTCGATCTAAAAATGAAGCTGCCGAAACCATACCTTTTCTTTTACTCATTTTACCCTTGCCATCTGGGTTTAAAAATACTGGTATATGGGCAAAAACAGGGACTGGCCAAGCAAAAGCTTGATAAAGCAAAACATGCTTGGGAGTAGAACTAATCCATTCTTCACCGCGCATGATGTGACTGATTTTCATTAAATAATCATCAATTACCACTGCTAAATGATAGGTTGGATAACCATCAGACTTAAGTAAAACCTGATCATCAATTAAGTTAGAATTAAAAGTAATTTCACCTCTTAGTAAATCAGTAAAAGTAATTTCTTGATCCTCTGGAACTTTCAAACGAATCACATATTCTTCTCCATTAGCCACTCTTTGCTGAGCCTCTTCTTTGGAAATATCTCGACAATGACGATCATAATGAGGAGCTTGTTTGTTGGCCATTTGCTGTTCTTTAACCTCAGCCAAACGTTCTTTGGAACAAAAACAATAATAAGCCTGATCATTATCAATTAATTTTTGGACTTCACGTTTATAAATATCTAATCTAGCTGATTGAATATAAGGCCCATATTCTCCACCTTTGCCTGGACCCTCATCCCAATCCAAGCCATAACGTTTAATAATAGCTTGAATCGCTTCAACTCCTCCGGGAACTTCTCTAAGTTTATCAGTGTCTTCTATGCGCAGAATAAATTGCCCACTATATTTCTTGGCAAAAGCATAATTTTTTAATAAAGTTGCCATACTACCAACATGCATTTCGCCTGTAGGACTAGGGGCCATTCTGGTACGAACTTGATTCATCATGGTCTGTATTTTATCACTTTAATGACAATCTTTAATTTTTACTTAAATAATTAGCACTGATTGCTGGTACAAAAGCCATTACGTTATTATCACCTTTAAAAACATAGATTGGTTGTAAATATTTTTGTTCTGCAAAACTATCATAATAGGCTAGTTCTACTTCTCTAATCACAGCTTCTCCTATATTTTTGCCATTAATAACGTATGCATCTCCAGATTGCACTAAATTCCAAGCAGATTTGAGAGTGCGCAAAGGATAGGTTTCAAAATTGAGATAATCCACTTGGCGGTAAGAATAATCCATTTCTACAATCGAATTATTTCCAGAAAAAGCAGAAGTGATTTTGGCAGAAATAATACCTCTTTCACCAGAGTCTGTATAAACTTTATAAGTTTGGTCTATTGGGTTGCGATTTAAATCGATTTGTAAAAAGTTAGCTTCTGAAAGAGAAAAGGCTGTTTTCAATTCTCCACCTATTGATTTAAGGAAAGTAACTTTACCAGAGGCAGTTGCTAAATCTGCACCTACTAAATCAGCCGAAGCAATAAATTTTTTAACTCGTTCTACAGCTTCAAATTCCTCTGGAAGTTTGCCGCCACTCGTCAACAAATCTGGTCTAGATAAAAAATTACTTTGCAGAGAAAAAGTAAAATCTACAGAATTAATTTCTAAACCCATTTCCAAAGGAGTGTTTTTAGTAAAGCGATAGGTTTCTTCAGTAATTAGTTCTGGAGTAAAAATAAAACCATAGATAGCTGCTATTTTTTTTACTCTTTCATCGGCCAATAAATTAGCGGTCGACTTGGTAATTAAAAAAACCTTAGATCGGTCAGTAATTTCTCTTAAACCATAAGCCATTTCTAAACTATATGACTGCGGTTTATCAGTTTCATCTTGTACAGGAAAGCGCAAATTAGGCAAAATTCCAAAACCAACTGTGGGAGGAGGGGGTGGATCTGGATGGGTGGCTTTCCAATAATTCACAAAAGCATTCCACAGCACTCTACCTACCATTAAAAATACTAGAAAAGCCAAACCATATTTAACAAATAATCTACCAAAATAATTAATATTAGTTAAATTTGGACCAGAACTTTTGGTAGTTGAAGTTGGCATGTCTCTATTCTAACCGTTTTAATCAAGTTTTTTCCACTCGTAATTATTAAGTATCCAAGCAATTAACTTGCTTGTATCTTGATATCGATCCTGGCTATTCATTAAAGTAATCAAAATTTGATGACCATCTCGTTCAATTAAAGTCACTAAAACCTCCCCAGCTAGCTGCGTTGTTCCCGTCTTAACTCCCGTGACTCCTTGAATTTGACCAAGCAATTGATTGCTGTTATATAAATCATAGGACCAGTTGGGACCACTAATCTGCTGATGTTGCATCGCTACTAATTCTTTCAACTGTTGGTGTCTTAATAATTCTCGAGCAATGATAGTTAGATCCCTAGCTGTACTAGTTTGACCAGGATCATCAAAGCCAGCTGGATTAACAAAGTGAGTTTGTGTCAAACCCAAGTCATTGGCTTTTTGATTCATTTTATTGACGAAATTATCTAAACCAAGCTCATCGTGGTTAGCTAAAACGTAAGCACTGTCGTTGGCAGAAAAAATCAATAAAGCTGCTAACAAATCTTGCACTGTCATTGAATTGCCTTCTTTTAAAGCAAGCTTATTGCCAGAAACCGTTGCTTCTTTGCCAACTAATAACTCCTCATCTAGATTAAAAGTGTCTAGAGCAACCAAAGCCGTCATCATTTTACTTGTCGAGGCTGGGTACAAAACCTTCTGACTATCTTTTTCATAAAGCACGGTCATGGAAGATAAATCAATCGCATAAACTGCAGTTGCGCTTAAACTCAAATCATCTAAGAAAAATTCTTTACTTTTAAGAACCGGAATATTGTCTAAATCATAGAGTTCAACTTGATATTTTTGAACAGTTTTTTGAGGATAAAAAAACCACAAATAAATTGCCGCTGCCAAAGAAAAAAGTAACGCTAAAAACAAGAAAAAAGAAATTTTTTTCACTCTTTCATTGTAGCTAAATTAGGAGTGATTGAAATAGCTAACTCCTTGAGTTGCTCCTGCGAAACTTCACTGGGAGCATCCATAATGGCAGTACGACCAGATGAACTCATGGGAAAAGCAATTGTTTCTTTGATGGAATTTTCATTGGCCAAAAGCATTACTAAACGATCCAATCCAAGAGCAATACCGCCATGTGGAGGCGTGCCCAATTTAAAAGCTTCCAGCATGTGACCAACACTTGCTTGAATTTCTTGTTCACTATAACCCATAATCTCAAAGGTTTTCTTTAAGACTTCTGGATCATAAGCTCTAATACTGCCACCACCGGCTTCATAGCCATTACAAACCAAATCATATTGTGCAGTAATGATTTTACCGATATTTTTACCGTTCTTGTGATCTTCTAAGCACTCTGGAATGGGACTGGAAAAAGGATTGTGAGTGAAAGTCCAACCACTTTTACCATCGCGCACTTCAGCAATGTCTTTTTTATCGACTTTTTTGAAAAAAGGAAAGTTAATCACCCAAGCAAAAGCTAAAACACCAGCTTTTTTCTCATCCTCTGTGCGCAAATCAAATTTATCAGCGCCATATTTGGTCATGGCATCTTCGTAAGAGATGACTGGAAAATTCTCATCTTTGAGCTTGCCACATACTTTTTTAACAGCATTTTTAACCATCTCTTCCACATTATTCATGACTTCTTTTTGAGTCACGAAGCTCATCTCTAGATCAAGCTGAGTAAATTCAAAGCCTCTGTCGGCACGTAAATCTTCATCACGAATGCAACGCGCAAACTGATAATAATTCTCTACACCAGCGGTCATCAGCAATTGTTTATATTGCTGAGGACTTTGTGGCAGAGCATAAAATTTGCCAGGATTAAAACGGGAAGGTACGATAAAATCTCTTGCACCTTCTTTGGTGGATTTAGTTAACATCGGAGTTTCAACTTCCACGAAATCTCTTTTCTCTAATTGCTCACGCAAGGCTTGGTAAAATTTGGAGCGTAAACGTAGAATCTTTTGCATGCGCTCACGACGTAAATCCAGATAACGATATTTAAGACGCATTTCCTCATTAATATCTAGGCCGTCACCTTCGACTAAAATTGGTAGTTCATTAGCTTTATTGAGAATTTTGTATTCTTCAACAAAAATTTCTATAGAGCCAGTTGGCAAATTTGGGTTAACCATTTTTTCACCACGTTGATTGATCTGGCCAGTGAGTTCCACTACTGACTCAGTGCTTAAATCGCTCAATTTACCACCAATCCCAACAGCTTGAATTTTACCGGTTCTATCTCTTAAATCGATAAAAGTTACTTTACCGTGATCACGCTTACTATCCACCCAACCACACAGACGAACTGTTTGGCCAATTTTTTGAAGTGAATCGATAATGAGAGTTCTTTGCATAGATAAAAAGTATTATAACCGAAAAAAGAAAAGATTTTGGTGGCGCCTGTGAAGGCGCCACCAAAGAGGGGGGGGGTAAAACGGGGCCTAGTGTTTCTTTTTATGGCCCCGTTTCTTCTTTTTGTCTTTTTTCACGATGCCCCCTCCTTTCTTTTTAAATTTCCTCTTTCCAAAGACTAGTGCGCTTTGCACCAGCTTTAGAAAAAAAACGAGGATCCTTAAGTTTCAAACATATTGAAAACTAAGGATCCTAGTTAAAAAGAATATCTGTTTCAGTGATTTTTTAAAAAACTAAAAATGAAAAAGAAGGACTCGGGGTTTAACCCCGAGTCCTATAGAGGGGGGGGTTAGGCGCCGTTCATATAACGGCGCACTTTTTTTTCTGGTGAGATTTTTTCTCACCAGATGGCTTTTTTTTTCGAGCCATTTTCTTTTCCTCCTTTTTTTTATTCCCTTCGAAACTGAGGCGCTTTGCCCCAGCCACAAAGGGTTGCCTTAATTTTCAAATAATTAAAAACTGAGGGAACCCTTTGATAAATGTTAAAGAACTCAAAGTACAAAAAAACCCGCTTCTTAAGGCGGGGTTTGTTTTTATTTTATCTATATTTGATGCAACGAAACTACCCCGCAACCTCTTTGCGCAAAATAACCAAGAAAAAGTGGGGATAATTTATATTTGCTAACATTAAGTAGGTATTTTAAATA
The DNA here is from genome assembly GCA_964519685.1 of uncultured Pseudomonadales bacterium. Classification (GTDB taxonomy): domain Bacteria; phylum Patescibacteriota; class Microgenomatia; order UBA1400; family PJMF01; genus UBA1364. The sequence goes on from CAZFIY010000009.1 coordinate 16,581, forward strand.
TGATCTGGTATTTGTGCAAGTATTAATTTGAGGAAGTTTTTACAAAACTGCTATACTTAGCTTAAGTGAAAACCAAAAATTTCGTTTTTATCTGTTTGTCATTAATGGTAGCTAGTTGTTTTTCCTTTTTGGCTGCCTATTTTTATCTCAAAAATGAATCGACCCCTTCTGGAAAAACCATCACTGAACAAATCAAAATAGAGCAAGAATTGCCTTTATTGCAATACTCTTTTAAAAATCTCAGTCAAAAAGAATTCACAAGCAAGCAAACCTTGAAAGTTGAAAAAATTCTCAGCGAAGATAAAAAAACTGGTCTTTATATTTTACTTTTCAAATATGATAGTCAAGGAAAAAATATTTCTGGAGCTCTCAACTTAAAAATTGATGAAAACCTTCAAGAATCTGCCAAAAAACCAAGTATTATCATGTTGCGAGGTTATGCTCCAATAGAAAATTATTATTCTGGTCTAGGCACCAAAAATGCCGCTGCCGTTTTTGCCCAAAACGACTATATAACTCTAGCACCAGATTTTTTGGGTTTTGGTGAAAGCGATCCTGAACCAACTGATACTTGGGAGGCTAGATTCATTAAGACTGTTAACGTTATCGATTTAATTAAAACTATTCAAGTTTTTCCAGAATTAGATTTAAGCCAACTTGAAAATTTTCCCATCAAGAAAATCACTCTCAATCCAAATAAAATTGGCATTTGGGGACATAGTAATGGCGGGCAAATTGCCGTCTCAGTATTAGAAATAATGAACAGCAATTTGCCCACTACTCTTTGGGCACCAGTGTTAGCTCCTTTTCCTTATTCTATTTTGTATTTCAGCGATGAATATGGTGATGAGGGTAAAGAAACTCGTAAATATTTATCTCTTTTCGAAGAAGATTATGATGTTTTTGATTTTTCCATTACTCAACATCTAGATCAACTACATGGTCCCATTCAAATTCAACACGGCACTAATGATGATTCTGCACTAATTACTTGGACAGAAGAATTTTTAGTTAAAATTGAATTAGAAAACAAACGTCGTGCCACTGATAGTAGTGCGGAAAACAAAGTCGCGCCAATTGAAATCGATTTTTATAAATACCCAGGTGCCAATCACAACTTGCAACCTAACTGGAACGAGGCAGTGCAAAAAGATTTGAGTTTTTTTGCGAAAAATATGTTACCCCTCTAACAACTTTGGTTTTTCACCTTCTTCCAACAACTCTGCTGAACTGCCACGATACTGTTCAATCTTGGCAATTTTCTTTTCCATTTGTCTTTTTCTGGTCGTAGACAGGGTTTCGTAATTTTTCTGCAAAGCTTCGATGCTGCGTCCAAATTTAGAGAATTCATCGTCGAACTTCAACCATTCAGTCGCAAAAGCATCAATATGCTTGATCACTTCTTTAATTTTTTTACCCACCATAAAGTTACGATAACTTTCCATCACCGTCCGTGCCACAATTAAGAAACTAAAAGGCGAACAAATAATTACTTTTTTTGCCAAAGCTTCATCAATAATATCTGGAAATTTTTGATTAATAAAAGAAAATAAGGCCTCATTTGGCACAAACATAATCGCATAATCTAAAGTATCGTTCTCAGGAGAAATATAAGCTGCCACTTTGTCTACTTTAATTTTCAGATCTCTTTTAAATTGTTGAATATGACCTTGCTTTTCGCTTTGGTCATCAGTCATCGACATTTTTTGCACTTCCTGATAAGGAAATTTGACATCAACAGGCACATTACGATGATCTGGCAAAAGCAAAGTAATGTCGGGTTTCATGCTTGAATCACCTAATTTAGATTGACGCAAATAATGGATGCCTTCTTGCAGGCCATTGGCCTTTAATAAATCCTCGATAATACGCTCTCCCCATGCTCCACGAGTTTGGTTATTGGATAAAACTTTGGCTAACTGTTCTGTGGAAACTTTCAGTTCTTTGGTTAACTGGCGATGTTCTTCGACAGCGGTTTTAACTCCACTAATTTTATCGATTTGTTCTTTTTCGATAGAGCGAATTTCTTTTTGTTGTTCGCTCATTTCTTGACGCAAGTCTTTGATCATTTTTTCGATGGCGGCCTGTTTATTAGAAAGATCATTTTTAATCAGATCCTTTTCGCCTTGTAAAATTCCCTTGCTCTGAATGGCAATTTCATTGGAAGCCATGCCAAAAACTTTGTGTATCATCCCTTCAATTTGTTCATCAGAATTTTTGCCCATTTTTTCTTCTAAAAGTTTTTTGAGCAAAAAATAAAAACTGGCCAAAACAGCAATTAAGAGTAAAGCTAAAAGTAAGAGAGTAGTCGCGTTCATATAAAATTAGTATACTAGAAACATGGACCAGAACCAAGCCAGATCTAGGCTAAAACCAAAAAAACCGCCTTTCTTCAAGAAATATTTAAGTTATATTTACTGTCTGTTAATTTCTTTAGTAGGCTATTTTTTGTTTTATTTGTTAGTGAGCAAAATTTATCCCAATCAAATCCAAAATTTTATTTTTAAAAATAGCTATTTGCCATTTTTCTTACTTTTGTTTTTGGCCAATTTCTTTTTCTTCACTTTTCTCTTTTTGAATAAAAAAATTGGTCTTATTATTGCCTTTTTAATAAATCTATTACTTCATTTTAAGATCAGTGACATTAGTTTTGACCTTGCGAGTGTTTTAACAGTCATCTTCGCTACTGCTGTGTTGGCTTGCTTAACTTTTTCTAGAGAACTAAGAAAATTAATTAAAAAATAGCACTCTGGCTTTTCTGCCTTGAGTTTTCTATAATAACTGATAAACAACAATGCAAAATAATAAATTTTATATCACCACCACCTTGCCCTATGTTAATGCCGCCCCCCACATTGGTTTTGCTTTGGAAATTATTGAGGCAGATGTCATTGCTCGCTATCAGAAAGAAATTTTAAAAAAAGAAGTTGTTTTTAATACCGGTACTGATGAACATGGACAGAAAATTTACCAAAAAGCTCAAGAGCTTAATATCGC
>CAZFIY010000010.1:0-15862 GCA_964519685.1 uncultured Pseudomonadales bacterium
TCGAACCTAGCCTGTGGGATTATGAGCCCCACGTGCACCGTACACTATCCCGCGTATGTTAGGCTGATATTGTAACAAAATAAGCTAGCATTATCAAGCAAGCTACGATAAAATACAAAGTTGCCCATAAAGTAAGGCGGGATAGCTCAGTTGGTTAGAGCATCGGATTCATAAACCGAAGGTCCTGAGTTCGACTCTCAGTCCCGCTACAAAATAGTTCATTCTGTCTTCAAATCTGTATTTTTATAAAATTGACCTAAAATATCATTTAAGATTGGGCCTGTTTTAGTTAATAAAACTCCTTCATATGGATTCTTATTATCTGAAAGTGGAATTTGAAGATTTTGATCAAAACGATGGAATTGAAAATCTTTACCCATAGTAGAAACAAAAATTTTGAAAACTAAAGTCATTGTGAGCTCATTTTTACCCAAACAAGAAATTACTAGCGTATTGTTGGAATCTAATACGCATTCTATTTTTGCCCTAAGTGAATCTTTCTGGCTAATGTAGGTAAAAATAGGTTTGCTTAATTCTGGAAAAGAATTTTTAATGATTTGAAAAACAGTTTCCATTTCTTCACTCCAGCTAGGAAGTGCTAAAAAACCAGGCTGTTCATTTTTTTGTTGATTAAATTCTTGCATATGCTTTGATTGTAAATTAAATTTTTCTGATTGATAATCAATAAAAAAATAAACAATTTCAGCGAAAAAGATAATTCTTAATAAAAGACCATTGGAAGTCGCTGATTGCGTTTTTAAAATTACCAAAAGAAACAAGTTTTAATTTTGCTTAGACCGTTTGAGACCGTTGCCTCTTTGCTTAAAAAATTAAACAAGTAAAAAAACAACGGTCTCATCGAGTTTGAAGAAGATTGATTTATTTAATAAGCAATAATTTCCGTCAAACGTGTCTCAAGAAAATTGAGACTTGTGATTTTTACATCATCCCCGGCATACCGCCGCCCATACCAGCTGGCATGGCAGGTTCATTTTTCTTTGGGGCGTCAGCCACTAAACATTCAGTTGTTAAAATCATTGAAGCAACTGAAGCGGCATTTTCCAAAGAAACAATGGCAACTTTAGCTGGTTCAATCACACCAGCCTTAAGCAAATCTTCGAATTTGTTAGTGAGGGCATTAAATCCCCAATTATCTAGGTCTTTAGCCTTAATTTCAGCAAGAACTTGACCAGGATCTTCTCCAGAATTAGTAGCCAACATACGAATTGGCTGCTCAAGAATGCTTTTGATCAATTCCACACCAGTTTTTTCATCATCAGATTTAGTAATAATTTGATCTAAAACTCTTCTGGCACGTAACAAAGTCACACCACCTCCAGGAATAATACCTTCTTCGATGGCAGCTTTAGTAGCTCCCTTAGCATCCTTGACTCTTTCTTGAAGGTTTTTCATCTCAATTTCGGTTGAAGCACCAACTTGAATCACAGCGACACCGCCAGTTAATTTAGCTTTGCGTTCTTGTAATTTCTCGCTGTCAAAATCTGAAGTGGAAGCCTTAATTTGTTTTTCAATTTGAGCAACACGAGCATTGATAGCAGTTTGCTTGCCCTTGCCACCTACAATTCTAGTGCTATCTTTGGTCGAACGCACACTATCTGCTTGACCAAGGTCAGTAATAGTAGCATCAGTTAATTTACGGCCAGTGTCAGCACTAACCAAATTTGCACCAGTTAGAATCGCAATGTCTTCCAACATCTCTTTGCGACGATCGCCGAAGCCAGGAGCTTTAACCGCCAAACATTTAAAAGTGCCACGTAATCTGTTAACCACTAAAGTGGTTAAAGCTTCGCCCTCAATTTCATCAGCAATAATCACTAATTCGCGACTTTCACCCACCACTGCCTCTAATAAAGGCAAAATATCTTTAATGTTGGCGATTTTTTGATCAGTTACCAAAATATATGGCTTCTCACTAATCGCTTCCATGTGATCGGCGTCTGTCACAAAATATGGAGAAGCATAGCCCTTATCAAATTCCATACCTTCTTTGTGTTCGATAGTGATTTCCATGGTCTTACCTTCTTCAACTTCGACCACACCATCTTTACCGACTTTTTTAAGAGCTTCAGCAATTTTTTTGCCAATCACTTCATCCTGAGCAGAAATAGTGGCTACTTTTTCCCAATCTTCTTCCTTAACATCTTTAGCCAAACGACGAATTTCAGCGACAACAGCTTTAACCGCTTTATCAATACCACGCTTCATGATCATCGGATTTGAACCAGCTGTAACATACTTCATTCCTTTATTAGCAATTGCTTGAGCCAAAAGAGTTGAGGTGGTGGTGCCATCACCAGTAGCATCATTAGTCTTACTAGCAGCTTCCTTGACCAAAGCAGCACCCATATTTTCAAATGGATCTTCTAATTCAATTTCTTTAGCCACAGAAACACCATCGTGAATCACACTTGGAGAACCCCAAGAACGATCTAAAGCCACATTGCGACCTTTAGGACCAAGCGTGGTAACCACTGCATCAGCTAATTTATTAATACCAATTAACATTTTTTGTCTGGCTTCATCGCCAAAAAGAAGTTTTTTTGCGGACATAATTTGTTTCCTTTTTATTTTAAAAATTATTTAATAACTGCTAAAATATCTTCGAATTTGAGGAATTGATATTCGGTGTCACCAATTTTGAATTCGTTACCACCCCATTTTTTGTAGATCACCTTGTCACCAACTTTGACTGGAACTTGGCAACAATTATTAGAACATTTTTCATCTTCACATTCGCAAGAGCAAGAGCAAGAGCAGTTGCAATTATCATCGCAACAACCAGTTTCACCCACTGCCAAAACTACCCCGTACTGAGGTTTTTCACTTTCGTTCTCTGGTAAAATAATACCAGAAGTGGTTTTTTCCTCAGCTTTGGCTGGTTCCACTAAGACATAGCCTGCACTTGGTTGGATTTTCTTGATATTGAGAGCTTGCATAGTTCTCCTTTCTTTCTCGGAAATTAAGTTAAATACTTTTACTGCGCAAAATTTACCACAAAAAAATTCACTTAGCAATAAGCAGTATGGATTGCTAATTACGAGCAAAAAACATATTAATCAAAAGAAGCCGCATTGTAAAATGCATAATAATTAACTTTTTTATTGAGTAACAAACGATAAACAGATAAATTATCGTTTTTTATCGAATATATTTCTTCATATGCTTTTAAAAAATTATTATTAGTAAATCTTTCTAAACACATATTCTCTCTATTTTTATTCCAAGATATTCTGGGATTATCACAAATTAAATAAACATTCTGACTCAATTCATTGATAGAAATAATGTTATAGCGAAAATTAGTGTTCTTTACTAATTGTAGATTTAAGTCATTTTCTAAATACAGCCAATATGGAGCTGAGGACCAATCTAATTGGTCATTGATTGTAAAAACAAAAAAATCACTATGATCTAAGAATTGTTTTTTAACATCTTTACTAATCTTATCTGAAATAATCTTATATTTATCAATCTCTTGTTGATTGGAAGCTGTTGTAACTTTTGTTACAAATTGTCGCACAGAAAAAAATAAAACACTGAGAAATAATGAAACAAATAAAAAACTTCTCCATTTTTTGTTTAAACTAGACAAAACACTCATTAAAAATAACGGGACAATAATATAAAAAGGTGCAAAATAATAACTTGGATAATTACCTTTCCCATTGTAATAATTAATAAAAAAAGTAAATAAAATACACGAGGATGCTAAAAATAAACTGACAGAATAAAATGTTTTCTTTTTCAAAATAAATAAATAACAGATAAATAGAACTAAGGAATAAAAAATGATTAGTGACAATAAAGGATTATTAAATCCGATCAAATTATTCCAAAAAACATGAAAGTTATTAGATAAATTATGAAAATAAAATGATAAATTTGTAAAAAAGATTTTGGTAAAAAATGAAGATAAGAAGAATAAGCCATTTGAAAAACCTTTTATAATTAGTTGATTCATTAATAGAAAATAAAAATTCAAAAAAAGTATTAGGCTTGGCCACTTTAATTGACTATTTATCAACTTTTTCCATTTAAAACCATCGTGTTTTTTTACATAAAAATAATATTGTAGATAAATAGTCATACCTACAATCCAAGGTAAGATCACTAAAAGTGAATAGTGAATATTAAGTGAAATTGAGTAGAAAAAAACTGCTAAAGACAATCTATGAAGTGATTTTTTTTGAAAAGAAGAAAAATAATAATAAAGGCTCATTGTTAAAAAAGGTAAAACAAAATGTGGCTGAAAAGAACCACGACCATAAACATTCATAATCGGTAAAAGAGAAAAAAGTATGATAAAAAGATATTGATGTAAGTGATCTTTAAAAAATAATTTTCCAAAAAGATAAGAAAATATCAAAATAACAACAAAAAAAAATAAAATAAATAAAAATTGATAAATAAATAAATTTCCAAAAGAGAATAAATAAAAAATAGCTAATAAATAATAATAAAAAACGCTATTTACCATGTAATTACCACTACCAAATGACCAAGGAGCAATCCACTTAAAATCACCATACTTAACAATATGTTTAGCAACTAAAAAATCACGAGTATTATCAGCACCCCATTCGAAAGTTTGAGGAAAATGATAAAAACGCATAAAAACAATCAGTAACAAAAGTAAAACAAAAAACAATTTTGTATAAATTAGTTTCAATTTTTTTTTGGGAATATGCACTAAACCAGTCTATATTTAACTCTTCAATCCTTCAACTCCGTAAAATAACGCATTAACCAAAGAAATGGATTTGCGTAAATCCATGGCTAACTGCATCGACATTTGCGCTGTCTCTTGATCCAATTGCATACCTTCTAAAGTTAAGTTGGAATCATCGACAAAGGTTTTCATCAGCGCATCAATGAAAGTTTTGTTTTCTGCCACAAATAATTCACGCTCGTTTTTTTTCTTCAGCATCACTTTTTCCAAATTCAAGACAATTTCTCTCATTTCTCTAGATCTTAAATAAAGACTAAACTTGAGATTAGCTCCATCATCCACAGCAATTGGAGTGAGCAAATCAAGGTTGTTTAAAAGTTGGTAACGATTATTGTCTTTTGGCATTATAATATGGGCCTATATCTTACAGAAAAATATGAAAATATTAAAGCTCAATTCTAATCGAGAGCAAGTTATTAGTGAAGCAGTCAACTGTTTAAAAAACGGTGGTCTAGTGATTTATCCCACTGAAACCGTTTACGGCGTTGGAGCTCTTGCTACTAATACAAAAGCCATTGACAAACTCTTGCAATATAAGGGTCGTCGCGAAGGTAAGCCTTTATCAATTGCTGTTACTGATCAAAAAATGGCAGAACAATATGTCGAGATTAATGAACAAGCTTTGAAATTTTATAAAAACTTCTTGCCTGGTCCATTTACAGTTATTTCCAAAAGCAAAAATCAAACTGATCCTAGAGTGAATTCTGAATTTGGCACCTTGGGGATTCGTATTCCAGCCTATCCCTTAATTACTGAAGTTATCAAAAATCTTGGTCAAGCCATCACTAGCACTTCTGCCAATGCTTCTGGCAAAAAACGACCTTACAATATTCAAGATGTTTTTGCTGGTCTATCTCAGAAACAAAAAGCCTTAATTGATTTAGTCATCGACGCTGGTGAGTTACCCAAAAATGAACCCTCAATTGTTGTTGACACCACTCTTTCCACGCCGATTGCTCTGCGCGGTTCACTTCAAGACAAAAAAGGTGAAATTTTGTGGAGCAATGATGAGGGTGAAACCATTGAATTGGCTGGACGCTTACTACTCAATCATTTAAATGAACTACAAAAAAGCGGTTTGGTGATTGCTCTTAATGGACCCCTTGGTATGGGCAAAACTATTTTTGCCAAAGGCGTCGCTAAATTTTTGGGCATTAAAGAAACTGTTAGTTCGCCTACTTATTCATATATCAATGAATATCCATATAAACGTCTAAGTACTGAAGGCACTTTTTACCACATTGATGCTTGGAAAATTGATAGTCAAGAGGAATTAAATTTTTTGGCCATTGAAAAATTAATTCAAAAAAATAATCTTGTGGTCATCGAGTGGTTTCAGCAAATCACCAAGTGGCTAAAACTAAACAAAAAAATCCCTTTATTAACTTTGGATTTTAGTGAAGAAAAGCAAGGAAGAAAAATTATAATTCAAAAAAACTGAGATGCCAAAAATTTTAGCCATTGATACCAGTTGTGATGATAGCAGTGCCGCCATTGTAGATGGCTTGGTGGTACTAAGTAACATTGTGGCTTCACAAAACCAAATTCATAAACAATACGGGGGCGTTTTTCCCACTGTGGCTAAAAGTGAACATCAAAAAAACCTTGAGCCAACTATCCATTTAGCTATGAGGCAAGCCAAGACTACTTGGTCAGAAATTGAAGCTATTGCTGTTACCATTGGACCAGGCTTAGCTCCAGCTTTGGAAGTAGGTGTCGAAAGAACTAAAACATTGGCCAAAAAATACAAGAAAAAAATCATTGCCATTAATCACATTGAAGCTCACGCTTTATCTGCACTGGCTGTTAATAATGGCAAAAAAAACAAGGATTCCTTATCGCCTAAATTGCCTAGCTTAGCCGTGGTTATTTCTGGCGGACACAGCGAATTTATTTTAATAGATGAAATTGGTCATTATCAAAAAATTGGCCAAACTATCGATGATGCTGCTGGCGAATGTCTAGACAAAGTAGGACGTTTGTTAAATTTGGGTTATCCAGCTGGGCCACTTTTAGAAAAATTTGCCAAAAAAGGTCGTCCTGATAAATTTACTTTTCCCAAAGCCATGACTTCACAAGCCAACTTTGATTTAAGTTTCTCTGGTTTGAAAACTTCCGCCCGTAATCTGATTGCCGACTTAGAAAAACAAAATAAACTCAACAAACAAACTATTTATGATTTGGCCTTGGCTCTACAAACAGCGGTTTTTGCACAAATCGCCTACAAACTAGAAAGAGTCTTGCTTAGTCAAAACTTGGCACAGAAACTGTATCCTAGTCGCGAGTTTCTCAAACATCTCAAAAAAGGCCAAGCCATTCCTACCCAAATTAGCGAAGTTTGGCTTGGTGGCGGCGTAGCCGCCAACATTAGTTTGCGTCAAGTGATTAGAAAAACTTTGACTAAATACCAACACTTGAGTGGTAAAAAAATTGTACTCAGAGTACCTTACAGTAAAAAACTCTGTGGCGACAATGCTGCCATGATTGGTTTAGTGGCTAATTTTAAATATTCTAGAGGTGAATTTTCTAAACTAGATCAACTTGATCGTCAACCCAACTTAGCCATTCTGTGTTAAGATAAACTCAGTGAAAGAGGCTCAATTTATATCAATCTTAGCTCATCCTCGCTTAGATTTTTGCTCTGAAGTAGTTACTAATCAAGATAAAAAGTTGGTTCTGGCTTACTCACTCAGAGGTGCAAATGCCACAAGTTTTTGTAAAGATTTGGCCAGTGAATTTACCAATTGGCAAATCAATAATCCAGAGCAACTTCACCAAAAAATTTTAGATTTATTATTTTTCACTCGTCAAAAAAATTTAGAAATAGAACTTGCCGCTAGTTGGCTTTATCAAGAACAAATTGTCTTTGTCACTTATTCTGGACAGGCCATCTTACAAAGAAACGGACAAATCAGGCCAGTTCTCTCCAGTAGCGCTGAAGTAAAAATCATTCTTGGTCCATTTCGTGAAAATGATCGGATTATTTTAGTCAATCAAGCCGGTGCTACTTTGGCTGAAGAAATTCTTACTTCAGTCAGTTTAAATGCCAAAGAAAATAGTCTAGAAAAGATTGTTAGCGAATTGAGTTTGATGCAAGAAGAACAAAGAAATCCTGGTAATAGCTTAGCTATTCTAAGCTATTTAGAAAATATAGTTCCAAATGCTGAAAAACCCAAGTTTGAAGTTAAAAAATTATTACTATGTTTTGCACAACTTAAAAAAGTAGCTATAAAAATTTATTTTTTCATCAAAAAAATTCCTTCATTTTTAAAAAAAATCTATAGATGGCTTAAAAATCAAAACAAGAAAAAATTATTAATTAGCTTGATCATTTTTCTAACCTTACTTGGAGGAGTCTTTGGCACTTTCACTTTACTTAATAATCAACAGCAAAAAATTGTTCATAATATTCAAAATAAAATCTCCACAATCGATGCAGACATAAAAAATATAGATCAATTAGTTCTACAACAACCTCTAATCGCCAGAGAAAAAGCACAAAAAAGTCTACAAGCAGTTGAAGCTTTGAAAAAAGAGAAAAATAATCGAGAAAGTTTAAAACTAATTGATGAACAAATTCAAAAATTAGAAAACATTATTAATCAAATAGCTGGAGAGAATTCCCTAGATCGTCTATCCATTGCTTTTAATTTAGATAATTTCTTAGGTAAGAAAATTGAAATTGAAGGTGAGCAAATTTTCATTTTAGAAAATAGTGGTCAAGAAATTTTAAAAATCAACACAGATCTCAGTCAAGAAAAACTGAGTTTAGATAATAATCAGAAAATTAGAAATTTCACCGTTAGTGATGGCAAACTGTTTGTCTTAAGTAATGGTATACAAATGCTGGATTTACAAAAAAATGAGCAAAAATTCAAAGAAATTAAAACAGAAGGAGAATCGGACAAAAATGCTGAGTATCTCAGTAGTTTTGGGCCATATCTTTATCTAGTTAATAAAGAAAAAAGAAACATATATAGGTATTATTACAACACTGAAAAACTGAGTGAACCCATCGGTTGGCTCATAGATAAACAGGGTATTAATTTTGAAAATATTAGTGACCTGATAATTGATGGCGATTTATGGTTAGGAGATAAATCAGGCAGACTGCTTAAATTTAATAAGGGTTATACAGCAGATTTTCAAATCACTGGTCTTAGTAAGCCACTAAATAGCACCATTTCTATCAGCTCCAGCGAAGACAATAACACCCTGGCTATTTTAGAAAAACAGAATAAAAGACTAATCATCCTCACTAAGGATGGTCAACTTATTAGTGAAATCAAAAGCAATGAATTGGCTGGTGTAAGTAGTATTGTCATCAAGGCTGATGGTAAAAAAGTCTATGCTCTGAGCGGTTCAGTGGTTTATGAGGTAGAGATATAACTAAATCAGTTAAACAATGTTAAAATAAGCCTTACTAATGTCACTCGTTTTCAACAAAAAAGCTCAATACGAATACTCGATCAGTAAAAAATTTGTAGCTGGTGTAGTTTTAAGTGGCAGTGAGGTGAAAAGCTTGCGCTTGGGACACGCTAGTCTCAATGGCAGTTACATCAAAGAAATTGGCGGTGAACTTTTTTTAATTAACGCACAGATCAATGCCTATGCTTTCGCCAAACAAGAAGATTACGATCCTAAAAGATCTCGCAAATTATTGATTAAAAAAAGTGAATTCAATGAATTGGTAGCAGCCAGTCAACAAAAGGGTTTTGCCATCATCCCTCTGGCTTTTTTCTTATCGCACAATTTGATTAAATTAGAATTCGCCCTGACCAAAGGTAAAAAAGAATACGAAAAAAGAGCTGGTATCAAAAAAAGAGATTTGCAAAGAGAATTGGCCTCGCAAAATAAAAAAGCGAAACTAAAAATATAATTAAAAAAAATCATTTTTGCACTTGTTCTCTCACAAAAATTAAGCTTTAATTAAGTTATGCCTAAAAAAGTTTTCTGGCCAGTTACTTTAGTAGTTATGGGACTCATTTTCATGGCCTCCAACATGGGATATTTACCCAGCGCTTTTTGGAACTTGTGGCCACTGATCCTCGTTATTGTCGGACTAGGTGGCCTAATCACTGCCGATAGAGATGAGTGGATGGTTACAACCAAGAAAAAAAATATTACTAAAAAAACTGCCCCTAAAAAGAAAAAAGCCAGCAAGAAATAATAGAAGTTTTTTATGAGCAAATCCTTTCAAATTGCCATTGATGGTCCTATAGCGGCAGGAAAAGGCACAATTTCCCGTTTATTAGCTCAAAAATTAGGCTTTCTCTATGTCGATACAGGAGCCATGTATAGAGCCACAGCTTTATTGGCTCTACGCCAAGAAATTGATTTAGCTGATGAAGATCAAGTAGTGGCCTTACTTGAAAAAAGCAAGTTGGAAATGCGCAATCCTCTTCCTCCCAAAGAAACAGATGGCAGATTAACTACTGTGATCTTGAACGGAGAGGATGTTTCCTGGGCTATTCGTACTCAAAAATGCAGTGATGGTTCTTCCAAAGTAGCCACCTTACCCAAACTCAGACATGTACTAGTAAAAAAACAACAAGAAATTGCTAGCAATCAAAACGTTGTCATGGAAGGCAGAGACATCACCTTTCGTGTCTTACCAGATGCCGACTTAAAAATCTTTCTAACTGCTGATGTAGAATCACGCGCCGATAGAAGACACATGCAGTATTTAAGGGTATGAATATCACTGTCGAAGAAGTTATTGCAGAAATCAAAGAAAGAGATCAAAGAGACATCAGTAGAGATACTGATCCTCTGCAAATCGTGCCAAAAGCTTGGGTTTTAGATACTAGTCATTTAGAAATTGAAGAAGTAGTTGATTTAATCATTGAAAAAGTAAAACAAATTCAAAAAAACAATGAATAAAATTTATCAGCCTGATCCTAATCTTATTAAAGATGTAGCTAAAAAAGCAGATAAAATCGAACAAAACTATTTAGCTAAACAAGCCAAAAAACGTCAAAGAAAAATTGAAAAAGAAGAACTTAGTCAAAGATGGGTGGCACCATTACTTTTACTAATTACCCTTCTATTGGGGTTTTTGGTTTCCTTGATTTTCAACCGCTAAATCAGTAAAAGATTCATCACTACAAAAATTCTGTGGTTCTGTACCTTTGACAAAAATTTCCTCCACAACGCGAGGACATTTAGCACAAGGCAAAGTACCGGTGACAGCACAAATTTTAACTTTAATCATGTTTTCAGGAACAACAAAACGGTGGGGATTTTGGTCATCTAAAAGTAAGAGCATGATTTTATTCCAAATTGGCGAGGCTCCAGTAATACCAGAAGCAACATAGCTCATTGGCGTATTATCATTGTTACCAACCCAGGTTGCTACCAAACGATTAGTCGTGTAACCAATAGTCCAGTTATCTTTCATACTATTGGTGGTTCCAGTTTTAACTGCCACTTGTTGATTGGGAATATTAAGTACACTGAAGGCTCCAAAAGCTGGTGTTCTAGCTTTATTATCAGATAAAATATCTGTGATCAAATAAGCTGCTTTGGGACTTAATTCCAAATCCTGATAACAATTATCTGCATCTATGGCACAATGATCCCTATAAATTGTTTCTCCTTTATAATTATTTACCTCTAGAAAAGGATTTAAAGTCACTGGATAACCAAGATTAGCAAAAGTACTATAAGCAGCAGCCAAATCGGTCATCAAAACTTCACCAGCTCCCAAAGTAAGTGATAAGCCGAAGCGATTCCTGTCTTGCCAAGTATTAATACCTAAAGATTCAGCTTTATCAATTAAATTTGACACTCCCAACTCTGCTAAAAGCTTAACTGCGGGAACATTGTACGAAGAGGCTAAAGCTTCACGCAAGGTTACTCTGCCATGAAAACGACCGTCATAATTCTTAGGAGCATAAGGCTTACTACCAGGAATCTGATACACCACGGGCGAATCGTCGATAATTGAGGCAGCAGTTTTACCTCGTTCAAAAGCTGTGGCATAGGTCAGCGGCTTAATAGATGAACCTGGCTGACGTGGCCTAATCGTCACATTGACCTGGCCATCATGAAGAAAATCATAATAATCAGCGCCGCCCACCATAGCTAAAATTTCCCCTGTTTTGGGATTAGTCACTAAAGCAGCCCCATTGCTAATTTTGAATGCCTTTAATTTACTAACTTCGCTACTAACAATGTCCTGAGCTTGATGTTGCAATGATAGATCAAGAGTAGTGCGTACTTCCAAACCACCCTTGGATACCATTTCTTCACCGTATTTCAAAGCCAAAAGTTTGCGCACATACATCACAAAATGCGGGGCTTGAATGTCAATTCTATCTTGATTAAAAATTAATTTTTCTTGTCTAGCTTGATCAGCTTGTAATTGGCTAATATAGCCATCCTCTACCATGCGTCGCAACACTTCTGCTTGACGCTCATAAGCTAATTCAGGATTAGAACCAAAAGGTGTATAAGTCGATGGTGCTTGTGGCAAACCAGCTAGAAGTGCTGCTTCTGCCAAACTTAAATCTTTAGCTGATTTATTAAAATAGCGCCAAGAAGCTTCTTCTATACCATAGGTCGAACCACCATAAGGCACTGTATTAAGGTACATTTCCAAGATTTGCTCTTTGCTATAAATCCGCTCTGCAATGAGCGATAACATTAATTCACGCACTTTGCGACGATAGGTTTTTTCTTTACTGAGTAAACGATTTTTGATTAATTGCTGAGTAATGGTAGAGCCACCTTGCACAGTTTCTCCTGAAAAATTTCTTATCATGGCTCTGAAAATTCCTCTAAATGAAAAGCCAATGTGTTTGTAAAAATCTCGATCTTCAATCGCAATCGTGGCTTCTTTAGCGTATTGGGAAACATTGGGTAAAGCAATTAAAGTGCGATTCTCATCTTCATAAATGCGATAAAGTAAATTGCCATTTCTATCCAAAATTCTTGTAGTTAAATTTTGTTCTTTGTTAGATAAATCGGTCGGAGAAGGCAAATCTTTAATAGCTACGTCGTAAGTGAAATAAGAAAAAGCTAGAAATAATAAAGTAAAAAAAATTGAGGTTAAGTAAGAGTAAAAAATTGGTTTCTTTTTAGGTCGACCAACTTTTTTATTTAAATGGAAAAATTTTAAAAACTTTAGTTTAAAAAAATGTAAATTTTCAGAAAATTTTTTTCTGTTTTTAATGAATTGCTCTTTAGTACTAAGAAAAAACCTTCGCCATTTGATGTAAAAAGGTAATTTTTTACGACCACGACCTTTTTTAATTTTAAGAACTTTTAAAATAGAAATATATTGATAATTCAATTTTTTTATTGATTTATCTATTTTTTTATTTAAGTTGAAAAAATATTTTGTGACTGCTCTTTTAAGCTTTACACGAAGCGGTAACTTAGGACGACCACGCTTAATTAACTTAACTGAATTCTGTACTACTAAAACTTTTTTTTCTCGTTTTATTTTATTTTTTTTGGTTTTTTTTAATTTTTTCTTAGTAGCCACAGTGGCGATATTTTAGCATAGAAAAATTAACTTAAAGTATTAAATTAATCACTGATCAAATTAGATCGGACAAGCACCACTGTCGCACTTCAAATGTTCCAAATTAATATCTTCCAATAATTCATTATCTTCGTCACTTATTTCATTGATCACTTGCATAAATTGACCAATGGTGACGGCTTCTTCTGGTTGATATTCATAAGCGGTCACATCAATCTTCGGCATCACGCTGCAGGTTTTGATTAAAGGCTGATATTTGCGAATCATGCTCGAAAACTTGCGATAAGAAACTTTTTCTGGATCATATTTGAGAGTGTAAGAAACTTGATTACCTTTATCTTCTGCCAAAGGCTTGCCATTCTCATCAACGCCGACAATCCAATATTTTTCGATTAGCATCAACCATTTATATTGTTCTTCCGGCGTCGCCTCACTGGCTGTCACTAATTTGCTATTCATCCCCAAGCTACAAATTTCTGGCTGCGTGGGAAAACCAATCACCGTAGTCCCCTGATAACTCTTAAGCTCTTTATTTGGATAGCCTAATTTTTGATATTTCTTAACTAATGGATCATCACTACTAAACTGCACCCAGCGAATATATTCGCGCATCGCTGGTAAATGAGCTCCCTCAGAAAGACTAAAAAGCTTAGAAGTCGTGCCAGCTGGTTTAATAGTGGTATTAGTATGTGGCACATTAGCACCAATTTTCTTGGCGTAACTAATCGACTCTTCCTGGACAGCTCGCTTAAAACGAGCAATGGTCATCCAAAAATCTTTGGCTTTTTCTTCATCAATCAAATCGCGGAAAGCTAAACCAAAAGCATTCCAAGCATATTCATGAATACCGGTCATACCCACTCCAATACGATTTGTTCTTTTCACTTCACGAGAATACAAGCTATCCATATAAGTGTTCACACGCATCAGCGCACGAGTGGCCACACGGAAAGCTTCTTCAGCCGTCTCAACATCTGGAGCATGATAAGGCACTACATCAGCAATCACGCAATAACCGCCTAACATATTTAAAGTAATTTCACCACAAGGATTAGGAATCTGCGTGTAGTACTTAGCTCCAGCATGTCTAGCTACTTCGGCTAGCATTTTAACGGTCTTTTTCATTGGCATAAATTTTTTACTACGTGCATAACTGCCATCGAGATAGCCATCAAAACCATCATCATTTTGGACTAATTTATGTTGATTCACAAAACCTGGTTCACCAGTTTTGTCAAAATAAGAAGCACGCATGACCGCATCCAAAACTTTAATCGAATGTTGACTGCGTTGTTTCCAAAACTTCTCATCCACCGCCACACTGTTGTTAGCTGACCATAAAAAGCCACCTTTTTTAATAGAGATAAAATCAAAAATATCTGGATCCGTCCAAGTTTTAACTGCAATACGGGCGGCGCGGCGCGCGCCGCCCACCAAAACACATTCTGATAAATAATGATCAGCGTAAAGAGCTTGCTTCCAAGGTTTCATGCCAGAACCCTTAATTGTAGCTACTTTTTGAATCGCTTTAATCAAAGGACGTGGACCAGAAGCTGGACGACCTTGCATGCCTCCAATTGGTGAACCTTTGGCTCTGACTTTGGTGAAATCCAAAATTAAAGTGTCATTTTTAAATTTGCGTTCGTAAGCCATCTCTTCAATCTTTTCGACCGCTTGAGCCCAACCTTCTCTCGTATCAGGAATTTCAAACCAATGGGCATTTTCGTATTTGTGACGGGCTTCACGAGTACTTTCATCGTCACCCCATACAAAATCAGCATGTGCATCACTTAAAACACAACGCACGATCGGCATGTAATCCCAATCTACTACCATTAAAGCGTCATCATAAGCACGACCAACCCCTGAGCCATTTAAAAGTAGATAAAAAAGCAAAAAGGAAGAAGAAGCAGTACTACAATTAGTAAACACTTCCATATTGCGTTCTGGTTGACTCTCGTCACCATGCTGTAAATGGCGACCACTCATCAACAATGAAGCATTGGCAATGTGTTTACGTAGTAATTCATATTCGCTTTTGCGATCTTTTTTTAATTTTTCTGGCAATAAAGAAGAATTACCCAAAGCTACGCGATGCGCTACGTCTGCCCAGGTTTCTAATTCACCATTTTCTTTAGTGCGCAAAATAGTACGCTTAGCCACAGCTTCTCCTAAACCTTTGGAAAGTTTACGATCCATAAATTTCATTTTCTTTTTAGGCAGTTGATTGCTGGCGGTTTTTTGCGCTGTCATATATAAATCTTTCCTTTTTTTTAATTCCTTTATTGATACTAAGAATTAACTCAGTCCTTTAACATAAGACCATTTGTAATTGAGTTAATCCTCTTTTAACTTTTTAATTTCTTCAAAATCTGCCAATTCACCAAAGTCTCGATAAACACTAGCGAAAAGCAGATAAGAAAGCGGGTCAAGTTTCTTGAGTCGATTAAGCACTAAGTTACCAATTTCCCAACTTTTGACTTCAAAAACCTCTCTTTGACGCAATTTAGCCTCTACATCTTCAATCAGTAATTCTATCTGCAACATACTAACTGGACGCTTCCAGGTTGCTTTAATCAAACCTCTTTTAATTTTTTCTCTGTCAAAGTTCTCTTGTGCAC
>CAZFIY010000011.1:0-13048 GCA_964519685.1 uncultured Pseudomonadales bacterium
TGGTATCAATCCAGAAGATCCACCAGAAAAAAAAGCCAAAAAACAAAAAATTGCTCAAAATTGGCAAAAATTGACTAGTGAAGAGCAAGCTTTTATACAACAGCAATATCAAGAGGAACAACAAAAAAAGCAACAGGAATTACAAGCTGAGCAGGAACAAAAAGAAAAAGAGGCGCAAGAGGCAGAAGAGCAAATCGCCCCTCCAAGTAGTCCACAAAAAGGTCCAGTGGGCCTAACTGGAAGTAAAAAAGCCAAAACCTCGCAATTGCTGCAAAACCGCAGAACCCAGATGACCCAGGCTGATGGCTAGTCAAACTTGCTTAGTCAAGTTACAATAAGTTACAGTGATAAAACTTTATAACACTCTCTCCAAAAAAATTGAGGAATTTTCTCCAGTACATGCAAATTCGATGCAAGTCGGTCTTTATGCTTGTGGTCCCACTGTTTATGATTACACGCATATTGGTCATTTACGTAAATATGTAATGGACGATGTCTTAGTGAGAATGTTGCGCAATGCAGGCTACGACGTGAAGCACGTACAAAATATTACTGATGTTGGCCATTTAGTTTCTGATGAAGATGAGGGCGAGGATAAGATGGAAAAAGGAGCGCGCAAATATGGCAAAACCGCCTGGGAATTGGCTCAGCAATTTGAAGATTACTTTTTTTACAGCATGGATCAAATGAACGTCTTACGACCAACCCTGAGCTGTCGAGCTACTGAGCACATTCAAAGTCAATTAGATTTAGTTTTAGATTTGGAGAAAAAAGGTTTCACTTATGTAATTGAAGGCGATGGAGTTTATTTTGATACTTCGAAATTGGATAAATATGGTGAACTAACTGGTCACGACCCACGTTTTGCTCCTCAGGAAGCAAGAATAGATGAGACGATTGGTAAAAAAACCCCCACCGATTTTGCACTGTGGAAATTTGAAAAACCAGGTGAAAATCGTCAAATGGTCTGGCCAAGCCCTTGGCATCAGCGCAGTTTTCCTGGCTGGCATGTGGAGTGTAGTGCCATGAGCATCGAACATCTTGGTCCACAAATCGATATTCATACCGGTGGAATTGATCATATTGCCGTGCACCACACTGATGAAATCGCTCAATCAGAAACTTATACTGGCAAAAAACCCTTTGCTAAATATTGGGTACATCATAACTTTTTACGAGTTGATGGTGAAAAAATGAGTAAGTCCTTGGGCAACTTTTACACCATTGATGACATTATGAAAAAGGGTTTTGCGCCAGCGGCCTTGCGTTTGCTATTTTTAAGCAGTCATTATCGCAGTGAGCAAAATTTTACTTTGAGTAGTTTAGAAGCTAGTCAGAGTGCCTGGCAAAAACTTTTGCAAAATTACTTTGCGCTTAAAAATTCTCCTCGAGATTTTGCTGATGAGTCAGATGAACAAAATGAGCTGGTGAATAAATTCATGAGTGATTTTCTGTCAGCAGTCGAAAATGATTTAAATACAGCAGCAGCTTTGGCAGTCTTGTGGCAAATGTTAAAAGACGCAGCTTTAACGAATAGTCAAAAATATCGTTTGTTATTAGATTTCGACCGGATTTTAGGTTTAGGTTTAATTGCTGCCAAAGAAAGTGACTTAATTGCTAGAGAAACACAAGATTTACAAGTAAAAGATTTGCCAGAAAACCTGCAAGCTCTTTTTGCAGAGAGAGAAAAAGCTCGTTTTAACAAAGACTACGCCAAAGCCGATCAAATTCGCCACGAGTTTACTCAAGCTGGTTATCAGCTGGTCGATTTAGATGGTGCCGTGACCATCAAAGTTCAGCCTCAGCATTAATTAGTTCTACGAAATGTTCTCTGATAGAAAAGAAGTCGTTTTTACAGACAATTAAATGGTCTAGTAACTTGATTCCCATCAAATCAGCGATGCTGGCAATTTTTTTGGTGAGCAACAAATCGTCATCCGAAGGTTGCGGATTACCTGAAGGATGATTGTGCACCAAAATAAAATTACTGGCTCCAAGACTAAAAGCTGGCTCAAAAATATATCTTGGTTCCAAGAAATTAAAATTCAGACCGCCGATAGCAATAGTTTTCTTGGCAATTAACTCTTGACGACCGTTAAGATAAAAGGCGAGACAATGTTCTTGTTTTTTATGATGTAACTCCCGTGAAAGCTCATAAATCTTTTTTGGAGTATTGATACATTCATAGTCTGTTTTTTGTGCCAAACGTTGTCCCAACTCTAAGCTAGCTAGAATTTTATTAGCTAAGATTTCTCCAATGCCAAAAATTTTGGTCAAAGAGGTTTGATTAACGGTGCGAGTAGTGGCAAATAATTGTTTTTCGACTTTTTTAGCTAAATCCAAAACATTGCAGTTTTTTTGACCGCTGCCGATGATCAAGGCAAGAAGTTCATGATTATTTAAAGCTTGAAGACCTTTTTCGCGCACTTTTTCTCGTGGTCGGTAGCGGAGAGCTAAATTCTTGATTGCTTGTTTTTTTGTCACCACTTATCTATTATAATTAGAGTAGGTTACAAGAAGTTAGCAAATTAACATTAGAGTAGGCGACGTAAAACAGACTGAAGTTCTTCTGTAGTTGATGCAGAACTCAGGACAGCGATTTTTTGATCCCACTTAAGTCCTGGTACGATGCTGTAAGGCTGATGGAGATCAACAACTAAAATCAGGGGAAGGATTTGTTTTTTGCTAGCGAGCTTAAGCGACTCAAGAAAACTCAGGATTTTTTTGTTAGAAAAACTGCAACTTAAAAAAACTAAATTAAAATCTTGTTTTTGTAGCTCTTCACTAGCAATGAGAACATTACTCACTCTAGTGACCTGAAAAATTTTTGGATCTAAAAAAATATATGGTTTTTCTAGATCCACATTAGGCTCAACGATCAAGATGGCGGGAAGAATTGAGTCTGTTAGCATATTTTAATTAGATTTTTTCTAATAAAAATAGAGTAATAGTTTATTAAAGTTTAGTCAAGTAAACAAAATATGACAAAGACGGACAACATTGCCAAAAAATTAAGACAAGCTCGAGTAGAGGCGGCGCTGTCACAAAAAGATTTAGCTAGCTCGCTTAAACTTTCTGATCGCACAATTAGTGCTTATGAAAAAGGTAGAGCCATGCCTCCACTTGATACTTTGCAAAGCATCAGCAATCTAACTCATAAATCCATTAACTATTTTCTGGATGAGGAAGTTGATGAGGGAGAAGACCTCGACCTGCAAGTGAAACTGAAAAAAATTGAAATCGAACTATTACAGATCAAAAAAGCTCTCAAAGAACATGGCTTGTGGGATTAATCTCTGCTTAAAATCTCCATTAATTGTGTGTAAACTCGCAAATTATGTAAACTAGCCAAGCGGAAAGCACTGCCATCGCCGATTTTGAAAAGGTGATGTAAATAGGCTTTACTGACTTGAGGAATTTCATTGGTTTTCTGGCAAATTGGGCAGTCGCAAAACTGGCTTACGGCTTGCTGATTAGTAGCAAACTGTCCTTTATTGATATAACAATAATCGAAAATTTCACTTAATCGATTTTCTTTGCTTAATTTTTCCAGATCAGCGCGATGCAAAGATTTTGGATCAACTTTGAAAGTATAGAGTCTTTGATGACGAGCATCTCTAGTAGGCAAGACGCAATCAAAAAATTGATAACCCATAAAGAAAAGCCTCACAATGTTTTCTGGAGTGCCTACACCAAGAGCAAAACGCAGACTATTTTTGCTTGTTAAATCAGCATTCAATTGGCAAAAAGAGTAATCAAATTGATCATCTTCAGTGAAAGGCCAACCACCCAAACCACAAATATCAAAACCGATTTTTTTTAGTTCAGTGGCGCAATAAGTGCGCCATTTTTTATGATCATGACCCTGAATTGGCGCGAGTAAGAGTGGACGATTATCCTCATCAAAACCATGTTCGGTTAATTGTTTTTCAAACTCAATTTTTGCTCTTTTAGCCCAAGAAATAGTTCTTTCTACGCTTTCTTGAATGCGTTTTTCGTCAGCCTCTGGTGGCGCCCCAGGGAATAACCGGGTTTCACTCGGTGGTGTAAAATCATCGAGACAAATCATCACGTCGCTACCAATCGCAAACTGCATGCGAATCGAATCTTCCGGAGTAAAAAGGATCTTTTTTTGTTTTTTTGGGCCAGAGTAAAGCACAATACCTTCGTCGGTAATTTTACCTAGATTAGGATTCTTACGAATTAAAGAGAAAAGCTGAAAACCACCAGAATCAGAAGAAACAAAGCCACCCCAATTCATCATTTTTTTGATGCCGCCAATTTTTTGTAAAACTTCTTCACCTGGTTTTTGAATCAAATGATAGGTATTAACCATTACGCCTTGCAAACCTACTTTGGCAAGATCAAGGCTATCTAAATTACGAGCCACACCCAAAGTGGCGTCTGGCAAAAAAATCGGCAGACGATAAGTTTTGTTTTTGATCTGAATTTCTGACACAACTGTATTATACCTTGGCTCTTGCGCTATAATTTGGCAGATATGTTACAAAAAGTTAATGAACGAAATGAGCAAGAAATTATCGTGCGCACGCCAGCTAAATTGCAAAGAGGTGAGGGGGCAAAAATAATGGCTCAGGGAAATTTTTTCAAAATTTGGCAATGGCCACAAAAACTTTATGATGGTAGTGAAGTAACTTTTGAAAGTGTTTCCAGAGCTGATACGGTGACGGTTTTGGCTTTGACTGCAGACAAGAAAGTGATTATGACCAAGCAAATTCAACCTGGCTTTCAAGAATTTTGGAGTTTACCTGGTGGAATTATTGACGAAAATGAAGGTGTTTTAGCTGCTTCTAAGCGCGAATTGTTGGAGGAGACTGGTTTTTCAAGTGATGATTGGTATTTTCTTTTTAGCGGACAAATGAACAGTAGAATTGATTGGGCGAATTTTTATTTAGTGGCAAAAAATTGCCAACAAGTAGCTAACCTCAACCCTGATGCTGGTGAAAAAATCAGCGTCGAGCTTTTCGATTTGAATCAATTATCACAGCTTGTTAAAGAAAAAAATTTCCGCAATAGTGATTTTGCCTTGTGGTATTTTCAAACTGATGGGGAAGAATTAAAAAATCTTTAGTCCCTATAGATTCATGCTACAATAACAAAAGTAAAAAAAAGGAAAAATATGCCTAGTCCAAAGACTAAAACTTCTATGAAAAAATTAATCAGACCGTTGAAAGGACGCAAGCTGGCTGGTGTTGCTGCTGCTTTTGCCAATTATTTCGAGATTGATGTTACTCTGATTAGAGTAATTTTAGTTTTAACTTTAATTCCTGGAGGATTTCCTGGACTTATCATCTATCTTTTGTGTTGGCTAGTTATTCCTTCTGAGGAATAATTTTTAATCTTTTCGTTTTAAAAAAGAAAAACTCCGCCTTTTTTGTAGGCGGAGTTTTATTTTGGAGGGGAGTTGTCATTCTCCTACTTGAGAAGCTTTGTAAGCTTCCCTGGCAGTTGCCAAATTTGTTTTCGCTTCCTGCAACAAAATTTCTGTTGCAGCGACATTCTCCCGCGCTTGAAAAAGCGCGCAGGCAGTTTGGCTGCCGCTTAAGCATTCCGCGGCAATTTTGTTGCTCTGGTTCTCTATTACGGCCTTTAGGCCGAAAAAGATAACTATAGCAACGAGGACTACCAGAAAAACGATTAAAAAATCCTTTTTTCTCGTGCTGTTCACAGCTCCTCCTTCAACACTACCGGTTGGATTTCTGCGATCGCATTGACCGCAGTGGGGGTAGTGTAACAACTAGGGGTATTATGTCATAAAAATATCCAAAAGTCAATTATTATAGGACTATTTATCGAGGAAATTATCCATTTAAAATATCAATTTTTTAATGCTAGAATTAAGTCCATGTCTTGGCTTTTTATCCTCTTAATCAATGTTATAGCAATTTCAGTAGCCACTCTGTTTCAGAGATTAGCGATGAAAAAGGAAGAAAGCGATCCAGTTTTGTCGTCGATAGTTTTTCAACTTTTACTGGGATTTATTATTATTCCATTCGCTATTATTCAGGGTTTTTCTTGGCCAAATCTAGCCGAACTGTGGCCATATTTTTTATTTAGTACCATACTTTATGCTTTTGGCTCGATTATGTTTTTTAAGTCGATTAAATTAATCGAAGCTTCTGAAATGATTATCTTATCTGGAGCTGGAGCAATCGTGACCATGATTTGTGCATACATATTTTTAAAAGAGCGTTTGGTTATGCCCCAGTATTTTGGTGCAATTTTAGTGATGATTTCAATTTTTTTAGTGCAGTACAAAAAACAAAAATTCGTTTTTGGCAAAGGAGCTTTATTAGCGTTAGTAGCCACCAGTTTGTTTGCTTTTGCTAATGTCAGCGACATGATGATTATTCGCACTTACGATGCTATTTCTTACGCTGGCTTAATGTCACTTCTACCAGGACTTATGCTTTGTCTAATATATTTTAAAAAGATGCCTGCTCTGATTAGAAGTACTAGAAAAATAGATAAAAACTTACTTGCTTACACAGCTATTTATTCAATTGGAGTGATTACTTTTTATATGGCTTTGGCCAAAGGGACCATGCTTTCACAGGTGAGCGTTATTTGTAAAACAAATATTATTTTAACTGTAATTTTCGCGGCGATCTTCATCAAAGAGCGCGATAATTTGTGGCGCAAAATTTTAGCCGCCATTATTTGCATGGTGGGAGTGATTTTGGTGGCGTAATTCTTCATTTTCTCGATATAATAGTGCTATGAATTTACAAATTGGTATTGTTGGTCTGCCTAATGTTGGCAAATCTACGCTTTTTAATGCTTTACTCAAAAAGCAGGTGGCTTTGGCAGCCAATTATCCCTTTGCCACAATTGAGCCCAACGTTGGCGTGGTAGAAGTGCCAGATGATCGTTTGATTCAACTAGCGCAAGCAACCAAAGTCAGCGAAAAATTAGCTAATTTACCTCCCCTTAAATATGCTCTCGTGGAGTTTGTGGATATTGCTGGTTTAGTTGCAGGAGCGAGCAAGGGTGAGGGACTGGGTAACAAATTTTTGGCCAATATTCGCGAGACAGATGCTATTTGTCATGTTTTGCGCCATTTTAGCGATCCCAATGTGCTTCGTGAGGGTAGCGTTGATCCAGAGCAAGATTTGACGATTATTCGCACCGAACTACAATTAGCTGACCTGGAGACTTTACAAAAACAACAACAGCCAAAAGGTGCAGCTAGTAAAGATGAAAAGGCGAGATGGGATGTCATTCAAGATTTTTTAACTAAAATCGAGCAAGGCCAAAGCCTGAATTGCCAAAGCGAAACTGAAAAATTAGTCGCTAAAGAACTTTGTTTACTGACTGCTAAACCGGAAATTTTTGCAATTAACGTCGATGAAAAAGAACTTGCCAACACTCAGGAATTAACTCAACTTTTCGCCAGCAAACTTCACGTCAAAAAAGAGCAAATTGTCATTATTTCTGCCAAAATCGAAAGTGAACTAGCAGTTTTAGCTGCAGAAGATCAGGAACTTTATATGCAGGAGTTGGGGATTGAAGAAAGTGGTTTATCTCGTTTAGCGGCAGTGGCTTATCAGACCTTAGGTTTACAAAGCTTTTTAACCACCGGTGAAATTGAGAGTAAAGCTTGGACAATCAGAAAAGGTTCTACTGCTCAGGAAGCAGCCGGCGTCATTCATACTGATTTTAGTAAAAAATTTATCAGTGCCAAAATCGTTAACTTTGTAGATTTTATTAAAATTGGTGGTTGGACAGCTTGCAAAGAAATTGGTAAAGTTAGACAAGAAGGTCGTGACTACATTATGCAAGATGGTGATGTAGTCGAGTTTATGATTGGCAAGTAATAAGGAGGGAAGAAATGAACGAAATAAGCAAAGAACAAGCATATAAAAATGAAATCCCAGATGTGCATTTAAGGGGAAAAGTGAGTACAGAACCACAAAGTGTAGAAACGGCTCTATCTTTGTTAAGTCATACTGGTCAGGTTCATAATGAAAAAAGCATTATGAAAGCAATTGACTATCTCCTTGCCAGAGATCGACAAGAAAAGTTATCACTTGTGTTGCGTCAAGAAATTGCTTCAATTTTAGCTCAAATTGTTGTTTTTAATGAGAAAAAAAATCCTGATTTAGCAACAAAAGTTAAAGAAATTCTAAATACTTTTATCTCTTGACCCTTTCTGTTATAATACCGCTTAGAAATTAAAATTCGCTTATTAATTTATCCATAAGATGGGGCGGGGTCACATCTTGCGAATCTTAGAAAAAATATGAAATTAGCTAAAGAAATTATCACCAAAGATTACGAATTAACTTATTTAATTCCTGGCGATTTATTAGATGCCGACGTTTCCAGACTTAAAAAAGAAATCGCTGATTTAGTAGCTAAACACAAAGGCACCGTCGTCAAAGAAGATGATTGGGGTCGTAAGCATTTAGCCTACAATATTTCTCAAGGTGGCAAAACCTACGAAGAGGCAGTTTATGTGCACATGGTTTTGAACTTTCCAGTTTTAAGTGTCCAAAAATTTGACCAAACTTTAACTTTGAATCGTGAAATTATTCGCCATTTATTGGTGATTGCTGATGAGGTTGAGAAGTCTATTGAAGATTAATTTATGTTATTTGTCTCTTTGTTTTTACCAGAAATGAATTAGTCACACTTCTTGCTACCTTGCTAGTGGATAATGAAAAAAGATCAATATAAATACACTCTGATGAGAGAAAGGCAAAAATGTCAGTCCGTTCTTTAAATAAAGTCATGTTAATTGGGAATTTGACCAGAGATCCGAATCTGCGTTATACCCCCAATAGTACCGCAGTAGCTTCATTTGGCATTGCTACTAATCGTTCTTGGACTCCAGCTGATGGTGGAGACAAACAAGAAAGAGTAGACTTCCACAATGTGGTGGCTTGGTCCAAATTAGCTGAGATTTGTGGTCAGTTATTACACAAAGGCGACAAGGTTTTTGTCGAAGGTCGTATTCAAACCAGAGACTGGAAAACAGAGAGTGGTGAAATCAGAAAAGTAACTGAAATTGTCATTGATAATATGATGTTGCTTAGTAACAGAGGTGGCAAATTTGCTGGCGGAGAAGAAGATGACTCAGAAATGCCAGAGGAAAAAACCACAGAAGAAGCAGCTGCTCCAGCTGAAGTCGCTGAAGTAGAAGATGTCTCCGATGACATCCCTTTTTAGCATTTTAGAAATTAAGAAATATTAATAGTTAAGGAAGAAAAATGAAGACTCATAACTTTAGCTACAAAAAAGCCGAAGAACTCAAAAGATTTGTGACCGCTCAAGGTGCTATTTTGCCACGAGCCAAAACAGGTCTTAGCGCCAAGTTTCAAAAGAAATTGGCCAGAGAAGTCAAAAGAGCTAGACACTTAGCCCTTTTGCCATTTACTCAAACCGTTTAACTATCATTTCTTAAACGATTTTTACTTGTGATTTTTTCTAAAAGCTAGATTACAATGGTCTTTCTGTATGAGAAAAAGATCAAATTGGCTTTTTACCTTTATTCGTAGTGCGATTTTCGCCGTTTTGTTTCTCACTTTAGGTTTAGTTCTGGGTTTTCGCTATTCAAATGAAGGTTCGCTGTTTGGTCATAAAATTGGTCTTTTCGAGAATTTAGCCAAAAAAACTAAAACCACTAATTTAAATAGTCTAATCAACAGCAGTAATAACCAAGTTGTTTCCATGGATACTTTTTGGGAAGTTTGGCAACTCTTGGAGAGAGACTATTTGGAGACAGATAAAATTGATCGCATTAAAATGTTGGACGGGGCAATTTCTGGAATGGTTTATGGTTTGGGTGATCCTTATACCATGTATTTACCTCCAGAAGATAATTCCAAAGCAGAAGAAGACTTGGCAGGTAGTTTTTATGGCGTAGGCATAGAACTAGCTTACATTGATGGAGCAGTGGGCATTTTAGCTCCTCTTAGTGGTAGTCCTGGTGAGAAAGCAGGCCTTTTGGCTGGTGACATTATTACTCATGTCAAAGATGAAAAAGCTGGTTTGGATGAAGATACTAACAAATGGACTTTGGATGATGCAGTCAAACACATTCGTGGTCCCAAAGCTACGCCAGTGATCTTGAGCATTTATCGTAAAAGTGACAATAGTAGTCAAGATATTACAGTGATTAGAGACGAAATTATTGTAGAAAGCGTAACTTTAGAATTCAAAGATGTATCAGGTAAAAAATATGCATATTTAAAATTAGCCAAATTTGGCGAGCGCACACTAGACGAGTGGAACAAAGCCGTCAACGAGATTGTCAAACAAAAAAGCCAACTCGCTGGTTTAGTCCTTGATTTGCGCAATAATCCTGGTGGTTTCTTTGATGTTTCGATCGATGTTGCCAGTGATTTTGTTAAAAGTGGAGTAGTGGTCAGTCAAAAATCTAAATACAGTACCAAAAACTACAATAGTACTGGTAAAGCTCGTTTGGCAGGGATTCCTACCGTGGCTTTAGTGAACAAAGGTAGTGCTTCTGCTTCAGAAATTGTAGCTGGGGCACTAAGAGATGATGTCGGCATTAAATTGATTGGCGAACAAACTTTTGGCAAGGGCACGGTCCAAGATCGTCGCGAATTAAGCAATGGAGGAGGTTTGCATGTGACTGTGGGTCGTTGGTTAACCCCAAGCGGTAATTGGATTCACGATGATGGTTTAAAAGTCGATCTAGAAGTAGCTCAAGATTACAATACACTAGAAGACGAAGTATTGGATAAAGCGATCGAGCAATTTTAACCCTTAATCGTCGAGATTTTCGTTAGTATCAATAGCTGTGACTTCTTCACTTTCTAGCAAAGATTTAGTTGAGGCAATTAATTCATCTAGATCACCTGCCAAAATTCCTTCCAAATTGTGCCAGGATTGATGAATGCGATGATCGGTGACACGACTTTGTGGATAGTTGTAGGTTTTAATTTTTTCAGCCCGCATATTGCGTCCAATATTGCTTCTAGCTGCACCGATTTCAGCATTTTTTTTGTCTTCTTCAATCTGCCACAATTGAGCACGCAGTAATTCTAGGGCGATTTGGCGGTTTTGAGCTTGTTTTCTCTCTGTACGAGCATTGACCACCAAACCACTAGGTTTGTGGACTAAGCGCACTGCTGAGTTAGTCTTATTAACTGATTGACCACCAGCTCCACCAGCGCGCATAAATGACCATTCCAAATCTTCTTCTTTAATTTCAACGGCAGTGGCTGTGACTTCTGGTAAAACTGCTACTGAGGCAGTGGAAGTGTGAATACGACCAGCAGCTTCAGTGGTGGGCACGCGTTGCACACGATGCACACCAGAATCATAGCGAAATAATTTATAAGCTGACAACCATTCTGTTTCTCCAGTTTTGTCAATTTTACCTTCCTCATCTATGATGACGATTGGTAACTCTGCTTTGCCTTTAACTTTAAAGACTAAATCATCAATCAGCTCGACTTTTAGGCCCTTATTTTCGGCATAACGAGTGTACATGCGCATGAGATCATTAGCCCAAATTTTAGCTTCATCACCACCAGCTCCACCACGGATTTCAATGATGGCGTTAGCAGTTTGAGCAATTTCCGAACTGTCACTGGTGTCTTTATTTTGATTATTCAAAAAGTCAGTCGCAGCCAGCTCTAAGGCTTTTTTTTCCTCAAGTAAACGAGCAATTTCTTCTTGAGCTAATTCGCTCATTTCTGGATCATTTAATAACGCTTGGTTTTCTACCAGAGCTGACTCTAATTGCTCGATTTGAGCCTGATAGGGATTATATATTTGGTTCATTCTAAGTTTCTTTCTTTAAGTTTCTCTTTAATTATATACAAAAAAATTCAGCAAGCATGCTGTATCAATAAAAATAAAGAGGAAAACTAATTTTCAGCGCTAGTCTCAGCTTGTTTTTTAGCTTTGAGTTCGGCTTGCTGTTCGACCAAAATTTGTTTGTAGGATTTAGATTCAGTTTTTTCTTTGACAGCTTTTTTGGCCTTGTTGGCAGCAGCTGCGGCAGCAGCTTGAGCGGCCTGCATTTTCTTTTGGAATTTATCCACACGACCTTGGCGGTCAACAAATCTCATTTCACCGGTGAAAAAAGGATGACATGCATTGCAAATATCGATTTGCATAGTTTTATTAACTCCGCCAGTGACAAAAGTATTGCCACAACTACAGGTGACTACGCAGTCATGTTGCCAATTGCTAGGATGTATACCTTGTTTCATAAGAGGTGATTATTATAGCATAAAATTATGAAAGTGAAGGGGAAAAAGATTTTAGAATTTTCTTAATTTCCTCAACACTTAATAAGTTTTGTTCGCCAGATTGCATGTTTTTAAGCATGAATTTATTTTCTTTGATTTCATTTTCGCCAACGACAATCACAAAGGGAATTTGTTTTTGTTCTGCTACTTTGAATTGTTTACCAAGTTTATCGACGGCAGGGAAGACTTCAGTGCTAATTTTTGCCAAACGCAATGCTTTGGCGATTTCTAAGGCTTTTTCTTGACATAAGTCATCTTCAAAAAAGCTAAGCATTACCAAAGTACCCATATTATTTTCTGGAATCAAACCAAGTTCTTCACAAGCTTCCACGATGCGATCGAAACCAAGGCCAATGCCAACAGCTGGCATTTTGTAGCCTGATAAATCTTCAATCAGATTATCATAGCGACCACCACCGCCAACAGCAGTATTACTCAGTGCTGGAATTTTGACTTCAAAAATCAAGCCAGTGTAATAATCCAAGCCGCGAGCTAACTTCGGATTGAAAATCAGGCTTTTTTGCTCAACGCCTAATGCTAAAGTTTTTTGTACAATTTTATTCAAATTATCTGATATAGCAAGTTTATCAAGTTTGCTTAAAACAGCTTCAGCGTCTTGACGATTAAGGCCTTTATCGACCAATTCTTCAATAATACTTTCGGGGCTTTGCTTATCTAATTTATCAATGCTTTGGATAATTGAAAAAACATCCACTTTTTCATTGACGAATGGACTCAGGCTATTCATTAGTGATTCGCGATCGTTAATTTCGATCTTAATGTCTTGGAAACCAAGA
>CAZFIY010000011.1:13058-15763 GCA_964519685.1 uncultured Pseudomonadales bacterium
ATGTCATTACTGCCAAAAATATCACAATCGCACTGAGTAAATTCACGGTAGCGACCTTTTTGCGGTTTATCAGCGCGGAAGACGTTTTGAATCTGGTAGCGACGAAAATATTTTGGTAATTCATTTTGATATTGACTTAAAACCCTGGCAGTTGGCACAGTTTGATCATAGCGCAGGCCTACTTGGCGCTCGCCACGATCCTCGAAGGTGTAAACCAATTTATCTGCTTCTTCGCCATATTTCCCCAGCAAAAGACTGGCATACTCCAGCGTAGGAGTTTGCAATGGTGCGAAGCCATAAATTTCAAAAGTTTCTCGAATTTTGTCGCTGACGTATTGTCGATTGCGAGCCGCCGCAGGCAGGAAATCGCGAAAACCCTTGAGTGTTTGTACTTTTTGTTTATTCATAATTCCTTTTTTTTGTTTATTTACTATTCTAAAATAAAAAATCCCCTTGTTGGGGATCTCTTTTCAATTACAACGCAAAAATCACCCCCATTTAAATAGAGAGGTGGTGATGAAAAGCTGAAGCTTTTACATTATCTTTTTGCATCGTTAATTATTATAGGGTATGAGAGCTTTTTGGTCAATGTTATACTATGTTGTTAAATTGAAGTAGATTTCAAGCAGAAGGGCCGATAGCTCAGTTGGCTAGAGCGCTGCATTCGCATTGCAGAGGTCAGGGATTCGATTTCCCTTCGGTCCACACTTACTTCTCCAAGGAACTCAAAGCTTTAATTGTGCTCACCACGTAATTGCCGTTTTGATCAGCAAAGGCGACAATTAAACATTGCAGGTCTTTATAAAAATCAGTTAGTTTAACTGTTTCACCTTTGTAATCTTGGAATTTAGTATCTTTGCTGAAACTAAAATGTAAATTTTCACCTTCGGCTCTAGGATTTATTTCTAAATCATTTTTTCCTAAATCAGCGATCGAACCGATAGTGATGATTTTATTTTTAGGAGTGAAATTTTTTTCGTAAACTACGATTTTTTTAATTTTCAAATTTTCTTCGACCATTTCGCTATAAATTCCTACCCAATTATCAATGACAATTTCATCAACTTTAATGTCTTTACCTTTTTTTTGAATAGTCACTTCATCGCTGAGGGGTACGATTTTATTACCAGAATAATTATTCACGGTCAAAGTTTCTTGACTGACACGAGTAACCTTGGCTAAATAAGCTTTTTCTGTACGCAAGGTAGCACCCACCGTGCCGAGTTCAGTTTTTTTCTCCTGAATAACTTTTTTAATATTATCAATAGTGCTATTTTCTTCTTGTTTGGCACTATCAGAGCTTGTGTTAGCAAAAACTAGACTAGTAGACAATAAAAATAAAGAACAAAAAAATAGTAAGAAAAAGTTTTTGTATTTAGAGCGATTATTATTTAGCTTCATAAATCACCGTTCTTTGTTTACTAATTTGTTTGCCATCTTCATCGACACTGTTAATTTCAATCAAATTTCCACCTGGATTAAGCTTGACTTTGACTGAAAAATTACCAGATTCGTCAGTGTTACTAATACTCTCAACATTATTAACTAAGATGACAACGAAGTTGTTGGGATTGGCACTACCGGAAACGATCAAGTCTTCTTCTTTGCTTAACAATTCTTCTTCAGGACTATTAATTACCAATTGAGGATCTTGTATAGTTGCAGATTCAGTACTAGTTGGGTTGTTAATTAACTGATCGGTATTGCTGTTTTGACCAGTTTTATTATTTTCTGAATTTTGGTAAATCCCAAAGGTGATCATTAAACCCAAAGTGATGCCAACAAAAATTGCCAATAGAATTTCTTTACGCATATTTTTTTGAAGCCATTTTGGCTTCGGAGAGAGTATCTTAAGCTAATTATACACAAAAGTAAAGTTTTTAAGACAAGTTTTGACAGTTAAAATTCCTATGTTAGACTAGAAACAAACTTTACACTTTAAAATAGACTCGTTTCCTTCAATGGTCTATTTCAAAGTGTAAAGCCTGGTTTTTATTAAGAAAAGGAAATCTTTGTTATATGCAAATTACTTACCACGGCCAATCTTGTTTTAAACTTAAGGGAGAATCAGGGAACGTGGTAACTGATCCTTTTGATGATAAAGCCGTGGGTATTAGTTTACCTCGTTTAAATGCAGAGATTATTACTATCTCTCATAATCATGATGATCACAATGCCAGTAGTAAGGTTAAAGGTACAAGTAAAAAAGCCAATCCCTTTATTATTGATTTTCCAGGTGAATATGAATTGGGAGGCATTTCTGTTTTTGGTACCAAAACTTTTCATGATCAAACTGGTGGAGAAGAAAGAGGTACTAATATTGTTTTCAAAATTCTAATTGATGGTTTGTCAGTTTGTCATCTAGGTGATTTAGCTCATCAATTGGATGAGAAACAATTAGATGCGATTGGCATGGTTGATGTTTTATTTCTGCCGGTGGGGGGGCCATTTTCTTTAATGAATGATGAGGCTGTTAAAGTTGCTAATGCGATTAGTCCTAGCATCTTGATTCCGATGCATTACAGTGATGAAAGTTATCCCAGTGATACTAAATTGAAACCTTTAGATCAATTCTTAAAAAGCTTTGGGGCTTCTGTAGAGCCAGAAGATAAACTAATAGTTGAAAAAGATCGCTTGCCCGAAGAAATGCAATTAGTGGTCTTGCGTCGCAGTTAAAATTTTTGTAAATTGACCACAGAGAAAAG
>CAZFIY010000012.1:0-8022 GCA_964519685.1 uncultured Pseudomonadales bacterium
ACTCTGTAACCACTAGCTTCAAGTAAATTAGCCACGCTATCACCAATAATGGTTGAGCGCAGATGACCAATGGTAAATGGTTTAGCAATATTTGGTGAAGAATATTCAACAATGGCTTTTTTACCTTGACCTAAATTGATTAAGGGGAAATTTTTATTAGTGATAATTTCTTGCAATTTACTGACTAAATGATCATGACCCAATTTGAAATTAATAAATCCTGGTCCAGCCACACTAATTGTTTCAATAATATTTGCTCTATCAGCTTTTTTAATCTCCTGAATCAAAGCTTCAGCTAATTCTCTAGGTGAAGTAAATCGATCAGTTAGTTGTTTGTGTGCCACTAAAGCAATGTTGCTAGCTAAATCGCCAAATTTTTCATCAGCTGGTTTTTCTAATTTGATTGGTAAGTCCAAAGCAAAAACACTTAAAGCTTGCTTCAAAATATCTGTCAGTAGAAGTTCTTTATCCATGAAGTTTATTATAACGGCAAATAGATAAAAAATCTGCCTTGACCATCGCTGCCTTCAATAATATGATCTGCTTTTCTTTCACCCATTTGATCAAATTTGCTTGCCACCACAATGGTGTCTGCCTTTTCTAAATCTCCAGCATCGATTTTATCAGTAAAGAAAAATAAATTGAGAATACCTCCCTGATAAGCAATGGGGCTAACTTCAAAAGTGAACAAAGCATAAATATAAGCTTGTTGATAATCATTGGTAAATACAATTTGTTTGACATTACTACGATCTAATTGGCGCAAATAAGTCATGGTTTCTAAATAACCATCCAAGAAATCATCGGCGTTTTTCTCTGGATAATGACGATAATAGTTGACCTGATAAAGTCCTGTATAAGCCAAATATAAAACGATCAGTGTACTAAAAAATATTTTTTTATGACTTTCTAAAACAGAATAGATAGATCTAATTGCCAAGATAGTGAGGAAGATAAAACCTGGTAAAGCCAAAAGGCTTCTGTTGCTACTGCTTTGTCCATCGGCCATGATCGCTGGCAATAAGCCACAAGCAATCATCATTAAAGCTGTTGGAGCCAATTGACTCTTATTTTTTTTGAAAAACAAATAAAAAATCATCAGAATTAAAGAAATTGGTTCAAGCACACCAAATTTACCATCGCCGTGACGATAATTGCCTAGGTTTTTACCAGAAATCAAAAAGTCCAAAGAAAAATAACTCAGGGTATTGCTAATTAATTTTTTAATTAATTCTAAAGCAGTATAGCCCTGAGCAAAAATCATCGATGAGGCTCTGGTTAAACCGGCACCAAAAAAAGAATCTTTCAAAAATGGATAAAGTAAAACAAGTGTAAAACCACCAGCAAGGATCAAAGCGCCTGTTCTTTTTTTGAATAAATTTAGATTTTTTAAAAATAGAAAAATAAATAATAAAGGAATAGTAACTTTGCTGCTGTGATAAGCGTAAACTGCTAAAACACCGCATAAACTGGCTATTAATAGGTTTGGTAGTTTTTCTAAACGTACAAAACGAAAGAAAAAATATAAGCTCCACAACATTAAATTTAGAGCCAAACCTGATTCAAAAGCTAGGCGTGAATAGTGCAAATGCCAAGGAGAAATACTTAACAAAAAAGCCGCCAATAGCGCCCATTTTTCTTGGTTTTTATCTTTATAAAATAATTCTTTGAATAGCAGATAAATCGCCAAAACTGCTAAAACACCATGAATCGCAAAAGGCAACCTCACTGCATAAAGATTCATGCCAAAGAAATGAGTAAAAAAACCATTTTGATAAATTGCCAGAGGTGCTTTGTAATCACCAAAAGAAC
Organism: uncultured Pseudomonadales bacterium; assembly: GCA_964519685.1. GTDB lineage: Bacteria > Patescibacteriota > Microgenomatia > UBA1400 > PJMF01 > UBA1364. The sequence continues at coordinate 1,813 of CAZFIY010000012.1, forward strand.
GAAAGCTAATTGGTAATCTCTGCAACCATTCGTCTCTTCTAGTAGTAAAAATAGCAAAGCCATTATAAGCAATTGCTGCCTCATCCCAGGCCATACCGTGAGGAACTTCGGCCAATTTATAGAAACGTAAAACGAAAGCTAAAAGTAAGATTAAAAAGAGTGTCCCAAATTTTTTTAACATTTTTTAATTAACGCATTTTAATCAACCAATAAGGTTGCCAAATTAAGAAGCTAATTTTTTGCCAGAAGTTACTATTTTTCCAAGTAAATTTTCTGGCATTTTTCCAGCTCATTTCATTAATTTTCTTTTCACCAAAAACAGATTTATTAGTAGTTTCATGATTGTGATCTACTTGAGCCTTAGGTTCAAAAAGAACTAAATAACCTCTTTTGCGAGCCTGAAAAGACAAGTCAATGTCTTCCCAATAAGCTGGATAATAAAGCTTATCAAAGCCACCGATTTCTTCAAAAATTGATTTTCGAAACATAGCGCTGCCACCACTTGCCCAAGCGGTTTCTCCTCCAGACAAATCTTTGTAGCGACTGTGCAGGAACATGCCTCTTTCAAACCATAATTTATTGCGACCACCAATTTCTTGAACATGTTTTTCATGCTCCAGACAACCAACGGCAAAAACTTTTTCATTATCGAAGTGTGGAACCAGATATTGCAAGCAGTCTTTATATGGGGCGACATCATTATTAATCAGAAAAACTAATTCATTTTGTGCCACAGCAAAGCCACGATTGGAAGAAGCACCAAAGCGCTGATTTTTTTGATTCACTAATAAAACTATTTTTAGGTTCTTATTAGTTTCAAGATATTCACCTAGGTAAAAATCAGTTTCTTTAACAGGAGTAACACTTTGTTTTTTAATTTTAAATTTTTGTTCAAACCAAGCGACTGTGTCATCATCCGGGCCACTTGCGTCATCAACTACAATCAACTCATCTTGATCTCGCATGCAATCCAAAACTGCTTGCAAATTTTTTTTATAAAGATGAACACCTTTGTAGCTGGGAATGACTACTGAAATATTTGTCATGCTTTTCCTATCATGCTTAGCAAAATATTTTTAAACTTTTCTTTGGAAAAAAGCAGACTGCGCTCGCGAGCTATTTCTCCTAGTTTTTCCCGTTCTTGATCATTTTTAATCAATTTTAAAGTCTTGTTAAGACAGTCATTTTTGTCTATCCATAAACAATCACACAAATTTTCACCAAGGATTTCTTTTTGTCCACCTTTATTAATTACAATTGGCACTGCTCCAGCCGCCATGGCTTCTAAAGTGGCGATGCCAAAGTGCTCCACTTTTTCAGGATTTTTTTCTTCATCGACTTCAAAACCAGAAGCATGCCAATAAATACTAGCTTTTTGATAAAGCTTGATTAAAGCTTGGCGATCGGCCTCATGCAAAATTTCAATCTTTAAATTTTTAGCCAAATCACTAACTTTTTGAGCAAAAGCTTCATCTTCTTTGTGACCAAGTAAAACCAATTTCCAATCTTTTAAAGTTTGAGGATCTAATTCTGTCAGACTCTTAAAAAAATCTACCAATACATCTTGTCTTTTACTATGTAGTTGACAAAAAAATCTGCCTACTGAGAGAATAATCTTTTCTTTTTTTTGTTGGTTTTGAAACTCTTCGTTATTAACATAAGGTTGATGAACATAATCAATTTTAGTTTGCCAAAATCTTTCGATATGTTTTTTGGTAAATTCTGAATTGGTGTTTTTAATTTGCCAATTAGCTAGTTTTAATTTTTCAAGCAAAGAAGATTTATCTAATTTTAGTGGAATCTGTAAATGTAAGATATTTTTTTTAGCTAAAGAAAAAAACAAGCTACCATCAGTTTGATAATATAAGACATCAAATTTAGCAGTCCAAAGCAATTTTTTAAAAAAACTACACTGAGTGAACAGGGGTGAAGAAATAAACTTGATTTTTTCTAAAGAATAATTGAGAAAATTTTCATATTTTTCTCTGATTATTTCTTCAGCTTCTTCATTCAAAAATTCTTCCTGATTACTAACCGCTATAAAAACATCATGACCTTCTTCAGCTAAAATTTTGGCACAATCAAATAAATACTTTTCTCCACCTCCAGCATGTTTAGGTAAATATGGAGAATAAAGAGCAATTTTCATAAATTAATTTTGCCCCTCATTTTTCCATAAATTCCTAATGTCTTGCTCGATTTTTTCGTAGCGTGTCTTAATTGTCGGCTTTTGTTGTAATTCCCAAACTTGAATATAAACAACCATACGATTAATAGCTTGTACTAAGGCTTCGATTAAGCCAGGCATACCATCTTTATAAGCTCGATGCTTAATAGCACGACGATAAAATTCCATTATGCCTTTACGCAAAATTAAAGCTAAACTTACTTTTTTTACCATTGCTGCTTCTAAGGCCTGAGCTTCTTTAATCGTCCATTCAGCGCTTTTGCGAAGATTATCTTGAGTGTTGCGATGGGTTAAATGAATCAATTTGTGTTCAAGATGAATTTCTTGGCCGTCATAAATTGGACTTTCATGAATTTCTCCTTGCCAACCTTTCAAATTTTCTTTTTTAAAGACTCTTGTTACTAAATCATGTTGCCAATTACCAAAATTAAATTTTGTCCCATAACAAACATTTTCTCGACTTAATGTCATAATTTGACAATCATCTTGCTCAATATGTAAGAGAATTTCTTTAGCCAAGATGGGAGTAACTCTTTCATCGGCATCTATATAAAACATCCATTTTGTCTCAACTAAACTTTGAACTTTTTCACGCAATTTGGCAAAAGATTGATGTACAAAACTAATTATCTGGCAATTATAATTTTCAGCAATTTTAACAGTCTGATCGCTAGAACCATTGTCTAAAACAATAATCTTTTCACAAAAAGATAAGGTCTCTAAACAGGCTTGGAGCATTTTTTCTTCATTTTTAGCGATAATTAAAGCAGTTAAATTTGATTTCATATTTTAAACAAAAGCTTGTTTACCCATACGCCCTAGTAAGAGATCAAAAACAGCCTTACGTTCACTTTTATTTCCTTTTTGTAAAATATTAAGAATTAAATGCAAAGCAGTTAATTTGCTTCTAAAAACTGCGTGTCTGAAAGTCAAAAATAATCTGTTGCGCGTTTGATAGTACTGTTGCAATGGAGAGCCAGCTCCACCACTAGAACGACCAATCTTGTGATAAACCACTGAATCTGGACAGTACATAACTTTCAAACCAGCTTTGTGCACTCGTAAACTAAAATCCACATCTTCACTGTATAAAAAGAAACGATCGTCCAAGCGACCTACTCTTTCAATTACTTCTCGACTAATCATCATCGCACATCCTGTCGCATAATCAGTTTCGCTAGCCACATCAAAGTGTCCTCGATCAACTTCATCTATGCCAATGTGATAAGACAAAAGATTGGTCCAATCTACTTTACCACCCACATACCATAAAACTCGGTGTTTTTCTGACTCATTATAAGAATTTTCAAAAAATTCATAACCTTTATGAAAATAAATTTTGGAACAAGCTAAACCAATCTTGGGGTCTTTTTTCATCATTTCATAAAGAGCTTGTAAAAAATTCTTATCAACGATCGTGTCGGAATTAAGCAACAAATAATAATCACTATCGTAGTGATCAATGGCGTGCTGAATGCCCAAATTGTTACCTCCAGAAAAGCCCAAATTACTTTCACTGCGCAATAGATCTACTTTATTGTTTTTTTTCAAAAAAGCTTTATTAAAAGTCAAAAGTTCTTTAGAGCCATTATCAACAACCACAATTTGATAATCAAAACCACTGTGATTAATCTCACTTAAAGATTGAATAGTTGCTTTAGTATCATCTGGAGTATTATAATTAACAATAACAATAGAAATGTGATTTTTCATAAACCAAGTTTTCTTTTTAAGCTGATCCAAACTCGACTAAAACCTTTTTTTTGTTTAATTTCTAAATCTCCTATCCAGTAGTTTAACTCTTTTTGAAAGTGACGCAAATCATTAATTAAATCTTGTTGATTATTTTTTTCTAAACTTTTTTTATTGGCAAAATGATCAAAAATCTTCATTTGTACGGTCATTTGATAGACAGCTTGCATTAAACTCAAGTAAAAACCTCTCACTCCATCTTTATAACCTTCCCGAGCAAAATATCTTCTCAACCAATCATCACTAAAAACTTTTAATAAGGCTGATTGTGAAATAGAAAATTGATCTTGTACTTCTTTAGCTTTTTGTTCTGCTTCAATATCTGTATAGCGATCAAAACGCAATAAATAATCTTTTGTGTCTTGATAATTGTGATGTAAAATAGCCAGATCTTCTCTAGCTTCTAACACGCTAGCCTTGTATCCTTCAACTATTTGCGCTTGTCCATGAATTTTCTTTCCCCAAGTAACCAAGCCGTTCTTAAAAAAACGCAATTGATAATCTGGCCACCAACCAGTGTGTTGCATCCAAGCTCCACTGACCATGTTTTTTCTTGATAAATAATAAACATCTCCCAAGTTGTTCTTATCAATTTCTTGCAATTTTTTGGCCAATGATTCGGGAATTTCTTCATCAGCATCTAGAACTAAAATCCAGTCTTTTTTTGCCTGAGACAGGGCGAAGTTGCGCACTGGTTCGACAAAAGCAGAATCTTGACCATAATCATAAATTTTTGTGCAATATTTTTTAGCTTTTGCAATAGTTTGATCACTGCTTGCGATATCAACCAAAATCACTTCATCGGCAAATTGTAAAGATTTTAAACTTCTCTGAATGATGTTTTCGGCGTTCTTGGCGATTACCACTGCTGAAATAGACATAATAGACCTATAGCGAAATAAAAAATGAGTTAATTAAGATTCATTTTACTACATTTTAGCTTATTTTTGATGACGATAGTAGCTGAGCATACTTGAGGAAGAACAAAATAGCTAAAATGTGGTGAAATGGGAATTAAGAAACTTTTTCTTTATTTCGCTATAGGTCTATTAATAGTATGATAACAGCTGTCATGAAAAAACTTAAGTCTCTTTCAGTTTTTTTTCCTGTTTATAACGAAGAGGCTAATTTAGAAATTTTAATTAAACAAGCTGTTAGAATTATTCCCACTTTAGCTTCCAGGTATGAATTGCTAATTATCAATGATGGTAGCACTGATGATAGTCTTAAAATTGCTAAAAATTTAAGACGCGAATACCGACAGGTTAAAATTTTCTCTCATAAATACAATAGGGGTTATGGCGAAGTCCTTAAAACTGGCATTAAAAATAGCCAGTATGAATGGATTTTCTGGACAGACAGCGATTTGCAATTTGATTTAGCTGAACTGGCCAATTTTGTAAAAGAAACTAATAAAAGCCAAGCTATTATTGGCTATCGAAAAAAAAGATCAGAGGGTTTAAGAAGACATCTTAATACCAGTATTTTTAAATATTATATTGATTTGCTTTTTCGCTTACATGTTAAAGATATTGATTGTGCTTTCAAGTTACTTAAAGCATCAATTTTAAAAAACTTGCGCCTGACATCTGGAAGTGCTTTTACTAGTGCTGAAATTCTCTATCGATTGAAAAAAAGAGGAGTGAAATTTAAGGAAATTGCCGTTAATCATTATCCGCGCCTTTATGGTCAAGCTACGGGAGCCAAATTTAAAGTAATTATCAAGGCTTGTTACGAAGCTCTAACTACATATTTAAATATTAAGTTTTCTTCTTTAAAATCTAATTAGTCATGATAAAAAAAATTTGGCAATTTTTAGTTGATTTTTTAAAAAACTATTTTGTCGTTATTGCCTTGATTTTGATATTTTTATTAAGCAACTATTCATTTTTTCATCCTAGTTTTTTTCATGTTCATGACTTTACTCATGCTGCCAGAATTGCTGAAATGGCCCGTGCTTTAGACGAGGGACAACTTCCAGTCAGATGGAGTGCTAATTTTGGTTATGGTTTTGGTATGCCTTTGTTTAATTTTTATGCGCCACTGCCTTATTTTATCGGTGCTTTGTTTTTTAAGATGGGTTTTGATCTTGTCACTAGTATCAAATTACTATGTATTCTCATTAATTTAGTTACTATCTTTGGCTCATATTTGCTTGGCAAAAAAATGCTAGGTCGCTTCGGCGGATTATTATTGGTTAGCGCATATGCTTTGGCTCCTTATCGTGCCGTCAACCTTTTTGTCAGAGGCGCTTTTAGCGAAGTTTTCGC
>CAZFIY010000012.1:8122-14497 GCA_964519685.1 uncultured Pseudomonadales bacterium
ACCATTATTAATAAAATTTTTTCCGGCTACTTTCATTATTCTCACCATTTCCTTTATATTCGCCAATTTTTTCAAGATAATTGGCAATACGGAGGCTCGGCTTGGGGGCCTAATGACGACGTTTCCTTTTTTCTTGGCAAAGGACAATTGTTCGCTTTAGCGACAGTATTTTTATTAGGATTTTATCGATTTATCAGAAAACCAAAACAATTTTTTAAAAGTTCACTATTTTTCTATATTTTAATATTTACTTTTTTTGTCTTCTCTGGTCTTTTCATGAGTATTTTGAAAAGTAAATTTATCTGGGATCAAGTTGCACTCTTACAGTACATTCAGTTTCCCTGGCGTTTTCTTTCTTTGGTTTCTTTATTTTTGGCTATTCTCGCAGCTTTATCTGTTTATTTATTTAAAAATTCTAAAATTAAATATTTTTATGCTTTAGTTTTATTTTTTATTTTACTAAGTAATTTTCGCTATTTTAAACCTAAAGAATATTTAGACGATGCTAGCGCTTTGTATTATGGTGATTCTTTGAGAATTCAAAATCAAATGAGTGAAACTTTACCAGATTATATTCCAATTCAAATGGCTGAAGAAAAGATTTTGTTAGAAAAAAATCAGAGCTTACCAACTTCGTGGTTAGAAAATATTCAAGCAAATACTGAAATAAGCTTTTTAGTTGATCGCGGTTTTGAAAAGTTAGTTGCGGTCAATTTACAAAATCCAGAAGTTTTGAATTTTAAAGTTGCTAATTTTATCGGTTGGCAAGCTGAGTTAGATGGTCAAAACTGGCCAATTCAAACAAATCGAGAGTTGGGTAATATTCAGATCGAAGTACCTGCTGGTCAACACAAAGTGGGAATTAGATTTACGGAAAATACGATCGCTCGTCAAATAGGAAACTCACTTTCTCTTTTGGCTTTATTAATTAGTTTAATTTACTTTTATCCTTTCGCCAAAGATAAAATCCAAAAGAAAAAAAGCTAACTAACCCTAATAAGCTTAAGCTGTTACCAAGTAATCTTGGCCAGGTTTTTTGAGTAAAACGAGTTTTTATTTGATATTGACCAGCTTCTAATTCATAAGCAATCCGGCCTTTAATTACTTCATTATCTAAATAAACTATTTTTTTATTATCGACTAAAGTTTCCCATCCAGGAAAATAAGCAGTCGACTCTACTACGATAGCCCTCTCTTTGATGTCTAAAGAATAAGAACGAGCAGAACCATTCCAATTTTGAATTGCTACCTCGCCTTGACCGTCTAAGATGAATATCGGAGCTAATTTATCTCCAAAGTATTCAAAGGTAAAAGAGGCTGGCATATTTTCTCTATTTACTGAAGTGGTGTCAGGGTCAGCATCGTAATCAATTTGTTCTTTATGACGATAATCAATGGCTTTAACTTGTAAAAATTGAATCAACTGTAATAAAAGAATTAATAGTAAGAAAAATTTTATAAAATTTTTTGACTTAGTAAAAATCAGGGCTGAAATAGGAAGCAAAACAATTGACAATAGAAGACTCAAGCGCCAAGGAAACTGAATGAAATTAGCAAAAGGAATCATTTCGTAAAGTGGCTTACTAAGTGTCAGTTGTCCTAAAACCAAAACAAAAAGTGCCAAGAAAAAAACCAAATTTTTTCTGGCTCTATTTTTAAACAAATAAACAGTTGCCAAAATAATTACAATTGATTGAATGGCTCCAAGACCAAGCGACATAGAGTCAATTTGACCCCAATAAGAATAACCAAAATGGATTGGTAAACGTAGTAATTGTATTAAGCTAGGAAAATGTCGATCATAATTCAAAGTTAAATCGACGGCATCTAAATTGACCAAGTTTTTTTCCATCAACGCTGGCAGCCAGAACCATAAAGAAATGATGAAAGCCCACATCAAGCTTAAGATAAACTTTTTCCATACCAACCATTTTTTTCTAAAAAGAAAAATCGCATAAAAAATTAATAAAATGCTAGCGAAAAAAGCCACTAAATTGTGGGATAAAAATAAAATCGCTAAAGTAAAAGTTAGAGCGAAGAAATTTTTGCTCAGCAATTTTTTTTCAAATTGCAACTGATCTAAATAATAGAAAATCCAAGGCAAAATTCCCCAAGCCATCACTTCACCAATATTTCCTCTAAAGACAATACTGGTGAGAATGTATGGATTGAGTGCAAAAACTAATAAAGCAAAGACGCGTGCTTTTTTAGAAAAATTTCTATTTCTCAAAAATAAATTTGCTCCATAAAAAGCTATAAAAACAAAAGTCGTGAGAATAATTTTGTAAGCAATTTCGTAGTCAATGTTTAAAATGGAAAAAGGCAAAGACAAAATATTAGCTAAAGGATAATTGTAATTAAAAACTGGATAGCCATAACCATTAACTAAATTTGGCGCTATGCGTGGTGGAATTTGTAATTCTCTCACTGCAATTTTATAATTGGCAAAACGCACCAAATGATTATTACCATCATGAGTAACTGGTACTCCGGGATGAAAAAAATAATGACAACTAATTAGAGTCAGTAAAACAAAAAAATTAATTTTTAGAAATTTTTTCATAAATTATTTTCTTTAGTCACTAAAATTAAACTTGGCTCTCCATTCAAGAAATTAAAATTCTCAGCAATGGTAAATCCCTCTGGAATTTCATCCTGATAATAAATAAATCTAGCTTCTTTTTTATCTAAATCGTTCTGATCAGTTAAAAGATCTAAGGGATTTTCTAAAGCCAAATCTTTAATATTTTTTCTTTGACTCAGTAATTCTGGCATTTGATAATAAATAAATATTTCTGGAAACCAATAGCGCTGACTAACCTCAATCTTGGAAAATTCTTGGCGATGTTCTTTTAGATACATAGCGACCTGATTATAACTATAAAGCCAGGCCTGACTGGAGCGTTTGGCATAATGATTAAAATAATCTAAATAATAAAAAACAGCATTAAATAAAAATAATAAAGCTAGTAATAAAAAAAGAATTTTATTCTTTCGTAAAAATATTTCATTAATTCCCCAAGCAATTAATGCAGAAAAAGGAATAAACAGATATATCGCACGAGAAGCATGAGGCACTTCATATACTAAAGAAGCTGGAATTGGTGCCATTAAAGCTAAAGCTAATAATAAGCAGCTCAGTTTGCTTTTTAAATTTTTAAACAAAAGAAAAATTCCTAAAAAATAAAATGGTAAAGCTACTAAGAAAAACTCACCAAAATAAGCAGAGTGTTGACGAAGATTAGCATCTCCTTTAAAAAATAAAAATTGTGGACTGAAATGAGTACTCATATTCAATACAAAGTCGCGAGCAATAAAAAGATAACGATGATAAAAAATTCTAGAAAGCAGACTGGAATCATATTTTTCTAAATATTGACTGGATTGAGCAATTGCTTGTTCAGGGTAAATTAAATTATTGTTAGTTAGACGATAAGCTTGACTAGCTTCATAATAAGGCGATTTAAAAATGGGAATCATAAATAAAACAAATAACAAAATAGATGAAATCAGCCACCATTTTTTTTCATTTATTTTTTTGAAAAAGATAACTACCAACACTACTAGTAATAATGGAATAATGGCTCTTAAAGAATAATAAGTATAAGTTCCTAAAACAGCAAAAATCGTGCTTAATAAAAAGAAAAAACCCTTGCTTTTAATGGCTTTGACAAAAAATACTAAAGCAATCAAGAAAAAAGCCACTGAAAGGCTAGACTCAAAAGCAATTCTGCCAAAATGCACTGACCAGGGAGAAATCGACACTATAAAAGCCGTCAAAACCGGCAGTAATTGATATCGCTTGGCTAACTTTTCATTAAAGCTCAGTAGTTCTTTGATTAGTAAATGGATTAAATAAATAGTTAGCAAAGAAAATATGGCCACTGGCAAACGAATGGCGAAAGCACTCATCCCAAAAATTTTTACTGATAAACTAGCTAAGCAAATTAAAACTGGAGCTTTAAAATCACCATAAGAGGCTAAAATTGGTTTTAGCCAATTCTCTCCATGAATATCGTAGCCAGTTTGGCTAATGCTGTGAGCATCTAAAGCAATCGCCGCCTCATCCCAATACAAGCTAGCTGGATTTTGCCCAAATTGATAAAAGCGCAAAAAGAATCCAAGTAAAATAATAATTGCCAAAAGTAAAAGCTCACGTTTTCTAGTCATATTCAACTAAGCCAGAATTTGCTGATAATACTACTTTTTCGTCTGTATTCCTGTCTTCAGCATTTTTAATAAAATGATAATTAAGTAATTGCTCCCCATAATAAAAATTAATTCGATCAGCCTGTTGATAGCACATAGTTTCAAAAAAGCTTTGGTTGGGAACTTTTAAATACCAAGCTGCCAAAATATATTGATAACCCCCTTCATCGATAACAGCAATGGGTTGAGACGCATATTTTTCTTGAGATTCAATAATTAAATTTTTAAAACTACTAAAGAAAATTCTATCTTGTTGTTTGGGATAAGATAAAAAATACTGTTGATAATAAAACAAACTTTCCAGAGCTAAAGCTATTAATACTAAAGTATAAATTAATTTACTTTTTTCGCTAAATATTCGCAGCAATTTATCAAAAAATAAAGTTGCTAAAGCAATCAACATAAAAAAGAAAAATAAACTACGAGTAGCATGAGGGCTATCTATGGTGACTACTGAGGGTGCTAAGGCTATGATCGATAAATAAAAAATAATTAAGTGTTTTTTATTAAACTTTTTATCAAAAGCTGCAATCACTATTTCTCCCAAAATATCAATCAGCATGAAAATTGCTAAAAAATAATTTAAGTAAAATAAGTGTCCAGAACCAGGTAAGGCATGCCATGGATGACTGCCGCCATTTTGTACCAAAAAATTCAAAGAAAAGCTTGCCAAAATATTTTGCCAAATTGTCTGTCCATAAAAAACATATTTGTTGCCCAAAATATTTTGCCAAACACCACTAAATTGAGCTCTGTAAATGGCAAAGTTTTCCCAAGTGGTCGTATCGTTGAAAATAGTAATAGCGCTTTTTTGCGTGGCTAAAGTGTAAAAATTGAAAACTCCCCACAATAAAATCAAGAGTATAAGAAAAAATGGTTTGAACCATTGTTTTTTTTGACGCCAACCAATTTTATAAATCAAAACTGGCAATAAAAAAGGTAATAATAAAAGTGGCGTGTTATAAGTCAAAACTGCTAAAAATAAAAATACCGCTCCTAGAAAAAAACTTGCTTTATTTTTAAATAAAAAATACAGGCTACTTACAAAAAAAAGTAAAGCCAAATTGGCTTCAAAGGCCATCCGTGAATAAAAGAAAAAAACTGGACTAATGGCAATCAAGAAAGACATTAATAGAGCTGATTTATTTTTAACCTTCAAAACATCTTTGGCAAAATAAAAAGCTACAATAATTAGCAAGCTACCCGCTAAAACCGAAGGCAGGCGGGTGGAGAAATCATTACTTGGCAAGATGTTGAACAAAAGAGCTAATAAATATGGATAACCAGGAAGTTTGTAGTCACCGAAAGATTTAAAAGTTAGTGGCCAGTGATTTTGCCATTCATCTAAACCACTTTCCTTGATCAGGAGAGCATTGTAAGCCAAAGCAGCTTCGTCTCTATTTAAAATAGCAGGTAATTCAACTATTTTAAACAAACGTAAAGATAGCCCAAGCAAAAAGATTATCGCTAATAAAATTTTAGTTGATTTCATAAAATAACCAAATAGCTTGATTAACAGTTAAACTAGGCATAAATATTTGATCCTTAGGAGTTTTAGACAAATCGTCTTTATAAAATTTAGGCGAACTTACTAATAAGGCTTTTTGATTGGTATTTACTTGTTCTTTTTTATCAATAAATTCAATTTTTTGAAATTCCAAAAATTCTCCCTGATCTTTTTTGGCCGACTGGTTAGCTGCTTGTACAAGTCGTGGATCGATTTGATTATAAAAGAAATAATACATAGCTGGCCTACCCTGCTCTCTAGTGATATAAATTTTCTCATAGTCATTTTCCATCTGAGATAATTTACTTAACATTTCTTGATAACCAAATTGCCATTCTTTTTTGTACTGATCTGGATAAACATTGATCAATCGATTAAAAAAGACCATAAAAAAAAGCAAATAAATTAAAATGAGCAACTTAGTTAAAATCCTTTTAATTTTGTCGTTTTTAAATAATTCTAAAAATTGCCAAAAGCCAAAACTCAAAAAAATTATAAAAACAGGCAAAGCTGTTAAGGTTCTTAAAGCATGAGGCGTATCTTTGGTAAAAGCAGCAGGTAAAATCGTAGCAAACATCATAAAAAACAAAATCCAGCTAGCCATATTTCTTTTTCTTAAAATAAACAGCAAAGCAAAAGCAAAAAATAACAAATCTAAA
>CAZFIY010000013.1:0-13865 GCA_964519685.1 uncultured Pseudomonadales bacterium
CGGTGAATACGTTCTCGCTCCTTGTACACACTGCCCGTCAAACCAGCAAAGTTAGCAACACCCGAAGCGGGTGACCATAACGCGCAAGCGAGTGGCCCTTCTACGGTGAGGTTAGCGATGAGGGTTAAGTCGTAACAAGGTATCGCTACTGGAAGGTGGCGATGGATCACCTCCTTTCTAAGGAGAATGGGTAAGAGATTTCACGACCTCTTTCTCCCATCTAGGGTGACCTAGATGAAACAAAAACAAATCCTATGACCATGTGTCTAGGTCATGCTTTCTGTCACTGTATTTGAATCTAATTGGTGTTTACTTAAATTTCTAAAACCGCTTTATTATGGCGGTTTTTTTGTATATTCTAAATTTTCAACATAAATAAGTTATACTAATTCTCAAAGAGGATAATTATGCCCATATACAAAGAAGGAGAAAATAATAAATTGGTAGAAGATGTTCGCCGACAAAGAGAAGAACATGATCAAGCGATACAAGAAGCTACTAAAATACTCAAACAGGATATTCCACCTTTCTTAGCTATAGCCATGGCTTCGAGAGTTATTGGAAGAAAAGAAGCTGAAGAATTGTATGCAATTATTTCTAAAAATAAATTGCAAAAAACATAAATATTGCAAAATAGTTCATGGTAAAAAAATCATCCTGTGCTAAAATATACTCTTGTCTAAATGGGTGTGTAGCTCAGATGGTTAGAGCGCAGTCCTGATAAGACTGAGGTCCTTGGTTCGATTCCAAGCACACCCACAACGGAGAGAGCAAAACTCACTCCTAGTCCTCGAAGAGGGCGACATTAAAGCAAGCCCGCCTAGCAGTTTATGTTGATAAACGAAGCGCGTGGCTAATCCCCATAGGGGACCACGTCTTTGAATAATCCTCAGAAAATTGACTTTGTGTTAAAAACTATGTCAACTCAAAAATCTTTACCCGCTAGCCAATTAACTTTGCCAGTAATTCCCATTCGCGAAGGTATTCTTTTTCCTTCTACCGAATCGGTATTAACTTTTGGCAGAAAACTCTCTTTGCAAGCTATAAAAGCGGGTGAAGGTGATGGTAAGTATGTGGTACTTTTAACTCAAAAAAAGGCTAATCTAGAAAAACCAAAAACTAGTGATTTATATACCGTTGGTACCTTGGCAGTAGTAGAAAAAACACTAATCACTGGAGATAGCGTCAGTGCTTTAGTAAGAGGAGTTGGCAGAGTAAAAGTACAAAACTTTGTTCAAGAACGACCCTTTTTGCTGGCTAGCGTAGAAAAAATTTACGATCTTTTTGAAAGAGATGATGAATTGACCGCCCTTAGTAATCAATTGCAAAAACTTTTCAAAACCACAGTTCAAATGGGTAAACAAATTGAATTTCTCAATTTCATTAAACTCCTCAGTGGCGTTAATGAGGGAGAAATGGCTGATCAAATTGCTAGCACGCTTAGTTTATCCACTAAAGAAAAGCAAGAAATTTTAGAAATTACCTCAGTCAAAGAAAGAATTAAAAAAATTATTTTTTATCTTTCTAAAGAAGTAAGAGTCTTGGAAATCGAAAAAGATGTTTCTAAAAAAACTCAAGCAAAGTTTGATCAGCACATGCGAGAAAGTATTTTACGTGAAAGACTGCACACCATCCAAAAAGAATTAGGTGAAATCGATGATGAAGAAGAAATTATCAATGACTATGCCTCAAAATTGAAAAGGTCGAAATTTCCGAAAGAGGTGTTTGAACGAGTTAAAAAAGAAATCAAAAAGCTAGAACAAATGTCTCCTAATAATCCAGAAGGTTCTTACATTAGAAGTTGGTTAGATTTGGTTTTTGACTTGCCTTTTGGTAAATTGCAAAATAAAGAAATTGATATTAAAAAAGCTCTAACCACACTCAATAAAGATCATTTTGGTCTAGAAGAAGTAAAAGATAGAGTTTTGGAATATATTTCTGTTTTACAACTTAAACAAAAACAAAAAAAACAAAAAAACCAAAATATACCAACTATTTTGTGTTTTGTAGGACCACCGGGAGTGGGTAAAACCAGTATTGGACGTTCAATCGCCAGTGCTCTTGGCAGAAATTTCACTAAAATTTCTCTGGGTGGAATAAGAGATGAAGCAGAAATTCGTGGACATAGACGCACATACGTTGGAGCAATGCCAGGCAGAATTATTAAAGCCATTGGCAATGCTAAAAGCATGAATCCAGTTTTTATGCTTGATGAAGTCGATAAACTTGGCAACGATTTTCGTGGTGATCCCAGCTCAGCTCTTTTAGAAGTCTTAGATCCAGAACAAAATCATGCTTTTGAAGATCATTATTTAGATTTTCCTTTTGATCTTTCCAGTGTATTATTTATTGCCACTGCTAATACACTAGATACTATTCCAGCCGCTCTTCGAGATCGTTTAGAAATCATCCAATATACTGGTTATACCACTGAAGAAAAATTTCAGATTGCCAAGCGCTATCTATTACCCAAAACTATTGCCTCCAATGCCTTGAAAAAAAATGTTTTGCAAATCGAAGATAAAATCATTAAAAAAATTATTAAAAATTATGTTAAAGAAGCAGGTGTTAGAGATCTAGAAAGACAATTTAATAAAATTATGCGTAAAATTGCTAGGGAATCGCTAGAAACACAAAAAAATAAAATTATTGTTGATGAGAAAAAATTGAAAAAGTATTTGGGACCAGAGATTTTCGATGAAAGTCTCGCGGAAAAAGATAATCAAATTGGCCTAGCTACTGGTTTAGCTTGGACTAGTGTGGGCGGAGATGTTCTATTTGTCGAAGTGGCTCTTTCTCCAGGCAAAGGTCAAATCAAATTGACTGGTAAACTGGGTGAAGTCATGAAAGAATCAGCGCAAGCTGCTCTGACCTACGTCAGCGCCCATCATCAAGAGTTGGGTATTAAAATTGAAACTATCAATAAATCCAACATTCATATTCATGTTCCAGAGGGAGCAGTGCCCAAAGACGGTCCTTCTGCGGGTGTTACCATCACCACCGCCTTAGTTTCTGCTTTTACCAAACGTCCTGTGCGTAAAGATGTCGCTATGACCGGTGAAGTAACTTTGCGTGGTCGCGTGCTGCGCATCGGCGGATTAAAAGAAAAAGCTATCGCCGCGGCTAATGCTGGCAGTAAAATCATTATTATTCCTAAAGAAAACGAGCGCGATTTGGAAAAAATATTGCCTTTACTTGATAATAAAATTATTTTTAAACCTGTTAGCGATGTTTCTCAAGTGCTTAAAATTGCCTTATTAGCTTAATTTGATCAAATTTGACTGGTATACTGAAATAGATATGTTTAAGAAAGTGTTAATTTTATTGGTTGGGTTGCTAGTATTTAGCCTTTCTTTATTTTTCACTTTGACAGACCCTCTGCAAAAACATTCTTTAGCAGGTTTACAAATTGAATATCCTGGCGGCAGTGCCTCTGTTTTTCTCAATGATAATTATTTAGGCAAGGCTCCTTTATTAGAAGAAAAAGTTAAAAGCGGGGAATACATCCTTAAAATTAATCCAGATGAAAATAACTTAAGCAGTTTGAATTTGCCGATTTACTTGGAGAAAGGCACGCTGACCATTGTCGTTTACAATCCTGGAGATAATCCACGTAACAGTTCTAGTACAATTTTTGAACTGAGAAAAAGAAGTGACAAAACTTCTGCGGTTAGTTTTGAAACTTATCCTGAAAATGCTTTAATATCTTTTGATCAACAAGAAGTTAATTTTTCCCCTTTGACGATTGAGCCTGTTTCTCCTGGTGAACACCATTTTTTAATCAGCTTACCATCTTATGAAGCTCAGGATCATAGTTTTTTAGTCTTGGAAGGTTATGAAACTAAAATTACCATTAATTTGGCTAAAAACATCAAGATTCCTGAACCGATAGAGGTTAAAAATGAAGCAATTGTAGAAACAATTCAAACAAAAATTGAGGAAAGTGAACAAGCACCAGAGTCTACTAACAGTGGTCAACAAATTTGAAGTATCGTAGAATAAAAGATATATGAATCAAAAATTAAATGTAAATGCATTGTTATTTTTCATTTTAATAGTTGGCTTAATCGCAATTACTCGCTTTACTGACCTCAAACCACATTGGGGTAGTTTAGAAATGCGTGCTAATGCAACCATTACCGTCAGTGGCACGGCTAAGCAAGAACAGAACAATCAAATAGCTAATTTTACGGCCGGCATGGAAAGTATTGAAGCGACCAAGGAAGAGGCGCTTAACAAAACTACAAAGGCAATGAATCAGTTGATCGAAAAAGTTAAAGCCTTTGGAATTAAAGACGAAGATATCCAAACTCAAAGTGCTAGTGTTTATCAAGAAACAGAATACGTACCGATGGAGAAAACCAATACTTTGATTTATCCTCAGCCAGAAAGAGGTGAGGCACGTAAAGGTGATTGGCGTGCTAATAATTCTGTCAGCATCAAACTAAGAGAAGTGGACAGAGCAGAAGAATTATTAGCAATTCTAAATTCCAGTGGAGCTAATTATGTTTATGGACCAGATTTTAGCCTTGATGATATGGTGTCTGCTAGTGATGCTTTATTAACTGAAGCAGTTATTAACGCCAGAACAAAAGCTGAAAAAATTGCCACTGCTAATAATCAAAAAGTGGGCAAAATTCTTTCTCTCGTAGAAGGTAATACTTATCCAATTTATAGCAGCTATAAATCTGCTATGCCTTTAGTTGGTGGTGGCACAGAAGTTGCTATGGACGCCAGTCTAGAGCCTGGCTCAAGTACTACTAGTAAAACTGTCACGGTCACTTTTGAGTTAAACTAGAAAAGTTTGATTAAATAATGATGATTTTGAGAAACTACAACTTCTCCCAAATCCAAAAGTTCTCTTGTTTTCATTCCGGGATAAGCTTCGTATTCTTTACTACCGATCACAATATATTTAATCTGATACTTATCTAAATAAGCTTGGGCCGATGAGCTATTTGGCTCAAGATAAATCTTCTTCACCTCATCAGTACGCAGGGCAGGTTTATCCCAGCCTGCACGCCACAGCCATTCGTGAACACGCCAACCTAAAATAGTCGGCATACCAGAAAAGGCAGAAATTCTCGCATACTCAGTATAAGATTCACCCACGGCCTCAACAATATTAATTTGCTTGTCTTCGTTTTGTTTTAAATAATTGAGAATCACAAAGTCGTCTGCGTACTTGCGATTAAACCAAGCCAAACCATCTAATCCTTGATAATGCCTAAATCCTCCATAATAGTTTCTGTAAGCCGAGTAGGGATAAACAAGAGTAGAAAAGAATAAAAAGATCATTATTGGCACATACAAAATCAACCACCTACGGAACTTAATTTTAAGTAAGGCCAATCGCTTCTTTTTATGCACAAAAACTTGTCTCAAATCAATCAATCGCCAAGCAAAAAATCTTTGCTGTGCGTCTTTTTGAAAAAAGATAAAACTAAAAAATAAACTTAATAGAATACCAAGTAGCATGAATCCCTGAAAAACTAATTTAAACATCGTGTTGGCACGTGGATAAGTACTGTAAATGTCTTTAAAGTAAAAAATCTCTGGAAAAATAACTAAAAATAAAACCAACAAAGTAACAGCAATTAATAAGATTGGAACTGTCGAATCTTTATTGCCAAGTTTGTTCCAAGGATTAAAAATTAACAAAAACAGTATCAACCAAAACAAGTGCGGTCCCCACAAAACCAATAATTGCCAAAGTGGCGTATGTTCCGTAGCCAACAGCAAACCACTTGAAATAGCTGTAAAGTTACTAAACCAAAAGAAGGACATCACTGCTGTGGCAAGTAAAATGATGCCAGCAGTGAAAAATAAACCTTTAAAAAAATGCTTATTTTTCAGGAGCAAAATCAAACCGATGATTATGAGTAAGAAACCATAAATCATAATATCCCAAGTGTTAGTCATGACTAAAACACCAAATAAAATTCCTAGCAAAACCGCCAACATCTTGTGACAATTACGAGTTACCAATAGTTCTTTGAGCCACAAAAAAATACTCAACAATAAAAACAAACTAATCGGTAAAGACAAGACGTGTGCGTGCAAATCACACACCACAAAACTATAAGCTGGGAATTCATGGATGGTACGCTCGATGAAGCGAGTGGCGTCTGGATACCAATAATTATTCATACTGCTATGCTTCGCAAAATACCAGAGAGTGTGTCCATTGGCTCCTAGAGCTACTAAAAAAATTGCCAGAATTCCTGCTACAACCGAAGCTCTAAAATTAATTTTTTCTTCACCCAAAAATGTTAATTTCTTCGGCCACAAATTAGCACGTAAATTAAAAGCAAGTGAAAATAGCTCTAGAGTCAGCAAAGCAAAAAGACTCATTAAAAGCAAATTGTAACCATAAGCTAGATCGACTTGCCACAAATGCACCAAAATGGCATTATAAAAATGGCCAAAGCTATAGTAATTCACACTTTCATTAGCAAACCAAATATCTTGCATTGGCAAAACCGGCGACTTGAGATAAGCCTGAATGAAACCAGCATCCATGAATTTCTCTAAACCCAAAATTTCTGGTTGAAAACTTCTAATAAAAAATAAAAAAAACAAACTTAATAAAAAGATAACTTCCTCGATGATAATAACCTTGCCAAATTTTTGCCAAAATTTTGTCAAAAAATCTTTTTGTGAAAAAAAATATTTACAAGATAAAAAAACAGATACAAATAATAAAAACAAAAAAGTAATTACCACTCCTATACCGGTGTTGATAGGTATTTTTAAAAAAGCGATGTTCCAAACCAAAAGAGATAAAACCAGCAGTGAAAAAATTCTAGCAAAACCCCAGCCGGCATCTTTTAAATAAGTAAATCTTCGCGACACATAAAAAACTACTGGCAAAGCTAGCGACTGCAACAAGAAAAAGAAAAAATAAACTAATAATAATAAACCAAGATCATGAACTAGCATGGCTTACACTATAACAAAAAGCTAGCAATTTTAGAAACCACGGTTTTAAAAGAAAAAAATTTGTGGGGATAATCGATAGTACGATCGAGAAAATTACTCAACCACCAGACCTGGGCTTTATTTTGATTTTTAGCTAGATAAGAAGCCACATCCCAATTGTCTTCAACAAAATAATCCAAGGCTAATTTTTCAACCATTCTTTTTTTGAAAAAATGAGGTTGCTCGTCGCATTGATTGAAATAAATATCTTTAAAAGTATTTTGACGATTGAGGATTTTTTTCCATTTTTCAGTATCTTTTGTCAAACAAGCAAAGCGTGCACTCACCACATAAATCTCCAAGTTTGGATGAGTCAAAACTAATTTTTCCAGATCAGTAAAACCATCGGCTAATTTATAGCTACTCTTGTGAATCAGCGACCAAAGAAATTGCTCTAAACGTGAATTAGGATGATAAAATTCTAATTCTTTGCGAGGAAACAAATGAGCTTTCTTACTACGAGATATTAAACTGCGAAAAATGCGACTCGGATTATCCAAAATGACCCCATCGAGATCAAAGCCGATTCTAATTATTTTTTTCTTCATAAAGCAGAGGTTTCTATTTTAACATGTTTAGCTAGCTTTCTGGCACTTTTGACTGCGTGATTAATGCCACGATCAAAAGGATAGACGTGCTGCATGCAGACCCAATATAAATTTTTAATACTGGTATTAAATTTTGGTAAATAGCGACTCTGATTGACAAAACTGATTGGCTGAGCAAAAGGTGTCTTAAAAACTAAGGCCTCGATTAGATCTTGTTCGAAGACAGGATTAATCTTTTTTAAATAAGGTCGATAATCGTTTAATAATTCTTGAGCCGATTTTTTGTAAGCTGGATCACCTGGCTCTAAATAACGACCTAAATAAACCAAGCTTTCTCCATTATATTTTTGACTAGACATGTAATTATCATGTTCTACCACTGCCACAAACGGCCAGTTTTTTTCATTGACATTTAACCAATAAGTGCCATCTGATAATAATTTCTTTTTCAAGCGCAATAACATCGTCATTGCTCCCAAACCAATTAACTTATCTTGTTTCAGTTCTGGTAAATCAATAATTCTAGCAAAAACTGGCGCTGCTAGTGTAGAAATTACCAAGTCATATTCTTTATTTTGTGTTTGACCATCCCGATCTAAAAGAGATAAAAGAAATTGATCACCTGTTTTGACAATTTTTTTCACTTGAGTATTGAAATAAAATTTCACTCCGGCTTTCTTCAAGCGTTCAACAATGAGCTGGGCTAATTTTTTGAAACCACCTTGAAAATATCCTAAAGCTGCAGTGCGTGGATTGACTCTCGCCCAAAACCAAGACATATTGATTTCATCACTGAAATGACCGAACTTAGAAATAAATAAGGGCTCCCAAATTACTTTCCAAGACTCTTGACCCATAGTAACTGGTAAAAATTGACTGGCTTTAAATTTCTCCAAGACCACTCCGTTTGGTAAAACTTTGAGAAAAGCCAAAACCATACCCGTGCGCAGTCTAGAAAAAAAGGAAATTTCCCTAAAACGTAGTAAAGATAGAGGAGAATCAATTTGCCACATTTTGCCATCATAAAGCGTAGAGCTTTTGGTTTTCTTGTAGACCAATTGCTCTCTCAAGCCCAACTCAGATAAAAAATCCTTAAAAGCCTGATCAGTATCAAAAACATGATGATAATGTTCCTCCAACGACCACTCCCATTCTGGTTTGGTAAAACCAGTGGCCATACCACCGGCAAATTGATTACTATCGATAATATCAATTTCTATATTTTTGCTTTTACTTAAATCAAAACCAGCAGCTAAGGCTCCAAAACCAGCGCCAATGATAGCAATCTTCATATTTATATATGGTGACGGCTCTTAACGCAGAAGTCTAGAGTCATTATCGCCAACTAGGTAGCAAAAAATAGAAAATTTTAGCGAAGTTTTCTGGCACAGATAGAGCCGTCCAATGTGGGTAAAAAAGAACAAAAAAGAACAGTGGCCAAAAAAGCAGATTAAATAAAATAGCCTTGCGTCGCGATTGGTTTTTGATTTGATTGATAAATCTCAATAAAAAATAAGCTACTAAAACCAATAAAAATGGCACAGCTAATAAATAATGATAAAAAAACATTGGGCGAGAAAAAATTAGCCAAGGCAAAAAACTCACCGAATAAAGTAATAAAAGAAAATAAACAACTTGATGTGTTGATTTTTGCAATTTCTTTTTGACTAAATAAAAAATACTCATTGGTAAAGCAATTAACATGTATAAACAAAGTAAGGGATTGCCTAAAGCATAAATATTAGCCACCCAAGCTGGCGCGGTTTCAGCGACGAAATACCAAACTGGTCGTAAATTAAAAATCCAAATTAAAGGGTTACTGCTGTACAAATGCGTACTAGGGTTGCTCAGCTGAGAGATTAAAATTGTTTTTTGTAAGGAGAAAAAACCAAGTAAAGTGGAGCCTTGATAGAACATGGGCAAATAAGTCAGACAATAAACAAAAATCGGAGTCAGCAATAAAGAAAAAAGTACAAAGGGCACTTGCTTGGCATTTTTAATAGCCAATAATTCTTTCAAAAGCACAAATAATAAAATCCACAAGACATTCCATTTGCTAGCTAGTGCCAAGCCAAAACATGCCCCGCTTATTAGTAAAATAAAAGACTTACCACGCACCAAGTAAATCAAATAAATAAAAATCGCTAACAAGGCAAAAAAGAGTACAAAAACATCATTCATGGCAATGCGCGCTTGCACTAAAAACAAGCCATCTAAACTAAACAAGAAACAAGCAATTAAAGCTAAATTACTGGATAAATTGAGTTTTTTTGCAGTTGACTCTTGTTTGAAGAAAAAATTTCTACCAAGAAAATTCACCATGAAATAAAACAATAATAAACTGCACAAAGCCATCATCATAGAAGGCAAACGCCAAGCAAAAGCCCTTGCACCAAAAGTAGCCATTGATAAAGCTTGCAAATATTTAGCCAAGGGAGGGTGGAGCCAGTCGCTTGTTTTTTGTTCACTATTAGCGATTTGAACAGGTGAAAAGGGAGTCTGAAAATCTCCATGCATCATCAAGGTAGCTGCTGGTACATGATAAATTTCGTCAAAATACATCGAGGCCGGATAAGCGAGGCGAAACGAACGAGTAAACAGGGCAAAAAACAAAATTAAAAGCAAAATAAGTAGCTCTTTTAGAGTCATTGTGATTCAAACTATATGCTAAAAAGCTATTTTTCACAAGTTTTTGAGCGTAATTAAGTTCAAACTAAACAGCTAAACTTTCTGAAGCAGAGTACAGCAAATCAATAAAATTTTTTAAATCCAAAGAAGCGCCACCCAATAAAACTCCGTCACAAACTTTTAAATAAGAACCAACGTTATCCGCATTCACACTACCGCCGTAAATAAGAGTATTTTGTTTATACAATGCAGTTAATTGTTGACGGATTTTTAACAAATTACCCGCGGCCTCAGCCTGACCACTGCCGATGGCCGACACTGGTTCGTAAGCCAACAAACACTGATTTAGCGAGTTATTTTTCAAAAAACGTGCTTGTTCGGCAAAATATGGTTGATCCAAACACAAAATTGGCTTGATTTGCCAATCCAAAGCCTCATTCACTTTATCTGAAATTAGTTGTGAATTTTCGCTCAAAAAGCGTCGACGCTCACTATGGCCCAAAATAGCATATTCCACACTTAAATCTTGCAAATTAAAAGCTGCAACCTCACCCGTATAAGCTCCGCTACCAAAAGCGCTTAAGTCCTGCACTGCTAGTTTAATTGCTAAATGCCGGCGTTCAATGATTTCTTTAGCCAGAGCTAAAAATGGATAGGGTGGAGCAATGATAATTTCTAAATTCAAAAGAGCTCGCTTGCTTTCTTCATTATGTGGAAAATTATCTAACCAAAATCTCACTTCCGCTAAAGTCTTATTGGACTTCCAGTTGGCAATGATATATTTTTTCATCTACTTACTATTCTAGAGAGAAAAATATTTTTAGCAAGGATTTAGGACAAAAAACTGTGCTAATATGTCTCTCGTGTTAGAAATTGCTAATCTGCTCAACGAGCTCAATCCCGAACAACGCAAAGCTGTATTACATCAAGCAGGTCCAGCGATTGTTTTGGCTGGGGCTGGCAGTGGCAAAACCAGAGTATTAACCACTAGAGTGGCTTATTTAATCAAAGAAAAAAAAGTCAGCGCTAGCAACATCTTTTTAGTCACTTTCACCAACAAAGCAGCAGCTGAAATGAAAAAAAGAGTTTTGGAATTCACAGGACAAAACTTGACTTATTCTGGTACTTTTCATAGTTTGTCGGCCAAAATTTTACGTCTAGAAGCCAGCTATGGCAATTTAAGCTCTTTTGGTCTAAACGCCAACTTCACTATTTATGACAGCGATGACCAGTTAGCGCTGATTAAAAATATTTATAAAACCAATGGTTTTGACCCTGCCACTTTCAAACCTCAAGTAGTCAAGGCAAAAATTAGTAGTGCTAAAAATGAATTAATTAGTCCCATAGATTTTAAAGAGATGGCTCAAGACAGTTTGAGCCTTTTTACTGCCAAAATTTATAAAAGCTATCAAAAAAGATTGCGCGATGAGAATGCGGTCGATTTTGATGATTTATTGACCATTTGTTATCAACTCTTACTTGAAAATGAAAGTATCCGCCAAAAATATCAGGCCAAATTTGAGCACGTTTTGGTAGACGAGTTCCAAGATACTAACAAAGTTCAATATTTTTTAACCAAACTGCTTGCTAATTTACATAAAAACCTATTTGTCGTCGGTGATTTTTCACAAAGTATTTACGCCTGGCGAGGAGCAGATTATCGCAATTTAGAAAGATTAAGTACCGATTTTCCCCAAATTGTTGAATATCGCCTTGAGAGAAACTATCGTTCCACCCAAAATATTTTAGATGCTGCTACTTCGGTAATTTCTAATAATCAATCTCATCCTGTGCTCGAACTATGGACTGATCAAACTTCTCTGGAAAAACTAGAAGTTTATGAAACTAGCAGTGGAGAATTGGAAGCAGAAAAAATCGCTAGTATTATCAAGAATAAATACCTCAACCAATTAAAAGACATCGTCATTTTATACCGTACCAATGTTCAGTCTCGTGCTTTTGAAGAAGCTTTTATGCGTCAAAAATTACCTTATAAAATTGTCGGTGGTACTAAATTCTATGAACGTAGCGAAATCAAAGATATTTTGGCTTATCTGCGACTCTGTTTTAATCGACTCGACAGTCCAAGTTTAATAAGGGCACAAAAAATTGGTAAACGACGTTTGGAAAAATTGTTTCTTTGGCTAGAACAAGTCAAGCCAGAAACCCTAGAAAGTCCTAGTAGCTGCTTACAAGGCATCATTGAAAACACTCTTTATTTGGATAAATATGACCAAAAAGATCCGGAAGATTTAGTGCGACTAGACAACATTCAAGAACTTTTCAATGTCGCCAGTCGTTTTAACAATACCGTATTATTGTTGGAAAACATTGCTCTAGTCCAAGATGGTTATCTAGCTGATGAGAAAGTTGAGCAAATCACAGAAAATAAAATTACCATGATGAGCTTACATTCAGTTAAAGGTCTGGAATTCCCGATTGTCTTCATGGTCGGCATGGAAGAAGGTCTTTTACCTCACGCTCGCGCTTTAATTGAGGCCAATGAGATCGAGGAAGAACGGCGCTTGTGCTATGTCGGCATCACCAGAGCTAAAGAGAAAGTTTATTTTAGTTACGCTCGTACTCGTTTTACCTATGGTTATAGTAGTAATTGTTTACCGAGTAGATTTTTAACTGAGATTGATCAAAAATTAATACAACTCAATCGTAGCTTTGATTATCAAGAAACAAAAACCAAGTCAAAATACTATTATCAAGAAAAAAAGGACAGCAATACCAAGCAAAAACCAAAAAGGCATCTCGTGATCGATGACGAAAGCTTAGAGGCTCTACTTAATGATGAGTTGGACATTAGAGAGTTTTTGAAAAAGTAAACACTTGGCAAAACACTAGTCTCTCGCCTATAATAACGAAAAGCATTATGTTGATCAGAGAAATTCTCCCACAGGAAAAAGAGCTTTTTAATCAAGTAGTAAGCCATCCCCTTCAATCTCATCAGTGGGGTGAATTCAGAAAAAAAACCGGAGTCCAAGTCGAAAAACTTGGATTTTTTGTTGGTGGAGAATTACAAAATGCCATACAAGTTACTTTTCACAAAGTACCTGTTTTAAATCGCTTTGTTGGTTATTTTCCCAAAGGTTTTGCTCCAGATGGGGATCAGATTTCTGCCTTGCAACAGTTAGCCAAGAAATATAATGCCATTTATATCAAAATGGAACCAAATGTTAAAAAACCTCTTGAACAAAATTCAGCAGACAATCCTCAAATTCAATTTTTACAGAAATTTCAAATAGAAGAAGGCAGGCCACTCTTCACTCGCTACACTTTCGAGCTTAATCTTGAACCAAGTGAAGAAGAGCTTATGAATAAACAAAATAGTAAAACTCGCTACAACGTCAAGTTGGCAGAAAAAAAAGGCGTTAAAATTATTGAGGATACCAGTGAACAAGGATTGGAAGATTACTTGAAAATCTTGGAGGAAACCACTAAAAGGCAGGGTTTCTACGCTCATACTCCAGACTACTTTCGCAAGCTTTGGGAAAGTTTAAAAGATAGTGGCATGATGCATATTTTAAAAGCGGTTTATGAAAACCAGGTTTTAGTGGTTTGGATTGTCTTTATTTTTAATGGCGTTTTGTATTATCCATACGGTGCCTCTAGCTCTTTGCATCGTGAAGTAATGGCCAGCAATTTAATGATGTGGGAAGTTATTCGCTTTGGAAAAGCCAAGGGTTGTAAGAATTTTGA
>CAZFIY010000014.1:0-13679 GCA_964519685.1 uncultured Pseudomonadales bacterium
AACGGCTCATTAATGGTCTTTGGGGTGCAACTATTTTACAATTAGTTCGCTGTTGTTCATTTATTGCTATACGCTTATCTCCTCCTGGAGATATGATATTTTTGGTTGATCCATTTGTGCAGTTTTTTTATGGAGAATCCGTACAAGTTTCAAATGATTTGTTCTTTTCAGGTCATGTATCTTTAGTCGTTTTATTCTTCTTTTTAGCTCATAACAAATACATCAAAATATATCTTGATGTATCAACTAAAAAAACTAGGGAGGTGAATTAGCAGAGACAATGATTGTCTGCTAAGTTTAGTTTTTGACGAGCAGGTAAAGGTCCATAATTTGGCCAACCGTTTTGACTACTCCATTTGTATAAGTACTGTCCATTTTTTGCCACTTGGAGCCGTCGTAGCCCATGATCTGTCCATCTTCACTGGAACGGATACTGACCTCAAAATTACTACTTAGCAACTTCAAAGATTTCTCAGCGGCGACGGTGTATGGATCAGAGAGTAATTCTCCTTTGATTTCGCCAGGATATCCAGGAGAGTTATAGATAACGATGTAAGAATATTTATTGAGACCTTGATTGCTAATACTAAATTTGGTGTCTTGAGAGCTAAAGCTAGTGGCTTTGTCGCTGTTGGTGAAATAGCGCCAAGCTGATTTGACAGCATAGTTCTCTGTGCCAGTAAATTGAGCTAGTAAATTACCACCTTGGATATCTTCGTGATAAGTAATGGCTCCTCCAGCTGATTGAGAGCCAAATAGTTTCTTTTCGACAACTGGTAATTTATCCAATTTAATCAGTCCACCGAAACCTTGCAGCATGGAGCCAGTTTGGTATTCCATTTCATAATCAAGCTGAGTGGCTGACTTTTTGACTTCTTCTACGATGATGCTGATATAGTGACCATCAGCACTTGGTTCCAAGCGCAGGTATGGTCGATCTGCTACATCGATAACATTAACAGGACTTTGAACTTTTTTCTTGGTAGTAGTTGGCTCAGAGACTTGTTTAGAATCTTTGTTTTTATTTAAGATAAAAATTGCCCCCACGATAAGCAAGGCGACGATGGGCAAGATAATCATTAATTTTTTTTTGGCTTTGGCTGTGATTTGCATAATTAATAGATTTCCATTTTATAATAATTTTGTTAAATATTCTTGTAGTTTATCTAATTTGACTCTTTCCTGAGAAGCATCATCGCGATGACGAATGGTAATGCTATCAGATTCTAAAGTTTCAAAATCAATAGTCAAACAATAAGGAGTACCGAGTTCGTCTTGGGACAAGTAGCGTTTGCCGATATTGCCACGCTCATCCCAAGCTACTCGATATTTCTTTTGCAATTGTTTAAAAATCTCTCTGGCTTTTGTGACAAGCTCATCTTTGTTTTTTAAGAGAGGAAAAACTGCTAGTTGGTACGGAGCCAAACTCGGTGTGATTTTCAAGAGTAGACGTTCTTTTTTAATATCTTTTTGATAGGCATCACAAAGTACCATCAAGAACAAGCGATTAATTCCAACTGCTGGCTCGATAACGTGAGGTACAAATTTCTTCATGGTAAAAGGATCAGTGTATTCCAAACTCTTGCCAGAAAATTTCATGTGTTGTTTAAGATCGTAATCAGTGCGGTAAGCAATGCCCCAAAGCTCTTTCCAGCCAAAGGGATAAAGATATTCAAGATCATAAGTGTCTTTGCTATAAAAACTGCGCTCGCTGTCTTCATGACGACGCCAACGTAAACGCTTAGCATCAATGCCGAGAATTTCAGTGACAAAGTACCACATCTTGTCTTGCCAATCTTTGAAAAGTAATTGCCAATCGTTTTGTTCTGGATCGAAGAAATATTCAATTTCGGCTTGTTCAAATTCCAGAGTGCGAAAAACAAACTGCCCAGTGGTGATTTCATTGCGGAAACTTTTACCAACCTGACCTACGCCGAAAGGTAGCTTGACGCGATTAGTATCGAGAATTTGTTTAAAATTGGAGAAAATTCCCTGAGCTGTTTCGTAGATAGACTTTGCTGCTCTCACCAGCGACTACGCCAATAGAGGTCTCAAAGAGCAGATTAAAACTTCTCACTT
This sequence comes from uncultured Pseudomonadales bacterium, assembly GCA_964519685.1. Taxonomy (GTDB): domain Bacteria; phylum Patescibacteriota; class Microgenomatia; order UBA1400; family PJMF01; genus UBA1364. The sequence continues at coordinate 2,080 of CAZFIY010000014.1, forward strand.
CACTAATTTCATTACCATCTGGAGATTTGACTTTATTGTCTTGTAAAAAACGATTCATGTCGTCGATTTTCATTGCCTCTACAATTGGTGGATTGGTTAAATGATTTTTTTCTAGCCAAGTTTCGATTAAGTGATCGGCGCGATATCTTTTATGATTAACCTTATCTTCTACCATGGGATCAGCAAAAGAACCAACATGACCAGAGGCCTCCCAAGTTTTGGGATGCAGAATAATCTGGCTGTCTAGGCCAAGCATGTCTTCTCTTTTACTGATGAAAAAATCCCACCATAAATCTTTGATTTTACGCAAAATTTCTACGCCATTTGGCCCATATTCATAGGAATTAGCCAAGCCACCATAAATTTCCGAAGTTTGATAGACAAAACCACGACGTTTAGCTAGGGCACTAATTTCTTCAAGAGTAGTAGTGGGTTTGATATCAGACATAAGATGTTTTGATTATAGCAGTCTTAACGAACTTTTAAAAAGTCAAAACTCTTCATTTTTTTCTCAGTAATTTCTGCTACGTAATCTAATATATTGGAATAGGCAGTTTCTTTAATATCTTGATAGCCTAGATTTTTAATGAGATTTTCCAGTAATAATCTAATTTTGCCGTTATTTTTATTTTGACTCAATAATTCTTGGTGGATGTCAAAAGCTAATTGACTAGTGTCTTCTTCGATGTAATTTTCCACGAATAGACGATCAAAAATTTCAAGGATTTGTGATAATTGAGAAATGCCGGTCAGGGATTGGCGAACAGAGTCGGCTTCTTTTAAGAGTTTGCTTTGGGTTAAAATTGGTAGAGATTTAGTTTCGATCAGAAAGACTTCTGCCAAATTACCTGGCTCCAGCACTGCGCGATTACTAGATTTAAGTTTGCGCACTCCCTTAGCAATACAGACGATTTTGCCTTGATCTTTGGATAATAAGGTCACTATGCGATCGGTTTCACCAGTATTGCTTCGTTTAAGAACGATAACCTCTGTTTTAAATGAATGACTCATAATGGTTAAAAAACAGCACTGTAATCCAGGTCCTTGCTTAGCAATAATTGCTCTTCTCCACCAGTGACATCAATTAAAACGGGGATAGCATCGACACCACCTTGCTTCCACATTTTTAAATTATAGTTAGTGGTCTCTGTGTAAGGTATGGAATAAGTGAGTTTAATCTTGGCAAGACCCATTGGTTCGAGACTGAAATAGCCATCAACGACTGTTAAGTTGGCTTCTTCATAAACACTAGCTTCGTTACTAATCCCTTGGATATCAATGAGCTCTGAACCTAGTGGTAAATAGATTCTAAGCCAATCATTTAAAGTAGAATTCAAGCATAGTTTACCTGCTTCTAGATTACAATTATCGGCTTTGCGAGTGTTTTTGTAAGTAATTTCAACAGTTTTTTCTAAGCGACCCTCAACGGGAGCATTAATGATTTGCTTGACGTCATAATTGGTGAAGAGATTTGATTTAGCTCCACCCAAGTTGGCATCGACAATAGCCAAGAAATCCATGTTGTTGCCCATTTGCCAACCTTTGAGATTATCTTTGAGTTCATAAAGCCTACCAGCAGCGTTAATTTGTTCTGTGGCCAACTGAGTGGTTTCATCCATGAAATACATTTGTAAGTGGCGACCTTCGATGCCACTCATGGCGATCGCAAAAAGTTCTGGAAACCTAGCCTTATCCAAGTCAAAGGTTTTAGCCAAAACAGCCTTCATCAGTGGACCTAGAACACCTTTGCGATCTTCACGCATGTAGGGAGTGGGTTTAGTAATAATTTCAGACAAGGCGTAAACTACTTGAGGGCAATCACAGCGAATGTCATTTTCAGCGGAGAAAACGCCATAGCCAGGAGCCTCAACGGGCCCGATAACTTTAAGTAATTCGCTAAGAATATGAGTATCTACTGCAATAATGCCGTCAAGATCTTTGGGTTCACCGCGTACAGTAATGTAGTTTTCATAAAATTCCTCCATTGAGGTTTTGAAGTCTGGAGAAATATTCATGTCACGTAAGTGGTAATATTTCTCAGTAGTTAAATATTTACCCAAGACTGCTGGAATAGCGATTTTTTTATTGAATTTTTGGTCTAATTCATAAATATCATCTGATTTCTCAGAATTAACCACTCCTTTATCAACAGTAATGATGGCGTAAGCAGTCAAGAAACCACCAGTGGGACGTAATTCATTATCGTTTTGAAAAAGCACTAAGTATTTTTGTGGTTCATCTGCCCCAGCCATTTTACCCAAGGAAGCGATGACTGGTTTATAGTCAGAAAAAGTTTGGCTAGCTAACAAACTAGTCTTTTGGATTTCCATAATTTTATTTCTGATTTCTTGCCCACCAACCTTTGCAGGATATTTATTAGCATTAATTTCATTGAGTAAGTTGGCTAAGGTATGTATTTCTTGTTCGATTTCATCGATAGTCGGCTGAATTTCCTTGAGTGTTTCCAAAATCAAGACAATACGGTCTTGAGTGGTGCCACCAGTAAAAGAACCTTCTCCTTGAAAACCTAAAATATCAGCATAAGGCATGAGTGCATCGAGACCTTTTTCTGTAGCGCCAATCCCGTAATCCGCTGCTTGAAAAAGTTTCTCACCATCAAGATAGTACTCTTTCAAAAAAGGAATCTTGCCATAAAAAGCCAACTTCTGATAACTTGTATGAATTTGTTCTTTACCAGCTTTTAATTGAGTGACTTTTTCTGGTAAAGCCATGATGTTTTGACTAGCAAGAATGGTTTTAGTCTCAAACGCTACTGGAGCAAGTTCGTTAAGGTGCTGTTTAATTTCTTTGGCAATGAAAGCAGTGTAGCTAGCGAGGCTAGTGAGTAAAACAATTAACACTAGAAGGGCGATAAACACAGCTTTTTGCCAGGGTTTTAACATAATTTTTTTCTTTTTTTTGGAAATGACTGCTTGGTTTGCAATGGAATCAAGAGGTTCTTTACTAGGAAACAAATTCTCAATTCTTACTTCTTCTTCATTATTGGGCAAAATATTATCCATAAGAATTTAGTATAGCAGATTCAAATTAAGAGAACTACCACTTCGACAACATGGCTTTGGGAGTGCGTAGTAAGATTAAAATATCTTGAGTGATGTTTTTCTTTTCTGCATATTCTGCATCCATTTTAGCTCTTTTATCAAAAGGAATCTCATTGCGACCACTGGTTTGCCAGGGACCAGTAATACCTGGTTTCACAGACAAAATGTGAGGAATATACTCTTTAGTTTCAGGATATTTTTTACTTTGTTCTTCTAGTTCTTTGCGCACATAAGCTCTAGGACCGACCATACTCATTTGTCCTTTCAATACATTGAAGAGCTGAGGAAATTCATCGATAGTGAAAGAACGCAAAAACCTGCCTAGAGGAGTAATGCGCGGATCATCTTTGGCAGCAATTTTCCAATCGCCATTTTTAAATTGTCTAAGTAATTTATGATTTTTTTGATGTAAGATTTCATCGGCATTTAAAACCATAGAACGAAATTTATACAGTTCGAAATCTATGTCGTTTTTGCCTACTCTTTTGTGAGTAAAAATAACTGGCCAGCCAGAATCAAAAAGAATTAGAATTGGAATTAAAATCCAAAAAGGTAAAAAAGCGATGATTAAAGAACCGGCGACAAGTAAATCCAAAATTCTTTTTTGTTGATCGTAAGTCATATGGTTTTATAAATATTCTTTTTTATTCTCTTCTTTGAGTCGTTCGACTATTTTTTTGACGTCTTGACTTTTATTTTTGGGACAAATCATTAAAATCTCGTCAGTATCAATCACGATTAGGTCGTCAACGCCACAAACAGCCACTAAACGACCATCGGTATGAATGAGATTGCGATGAGCATTAATAGATAAAGTACGAATTTCTTTTTCATCGCCCAACATGACGTTGCCGGAGAGATCTTTTTTACCTAAATCGTAAACCACTTTCCAGTCGCCAACATCATTCCAGCCGAAATCACCAGGTATGAGAACAAGATTTTCAGCCTTTTCACTAATGGCATAGTCAATGGAAATACTCTCGATTTCTTTATAAATTTGAGGCAATGCTTGATGAAATTCTTTGCTTTTAAGTTTGTCTAAGTTTTGGCATAGAGCCAACATATCAGGCATGAATTTAGCGAAGGCATTTTTAAGTTCTTTAGCTGACCAAACATACATGTTGGCGTTCCAAAAATATGCACCAGTAGAAATAAAAGCAATGGCAGTAGCTAGATTTGGTTTCTCGGTGAAGCTATCAACATCAAAAAGAGTTAAATCTCTTTTGATTTTTTTAATATCGTGACCAACCTTGATGTAACCAAAAGCACTAGTTGGATAAGCAGGTGTAATACCAATAGTGACGAGATAAGGATTTTCCACAGCAGTTTCTACAGCAGCATTCATGACTTTGATAAATTCAGGCATATTATCAACGATGTGATCAGAAGCAGCATTAATGACTACCGCATTCTCATTTTTACTTTTGGCATAAAGTGCGCCAACTAACATAGCTGCCGCAGTGTCGCGTTTTTCTGGCTCAGCAATGACATTTTCCGCTTTAATTTCAGGAAGTTGTTTCTTAACTTCTTCCAGATAAATCTTATTAGTGACTACAATAATGTTTTCCCAATCAACTAATTTATTGATGCGAGCGGCGGCAATTTGCATCATGGTTTGAGAACCGGTTAATTTGAGAAATTGTTTAGGAGTTTTGGTTCTAGATTTTGGCCAAAGTCTGGTACCTCCACCTCCGGCTAATAAGACGGCATAAATTTGTTTTTTATCGATCATAATTTTCCCTCTTTTTTTGCTTGGTAGGCTTTATCTATAGCAGAACCAAAATTAAGGACAAACTCATTTGTATCATATTTTAACGCATTTTTGCGTAGCGTTTCGACTGTAAAATTGCTTTTTTGTAATTGCTGAATTTTTTTAATTAGATTGGCGCTGATTTTTTCTATGGAGTCATTGGCTTGGTAAGGCAAGTGTAAACCATGAACTTGATCAGTGATTAGTTCAGCTGCGCCAGCTAATTGATTAATAATAACTGGTTTACCAAATAAATTAGCTTCCAGAGCGACAATTCCAAAATCATCTAAACCAGGACTTAGAAGAGCTTGGCAGTTTTGATATAAGTTAGCCAATTCTTTTTTGCTGATTTTCTTTTTAAAAATAATTAATTGATTTGCCAAAGCTTTTAAATTGTTTTCTTCTGGACCTTCTCCGACGATTACTAGCTTTTTACCCAATTTTTGACAAGCCAAAATCGCAGGAACAATATTTTTATATGGCACCAGACGACTGACTAAAAGTAAGTAATCGCCTGTAATCTTTACTGGTGAGTTTTTATCTAGATAAGTCTCTAAGTGAGTATTGATGGGTGGATAGATGACATTTTCTAACTTTACTTGAGGATAATATTTTTTTGCTCTCTCTTTGACAATTTGAGCGATAGGAATAATTAAATCAGGACGATAAATAGCTACCTGATCCCACTTTTTCAAGTAATTTAGAGCAAATTTAGCCAAAGAATTAATAATTGGTAACTGCAGTAATCTATTTTGTCTCAGGTACTCATCTTGATAATGATAAAGATAACGAGGAGGACTGAGCAAATAACAAAGATGCAACTGATCTCTTCTTGTGATAACGCCTTTGGCCTCAGCACTAGTGACGGAAATAATAATGTCGTATTTAGCTAAATCTAAACTTTCGAAAGCAAATGGCATTAAGGCTGCTAAATAGCGATGCAAAGCAGGAGTAAAGGGAATTTTTTGCAGAAAAGAAGTTTTGACTTGTTTAAATTTTTTAGTCCACTTGGCTTTCTGAGGATTATAGACGGAACTGAAAAGCGTGACATCGGGATAAATTTTTTGAATGGCTAAAAGCACTTGTTCTGCTCCACCGTAAGCAGTATTGGCGCGATCATAAATGAGAGCAATGCGACTTTTCATAATTGCTTGAGCAATTCTGTCCAGATTTCTCCTGCCATTTTGTCAAAACTGTATTGATTGGCAATTTTAAGGCCTTTTTCAACAATGCTTTTTCTGTTAGCGAGTTCCAATTCATTGAGTGCTCTGAGGAAATCTTCACAAGAATGAGGATCAAAAAAGAAAGCTGCGTCCTGATAAATTTCTTTAAAAATTTTGATATCTGAAGCTAGAACAGGCAAGCTACTAGCCATTGCTTCGATGCCAGTTAGACCAAAACCTTCAGAAAAAGAAGGTTGAACTAAAGCCATGGATTCTTGATAAATAGAGAGTAACTTTTTATCAGTCACAAAGCCCAAGAAAACTACTTGTTTTTTAACCTTATAACGCGACACTAGAGCTTGAATTTGATCTTGAAAAATATTTCTGGAAGAAGCGATAAGCAGTTTATATTTAGGAATTTTACTAAGACTTTTAATCACCACTTTAAGATTTTTGTGAGGATAGAGGGAGCCAGTATAAATTAATTGTTTTTTAATCCGATGATTTACCGGTGAATTTGTTTTCAAAACAAACTCATAAGCATTGGCCAGGCCCTCTTTACTAACGACAATTTTATTTTTCGTAAAAGGATAATAATTGCTGACAGTTTTTTTGATTGTCTCAGCAGGAACAAAAATGACTTGGGCTTTTTTAGCAATTTTTTTACTAATGTATCGATAAGCTAAATATTTAAAATAGTATTGCCAAGCACTCAATGTGGTGGCCTTTGTACCTTTTTGTTCGTGCCAGAGTAAATCATGGATAGTAATGGCCAATTTTCCATGGTAAAAAATTGGAACATTCCAATGAGGAACATAAAGCAAATCTAATTTGGCTTGCTGATAAATTTTGGGTAAATAGAATTGTTCTGCAAAACCATAGTGTTTGATACCAGTAATCACAACCTTGATATTACTGGCTTCATAAAATTGTCCCAAGACCTCTCTAGCTTGTTCTGCATCGAAGAAAAATAAAACAAATTTAATCTTTTTCTTTGGCTTTTCTAAACTAAGTTTAATTAATCGCTTGATTAAATTTTCACTATAACGACCAATGCCGGCGTGCTTTTCACCAGACAAGCGAGCATCAATGCCGATGGTATAAGTATTTTTAATGGACATCAGTTTTAATTAAAACAAAATATTTGACAATAGCCCGGATAAATTTAGGATATTTGTCTTTGTAATGCTTATCATAATATTGCAACATGGTTTTATAAAAATATTGCTGAGTTACAGAAGCAGTTTTTTTATTACTGCTTTTAATACCAGATTTATATTTATGATGAATAATTTTAATTCTTGGATAAAAAACAATGCGATAACCGGCGTCACGGAAACGTTTACACCAATCTAAATCTTCAGCGTACATAAAGAAAAGTTCATCAAGCATGCCGACTTTTTTAATGGCACTATTGCGTACGATCATAGCTGCACCAGTGCAGGCATCAACTTCATGAATGGTGCTCAAATCTTTGTAGCTTTGATGATATCCTGCAAAAAGTTTGCATTTGGGAAATAATTTTTCTAGTCCCAAGAAATATGTCAAACTTGCCCAAGGAGTGGGTTCGCCGCGATGAGAAGCGGGATCAAGTGAGCCATCACTTAATTCAACTCTGGGAGAAACCATGGCTACATCAGTATTTTGATCCATGAAATCTATAATTTGATCAAGATCTGATTGTCCACTTGGTAAAAATTCAGTATCGCTATTAAGCAACATCACATAACGAGCAGTATTGCCTTTGATGGCAACATTATTGCCAAAAGCAAAACCACCATTGCGACCAGACTCAATAGTAGTGGCCCATTTAAAATCACGACGCATCAGTTTAACAGAGTCATCACTACTAGCATTATCAACGACAATCAATTCTACTTGGTATTTACTCTTATTCATGTAATTTTTTTTAAGAGTAGGTAAAAGTTTCTTGAGCCAAAATTGACCATTGTAGTTTAAAACAATGATGCTCAAATCCATTTTAGTTTTACTTTTTTGCATAATTTCCTATTTCTTGATAGATTCTATCTAATTTTTGCGAAATTAACTCCCAATCATAATTCTTAGCCACAAACTCTTTACCATTTTCTGAAAGTTTCTGCCAGAGATTTTTATCATTAAGTACCTTAACTGTCAAATTTGCCAGATCAGTAGCTTTATTGCTAGTCAAGAGATGAACGCCGTCAGTAATGTTTAAACCTTCTACAGCAATTTTGCTAGCAACCACGGGAGTGCCACTAGCCATGGCTTCTAAAATTTTATAACGAGTGCCTTTACCACTAAAAACTGGAGCAAGTAAAACATGGGCACTGCCAAAAGCATCACGAATATCTTCAACTCGACCAGTGACGGTGATTTGAGGATCAATTTTGCCATAAGAAATTACTTTTTCTGTAGGGGCATTACCAACGATTAAAAGATTGGCATTATGGACGACATTTTTAATTAAAGGCCAGACCTGACTCACTAAAAAATCAACGGCTTCAATATTAGGTAACCATTTGAAAGTACCGACAGAAAGAATGGTGGGACGTGGAGCTAATTGACGTTTTTTTTCGGCAAACCATTTAGTGTCTACGCCATTAGCGACCACATCAATCTTTTCTTTATCTAGATCTTTAGCAATAAATTGGCGATCTTCTTCGCTCATGACGATGAGACGATCTGCTTTTTGCCAATAATGTTTTTCCCAGAGATGAATTTTTTTAACATCGGCATTAAGTAAGGGTTTTAGCAAGAAAGGTGCTTTTTTGGCATAACTTTCATAACCTAAATATTCGATGGTTTGCTCCACCAGAATAATTGGGATTTGGCACTCTGGAATATGAGGCATCATGTAAAAAGTTTCAGCGTGAATCAAATCATAATTTTCTCTGGCAATTTCTTTTTTAATGGCTTCTAAACTGCCTTCAGCTTGATTGCGAATGACTAAAAAAGGAAAACCGGAAAAAGCAGTTTTAAAAATATTTTTCAGAGTGAAAGGTTTTTCACTACGTTTGAAAACTCTGACTTTTTGACAATATTTTTCCAATTCACTAACATATTGTTTTTCTTCTTCGTTTTTAATTAGAGCAAATAAAGTAATTTGATGTTTGTTACTGAGTTTTTTAAGAAGATTATAGGTACGAATTTGCCCACCAGATAGTAATGGATAAGGTAAATAAGGCGTAAGCATCAATATTTTCATGGTTTTTTAGCTTTCAAATCAATAATGATGTAATCATCAGTATGAAGCAAAACTTCATACTTTTCTTCTAATTCTTTAGCTTCCCAATCATAACTGGTGGAAACATAAATATCAGCCCCTTTATTAATTTTATCTTCAATTTCAAAACCAATCGGCCAACCACGGCGATTAGTTTGAAATAAAAACTGCGTGTCGCCCATAGCTGGAGCAATGACCAAAGCATCTTTGTCTACCAACTGATCAACGGCTTGACCAGCTTTAATATATTCCCAATGATTAACGTTATAGTAGCCAGCAATTTGCTGATGAGCCAAAAAAATGCTTAGTCCAAATAATAAAATGATGCTTGGTATAGCAATCTTTTTATTAAATTTTTCATAAATGATAGTTATTCCACGTGCTACAGAAATAGCTAGAATAGGTAGAATAAAATTTTGATAATAATCATGTTGAACATTACCGGTAGCAATAACAATAAAATAAATTAAAACCCCCAACCACCAAGCACCGTAAATCAGCATTTCTTTATTCTTTTTCAGTAAATTAGCAAACAGAAAAATTACTCCAAAATAACCTAAAAATAATTTAGTGAGGCGCTCATAAAAAAGCCAACGAAACCAAGCTGGTTGCAAGCGAATGCCATTACCATTAAACAACCAATCAGAAACAGGCACGCCAGTTGGAAAGTTTTTAATCCACTCTCGCCAGGCGAACATTGGTGCGAAAGCCAATAGAGGCAATAAATAAATTCTTGGATCTAAGAAAAGTTTTTTTTGGCGAAATTGCCAAATAATGGCAAGGTAAACGGGAGCTAAAAAAACCACAAAAGGTTTCAATAAAGCAGTTAGAGCTAAACCCAAGATAGATAATAAATAAGGCAAAAATTTACGTGATTTAGCAAATAAATAAAATTGCCAAATGGAAAAAGTCGAAAAAAATAAAAAATAAGGTTCTGGCAGAATAGCTCGTGAATAAAAAATACTGTAAGGTAATACTGCATAAACAAAAGCGCTTAAAAGAGCAGTTTTTTGAGTAGAAATTTCTTTAACCAGTTGATAAATCACCACAATCGTGAGCAGTGAAATAAAAACTGAAGCTAAACGACTAAAAAGCACTAAATCCAGGCTTTTAAATGTTTTTAAGATTAGAGCCAATCCTCCATTGATAAAGGGAAATTCGACCATGCGGTAGGCTTCTAAATTATCAAAGCCAGATTGAATGTTTGAAACATCCTGATAATGAGGTTTGAGAAGATCAATTTTATCTGCCTTAACATATTCTCTGGTCACAGAAGCAGTGTCGGCTTGGCGAAAGGCATGCCAATCAGCAATAGGATTATTGATTCGATAAAGACGCAAAACCAGGGCAAATAATAAAATTAGACCCAATAAAAAAGATTCTTTTTTAAGAGCTTTTTTTAGTAATTTTTTTAACATGATTCTCTACGACAAGTTGGTTATAAGCCAAAATTGCTCCAGCTAGTGCCCAATAAGTAAAAGCGACTTTCGAAGAAGCAAAAACATCAATGTAACTGGCATTTAATAGCAAGCCAATGGAGGCTGAAATAAAAGCAAGATTGGCAATTTTGAGTTGTTGGTTTTTACTATTTTTCTGATTTTTATAGAGTATAAGCAAAAGAACGGTAACAGCGCCATAAAAAGTAATAAAGCCAAGTAAGCCTGTTTCGCCTAGGGTTCTCAAGAAATTATTATCGGTGCTTTCGGCTTCGGTGAACTGCAAAAATTCTTTTTTATTTAAAGTAGCAAAACCAGAGCCAAGTAAAGGATTGCGCATAAATCCTTTGATGGCATTGGGCCATAATTCATCTAGACGAATGGCTAAAGAAAGGCCATATTTCATGGCGTTGGCAGACCAAGTACGAGGTTGCTCTACATAAGTAACGTTGTCATCATCATCTATGACAGCCACTGTATCTGGCACATCGACATAAACATCAATTGGTCTGGTGCTGACAGGAACCTCATCTGTAGGAGTTAAAGTGTTGTCAAAGGCAATTCCATTTTCTGGTTTTTTGCCTTCTCTTAATTTTTTAAAATATTCACTCAAATCTTTAGTTTGTTGTATAGCCATTTTTTGAGTATTTTCATAAACAGTAAAAGCTTCTGGATAAGCTCGCAAAACTTGCTCAAATCTTTCTCTCATGTCATCACCAAAGGAATACATCATGACAGAAACAATGAACAAATAAGTAAAACTTTTCCTCAAGAAATAAAGAATTTTCTGATACCATTTTTTTTGCAAAGTAGCAAAAAATCCCAAACCAATTAGTACTCCGCCAATATAAGCGGCGAAAGAAGTGCGGGAAGCACTCATGACCAAAAGCCATAGGCCAAGTAAATGTATCAACCACAAACCTAAGCGTTGCCATTTATTTTTAAGATTGATAGCTAATAAATAAAAGATTGGCAAAACAATCA
>CAZFIY010000015.1:0-13631 GCA_964519685.1 uncultured Pseudomonadales bacterium
AGAGCTTAATATCGCCCCTCAAGAATATTGCGACCAGTGGGCTAACAAATTCTTGCAATTAAAAGAATTACTAAATTTAAGTTTTACTAATTTTATTCGCACCACCGATCAAAAACACATTGCCGCTGCTCAGGAATTCTGGCGCCTTTGTGAACAAAGCGGTGATATTTATAAAGCCAAATACAAAGTCAAGTATTGCGTGGGTTGTGAATTGGCTAAAACCGAAAGCGAACTTATTGATGGTCGCTGTCCGCTCCACCCAAATCAAGAATTAGAGTTAAGAGAAGAAGAAAACTATTTTTTCCGTTTTAGTAAATATGGTGAGAAATTATTAGCACTTTACGAAAATAGTCCTGATTTTGTTAAACCTGCCACTCGTTTCAATGAAATTAAAGCTTTTGTTAAAGGAGGTTTAGAAGATTTTAGTATTTCACGCTTGAAAACAAATATGCCTTGGGGTATTACTGTTCCCTCTGATGAAGAACATGTGATGTACGTTTGGTTCGATGCTTTGGTCAACTATATTTCCACTTTGGATTGGCCCCAAAATCAGGAGCAATTTGACAATTTCTGGCCTGGTATTCAACTCGCTGGCAAAGATAATCTTCGTCAGCAAGCAGCCATGTGGCAAGCCATGCTGCTTTCAGCTCAATTGCCAAATTCCAAACAAATTTTAATTAATGGTTTCATTGGTGTTGATGGACAGAAAATGAGCAAGTCCTTAGGCAATGTCATCAGTCCAAACGACATGATTGATCGCTATGGCTTGGATGCGACACGCTATTTATTAGTTAGTTTAGGCACTTTTAGTGAAGATAGTGACGTGACTTTTGAAAAACTGAATATTCTTTATAACGCCAATTTAGCCAATGGCATCGGTAACTTGTGTTCCAGAGTAGCAAAAATGGCCGAGCAAATCGGTTTAACCATGACCAAAGAAGAAAATTTGGTAGACGAAAACTTTACTAAATTAATGAATAATTACGATCTTAGCGAAGCTCTGAAATATATTGATAGTCTAGTTAATTCTTTAGATAAATTTTTAGCAACTCAAGCTCCATGGAAATTACCAGAACAAGAAAAAGTATTAGTTTTGCAAACAGCTAGCCAAAAAATTAGAGAGATTGCTCATGCATTGACTCCATTCATGCCGGAAACCGCTCAACAAATTAAAAATCATTTCAGTGGTTCTATTAAAGCTTTTACTCAGGGTCTTTTTCCAAGATTAAGTTAATGCCAATTATCGATACTCACTGTCATTACAACTTAGAACCACTTTATAGTGGACAAGCTTTTTGTTTTAAAATCAAGAAAGAAAATCCAATTTTAAAAATGCGCTGGCAAGATCATTGGCAAAAAGCCCAAGAAACAGACATTAATAAAAGCATTATCGTGGGACCAGGTATCAAAAGCAGTCAAAAAGCCATTGAAATTGCAGAAGCTGCAGAAAATTTATATGCAGCTGTAGGCATTCATCCTGAAAGAGCCAATAAAATCGGTGATATTCAAAATGCTTTAAAAGAGTTAACTGTTCTAGCTAAAAACAAAAAAGTTGTGGCTATTGGTGAGACTGGACTTGATTGCTTCTATTTGAATTCAGAAAATTTAAGCGAAATATCGCAAATTAAACAGAAACAAAAAGAGCTTTTTATTGGTCAAATTAATTTAGCCAATGAATTAAATTTACCTTTAGTTTTACATGTGCGTGATAAAACAGAAGAAGCTTACTTAGAAACCCTAGAAATAATTAAACAATATTGGCAATTTGAAAATTCCATAATTTTTCACTGTGTTTCTGGTCCTTTGAGCTACATTGAAGAAGCATTAAAAATGAAAAACAGTTACTTTGGTTTCGACGGTAATTTAACTTTTAAAAAAGCTGATGACATTAGAGAAATCTTTGCCTTAGTGCAAAGAACCGATTCTAAAAAAATTCTTCTAGAAACAGACGCTCCCTATTTAGCTCCAGAACCTCATCGTGGACAAATTTGTGAACCCTGGATGATTAAGGAAATTGCTGAGTATGCTAAAAACAAGCTCGGAGCTGATTTGGAAGAAATTTATCAAAATTCATTAAATGCTTTTAACATCAATTAGATTTAATCAGTTATAATAAGAACATCAAAATGGTTAAAAAGTATTTTCTTCGCCATCCCATTCGTACTAAGCGAGCCTTGGAGATTTTACCTGGCCTTTTTTCCTGGTTTTTTATTCTTTTTCCAATTTGGGGTTCTTTATTAATTCCGCAAATGGTTGCTTATTACGTCATTATCTTTGCAGTCTATTGGCTTTATCGTTCTTTAGCTCTGACTTTTTTTGCCACCATCTCTCACTTCAAAATCAAAGCTTTTAGCAAATATGATTATTTACCAGCATTAAAAAAACTTTTTCCAAACAAATATCATGAAATTCACCACATTATTGTCATTCCTACTTACCAGGAACCCATTTCTACTTTGGAAAGAACTTTAACTGGCCTAACTAAACAAACTTTTCCAAGAAAAAATATTCACGTCATGCTTTCTTTTGAAGAAAGAGAGGGAAAAATTGTTGATGATAAAGCTGCCGCCTTACAAAAAAAATTTGGCAAACAGTTTGGTCATTTATGGGTCAGCAAACATCCGGATATCATGGGAGAAATCAAAGGTAAATCTTCCAACACTTGTTATGGTGCCAAAGCCGCCAAAAAATTATTAGTTGATCAAGCAGGCATACCTATTGAAAACATCACCATTACCAGTGAAGACGCTGACGCTATTTTTCACCCTCACTATTTTTCTCACCTTACTTATTTATTTCTAACTAGCGATAAACCTTATAACCGTAGCTGGCAAGGAGGCATTAGCTTTTATAATAATATTTGGAAAGTGCCCGCTCCAATTCGTGTTTTGGCTGCAATTCAGTCAGTGACCCAAATTTATATTCTGTCTCGTCGCGATCGTTTAATTAATTTTTCTACCTACTCTACCACTCTTAAGCATGTTGAAGAAATTGGCTATTGGGATACGGATGTTATTCCAGAAGATTACCGTTTATTCTTTAAATCTTACTTTGCCAAAAAAGGAGATTTTGAAGTCGATCCCATTTACTTGCCAGTTTATGCTGATGCCGTCCAGTCTAATGGTTTTTGGAAAACTATGCGCAGCCAATATGAGCAAATCAAGCGTTGGGCGTGGGGTGTGAGTGACGACGCTTATGTGATTAGACAATATGTCTTAACTGAAGGCATCCCTTTTTGGGATAAAACCATTCGCGTCTTTAAAGTCATTGAAGATCATTTTTTATGGCCAGTCAATTGGTTTGCTGTCACCATTTCAGCCATGTTGCCACCGCTGCTGAATGATCAATTTACTCGCACGATTATTGGCAAAACTTTGCCACAGGTAACTTCTACTTTGCTGACCTTGTCCTTGATTTCCATGGTCACTATTTTCTTAATCGATAGTAATAACAGACCTAAAAGAGAGGGTGGCAGAAACATTTTTTCCTACATCATCCAACCTTTGGAATTTATTTTAATTCCAATTATCGGTTTATTTTTCTCTGCTTTGCCAGGAATAGATGCTCACACTAGACTCATGCTTGGTAAATACATGGAATATAAAGTCACTGAAAAAGTTTAAGCTCCTTCGCTTGCTTTTATTAGAAAAAACAAGATAAAATGGTTTCGTATGAAACTAATTTCTTTTTTTAAAAAAGTCGATCGTTTTTTGGATCGTCAAACCCCACTTTTAGTACTTTTGGTGCTAATTATTCTTTTACGCTTGCCTAATTTTTTTGAACCTTACTGGTATGGTGATGAAGCCATTTATCTCACTCTCGGCAATGCCATGAGAAATGGCGAGCAACTCTATACCACTATTATTGATCATAAAACTCCTTTGATTTATTACTTAGCCATGGTGCCCAATCAATTTTATTTTCGTATATTGAATTTAGTCTGGATGTTGCTTACCACTTCTTTTTTCTTTATTTTTGCTAAAAAATTATTTCAAAAAGAACGTTGGGCTTTTTTAGCCAGTTTAATCTTAGTGTTTTTAACCACTCTTCCCTGGCTTGAAGGCAATATTCCTAATGGTGAATTATTTGTCATGGGCTTTGTGATGTTAGGAGCTGTTTTGTTTAGCAAAAGTTCTATTTTTATCAATTTTTTCAAAAAAGAAATCACCATTAATAAAACTTTATCGGATGGCATACTTTTGTTAGTAGCAGGTTTTATGATGGGACTTGGCATTCTCACCAAAGTACCAGCTTTACTTGACGTGGCTGGATTTTTGTCTATTTTTTGGCTGATATTAGTGGCAGTTTTCTTTGATGTTAAAAGCAATCTAAAACACTTTAAAACAGCTTTCTTTTATTTACTTAATAGAGGACTTTTTTTTGGATTAGGTTTATTGCTGCCCATTGTATTTTCTGTGATTTATTTTGTCGCCAAAGGACAAGGGCAAGATTATTTGGATTATGGTCTACTCTATAATTTGCGCTATAGCCAATCTTGGCCTCTTGATTTTGGTAATAGTCTAATTAATTTTGCTTTTAGCATGACTGGCAAAACCATCGTCTTGTTTACTATCTTTATTTTAATTTCGCTCAATCATGATAAATTAAAAAAAAGATTCCAGTTTATTAGTCTGTACTTTATTTTTACTTTGTATTCAGTGTTATTATCCAGCAGACCATATCCACATTATTTCATTCAGATGGTGCCCGCATTGGCTTTATTAATAGTTGATTTAATTATTACTCTTAAAGAATTGAAAAAGAAAAAACTATTAAATACTGTTAAAACACTAATCGTCAGCGGTGGCTTACTATTATTAACTTCATACATTATGTTGAGTTTGAGCTTTAGGCCGTATTCCAGTGCCAAATATTACCAACAATTTTATAAATATGCTACTTTGCAAATCAGTAAAGAAGAATACGAAAACTCTTTTGATACTTTGGTGGCGGAAAATCGTCAAATTAGTAAATTGATTAAAGATATGGATATTAAAAGAATGTTTATTTGGGGAACCAATCCTTTACTTTACGCTCAAAGCCAAACTATCCCCACTTCGCGTTTTACAGTTTCTTTCCATATCAAAGATTTCGATGATCAAGATCGTACTTTTGCACAAATTGAGAAGGAAAGCCCTAAATTAATTATTATCATGAAAAATGAAAAAGAACGTTTTGCTAAACTTGAGGAATACTTAGAAAATTATTATATTGCCAATAATGACTTTCAACATATGATCTTGTATCTGAAAAGATAATAGAAACTAGAATCATGGAATTAACTTTTAAAACTGAAAAAAAGAAAACTGGCATTCGTTACCTAAAATTTTTGCCCAAAAGCTTGCGTCCCATGGGTTTAGCTGCTATTGTTTTCAATTTTATTTCCATACTGCTTGTAATAATTTTCTATTTTTCTCTGCAAAAAGAAATACCACTTTTTTATTCCCTTTCCAGCGATCAGCAGCTAGCTAATAAAAATTTTATTTTCATTTTGCCAATCATTGCAACTGTAATTAATTTTGCTCATTTTCTTATTGTTTATATTGAAAAAGAAATTAATGACAATATTTTGAGAATGTTTATTAAAATGACTCTGTTATTACAGGTTTTGCTTTTGGCGATTTTACTGAGAATCATTATAATAGTTTCTTAATGTGGTCTTTTTTAAGTAGTTTTTTATTGGCTTTGCTTATCACTCCTTTGATTATTCGTTTCTATCGTCGCCATCATTGGCTAGATGATCCTCAAAAAAATCAACATGTTAAAAAGACCCATTCTAGAGCAGTGCCCCGAGGAGGAGGTTTGGTAATTTTTTTGGCTACTTTAGTGGGAGCACTTTTGATTTTGGATTTTGATAAATATTTATTGGCAATCTTTTTGGGAGCAACTTTACTCACCATGGTTGGTTTCATTGATGATATTTTTGATCTTAATCCTTACATCAGGCTTTTTACTGGTTTATTAGCTAGTCTTATTGTTGTTGGTGCAGGTATCGGTATTGCTTATGTAAGTAATCCTTTTGGACCAGGAGTGATTCATCTTGATCAACCACAGCTAAATTTTTATTTGTTTGGGGAAGACAGAGCAATTTGGATTTTATCCAGCTTGTTTGCCATCTTTTTTATTGTATGGAATATGAACATCATTAACTGGGCCAAAGGTGTTGATGGCCAATTGCCGGGTTTTGTGGCAGTATCATGTATTTTTATAGCTATTTTAGCCAATCGTTTTGCTGATAATCCGACTCAATTTAATGTCGCTAATTTAGCTTTAATTGTGGCTGGTGCTTTTACTGGATTTTTAGCTTGGAATTTTTATCCACAAAAAATTATGCCTGGCTATGGAGCCGGTTCTTTGGCTGGTTATTTTTTGAGCATCTTAGCTATTTTATCTGGAGCTAAAGTCGCTACTACTTTAATGGTTCTGGCTATCCCGACGGCTGATGGCGTCTTTGCCATCATTAGACGCATTATCGCTGGAAAATCCCCTTTTTGGGGCGACAGAGGTCATCTTCATCACAAACTAATGGATTATTATGGTTGGGGTAGAAGAAGAATAGCAGTTTTTTATATTTTAAGCAGTGCTGGACTTGGGTTTTTATCACTATATCTGGGAACAACTGGTAAAATCATTAGCATCCTAGTAACTTCCTGTATTGTTTTTGCTTTTTTGGTATATAGTAAAATTAAACAAAATGGATAATTTAATTTTTCTTTTAATCAAATCTTTTCGTCCTAAACAATGGCTTAAGAATTTCGCTCTTTATGCAGCTTTGGTTTTTTCTGGTTTCTTTTTCTATAAAGAAAGTGGTCAAGCCCCTTATTTTTTAATTGTCACCTATGCTTTTGTCATCTTTTGTATTTTGACTTCTAGCATTTACATTGTTAACGACCTTTTTGATATCCAATCTGATCGTAAACACCCTTTCAAAAAAAACCGCCCACTGGCCTCTGGTAAATTACCTATCCCTATCGCCATCTTTAGTGCGGTAAGTGGCTTAGCTTTAGTGTTTTTATTATCACTGCAATTACCAGATTTTTTCAAAATTTTAGTTTTTGCTTATTTTGTTTTGCAAACTCTCTATTCTAGTAAACTTAAACAATATGCTATTTTTGACATCATCGTCATTGCTCTGGGTTTTCTCATTAGAGTTTATGCCGGCGCAGTGGTGGTTAATTTACATATGAACGTGTGGTTTTTATTAACAGTCATTTCCGTCTCCTTGTTTATGGCAGTTGGTAAAAGACAAAGTGAAAGAACTTTACTTAGTAACAATCATGTAGATTTTGCCAGATTAAGTTTGAAAAAATATAGCCAAAGATTGTTGGATCAATATACTGCGGTTTTTGCCACCTCAACTTGGTTAACTTATGCTATTTTCACTTTTCAAAGCTACACTAGCCAAGGAGTCAATTTACTTTATGAAAAATTTCCAGAATTGTATTTCATTCTGCCCAAAACTCTGCAATCTCAAAAACTATTAATGCTCACTCTGCCCTTTGTGATTTTTGGAGTGATGAGATATTTGCAATTAATTTATGAAGAAAATAAAGGCGAAGCTCCAGAAGATATCCTACTGAAAGACAAACCTTTATTGATTACCGTATTTGTCTGGTTTTTATTAGTTTTATTTTTGATTTACGCTTAAAAATTTCATCAATAAGTTAATCGGTAAACCATGACTAAAAGCCGTTAAATTGCCGCTAATATTCTCTATTAGTGCCATGCCACTGTCATAAGCTGGTGAAAAAGCCGCTGACCAAGTCAATACTGGTTCGGTACTAATATATTTCTCAATTTCGCTGTCATTTAAATGACGCATTTTCACTATTACTTTTTCACAACCACTCTTTTGCAACTTAGATTTGGTATCCAAAAAAGCATAACCAGTCAACACTTCTATTTCTTGACCTGATTGAAAATGTAGCATTTCCCTGGCTTCGGCAAGAGTCTTAGGTTTTTCTAAAATTCTGTCGTGTAAGTAACAAAAAGTATCGGCCGCCACAACAATAGCGTCTGCATAATTTTTAGCTACTTTTTGAGCTTTGGCTACAGCAATTTTTTCTGCTTTATCGTATTGATTAGAAAAAGACACCGCCTGTTCGTCAAGATCAGCTGGTTCTACTTCAATCTCTAAAAATACGGCTTTTAGTAAGTTAAAGCGCTGTTTAGACTGTGAGGCTAAAATAATTCTTCTATTCATGATTAAGCAAATAATGTTCAACATCTAAAGCCGCTTGAGTGCCCATACCCGCCGAAACAATGGCTTGACGATAACGATGATCAGCCACATCACCAGCCGCAAAAACTCCCTCTACAGAAGTTTGCGTCGAATAGACATCATGTTTAGCTAATTGAATATATCCAGCTCGATCCAATTCAAGTTGTTCTAAAAATAAATTAGTATTGGGTTTATGACCAATCGCCAAAAAAACTCCTTCTGCGCTTAACTCTTGAATCTTACCCTTAGTCTCGATTTTGATTTTCTGCACCGTTTTACCATCACCTAAAATTTCTTGAAGATTGGTTTTCCATAAAACTTTAATGTTAGGATTATTTAAAACTCTCTCCTGCATAATTTTGCTGGCTCGAAAAGCTTCGCCACGATAAAGAATGGTCACTTGCTTGGTAAATTTGGCTAGAGCAGTAGCATCTTCCATAGCACTATCGCCACCACCGACCACATAAACGTTTTTGTCTTGATAAAAAGCAGCGTCACAGACCGCACAAGTACTGACTCCATGGCCAAAATATTCTTGTTCTCCAGGAATACCCAGCATTACACTGCTGGCTCCAGTAGATACAATCACTGTCTCCGCTTGATAATTAGCTTCGCTTTGACGAATTTGAGCCATCGCTTTTAGCAAATCATCACCTCTTAGTGATTTAAACTGCTGATAACCCATACCTTCTGGCAAACTAGTCCAAAGTGAAAAAGTTTTTTTGGAAAAATCCACGGCAGTAATAAATTCATACTTAATGTCTGTGCCGAAGCGTGCTGCTTGTTTTTGCAAATCCATCATTAAGATGGGGCCAGCTTTACCCTCTGGAAATCCTGGAAAATTTTCAATGTCGCTGGTGTACATTAATTGCCCACCAATTTCCATACCTGCAAATAGGGTAGTTGCTAAACGAGCACGAGAAGTATAAACGGCAGCAGTTAATCCTGCCGGACCAGAACCAATAATTGCAACTTGCAGTTTCAGCATGACAAAATTCCTTTAATTTATTCTAACTTGCTAAAGCTTTATCTACCATCGCTTTCAGGGCTGCTTCTCCAGGAAAACCAGTTTGACGATCTAATTCTTGACCATCTTTGAAAATGATAAAAGTAGGAATACTCATCACACCATACTTGGTCGCAGGTTCTCTAGCCTGATCAACATCAACTTTAACAATTTTAGCTTTATCAGCATAGTCATCTGCCATCTTATCAACAATTGGAGCCGATATTTGACACGGTCCACACCAAGTGGCAAAAAAATCTACTAAGACCACACCCTTATTATCTTCAACGACGCTTTGAAAATTACTATTATCTAAATGAACCGTACTCATATTGCCTTTCTAAAATTAAATATTAATTAATAACGTAAAAGCTCTTTAAGAACCAAATCGAGTTGTCTACAATTATTATCTTTGGAACAAGTACTGGCTTCACTAGTTAAAATGTCGCGCGCTACTCTAGAAATAGAATTGCGTGCAGCGGCTAACTGGCGAGCAATTTCAACGCAAGGTCTTTGCTCCTCATACATTTTGGCAACACCATCAATTTGTCCACTGATTCGTTTGAGTGAGACAGCTATAGTATCTTTTTTAGCTTGATTCATGCTTTTATGATATACCGGTGGGGGGTATATTGACAAGAGGCAAATTTGTTTAGTTTGACAGAAATTTTTAGTCAAGTTTTTTAACTGCTGCTTGTTTTTGAATAATTACAGATAAAAGCTGATCAAGTTTTTTTTCTTCTGCTTCTGTTCTCTCTAAGCTGCTGTCTAAGAGACTAATTTCTTCATTAATCAACATAATTTCTCGACGCAATGATTCTTTTTTAACTTTGGATAAAATTATCTGCCACTCCTTTTCTAAATCATCTGCTGGTAGATTTTTTTCATGCTCTGGACTGAGTAAAACATCCATTAGCACTTTCTTCAAATCCTCAGCTAAAAAATTGGCAAATCTTTGCAAATCAAAAGGGCCTTTGAAAAGTAATAATTTTTCAATAATGGTTTTGAAACCAGCACTTAGAAAAACAAAATCACTTAAAGCCTGGGCTTTTTCTTTGACCAGGTCACTAGAAAAATTAAACAATAAAAAGAGTAAATATTCTTCATTACGCTCTTGATAACTTTTAACAGTGCTAACTGGAGCTTCAGTTGACTGGGCAGTTGGTAGATCAGTCTTTTTCTGGCCAAATTTTTTCAAATCTGCTTTAAGGAGCGATTCTTTGACATTGAGCGTAGCTGATAATTTTTGAATGTAAAATTCTTTTTCAACCATGTGATCAATAGTCTCAAGAATTGGAGCGAGACGATTGATAATTTTTCTTTTACCATCAGCACTTTTGGGATCATGAAGATCCAAAGCATGATTAAATAAAAATTCATAAACTGAAACGGCGCTCTCTACTGCCTGACGCCATAGCTTAGGTTTTTCTCTGGCTAGTTCATCAGGATCTTTGACTTGATCTTCTGTTGACAAAAAATCTAGATGTTTCAAATCAATCACTCTTAAATCAATACCTTTGGCTTTGACGATTTCAATGGCGCGCTCTGTCGCCTTCACTCCAGCCTCATCAGCATCAAGAGAAAGAACAATGGTTTTTGCCACTCTGGAGAGCAAATTAACTTGTTCACTAGTTAGAGCTGAACCCTTAATTGCCACTACATGGTTTACATGAGCTTGAGTGGAAGAAATCATATCAAACTCACCTTCCACCACTACTACTTGTTCTTTCTTTTTAATTTCTCTAAAAAGTTCGCTATATCCATAAAGCATTTGTGATTTATGATAAAGCATTGTCTCTGGAGAATTGATATATTTAGCTTCTTTAGGCGACTGGCTCAATAAACGACCAGAAAAACCAACCACTTGCCCACGATGATTCTTAAGTGGAAAAATCAGGCGCTCACGAAAACGATCGTAATAATGACCACTTTTACCCTTGATGATTAAGCCTGTTTTTTCGATTAAATTAAGTGGAAACTTTTTTTTGTGATGTAAATATTTAAGCAAAGAATCCCAAGCATTAGTAGCAAAACCCAACTGAAAGATTTTGATCGATTCATTGCTAGTACCTCGATTCTTTAAATAATCCCTGCCTACTTGACCGACTTCATGCTGAGTCAGTAAATAATGATAATACTCTTTGGCAAAACTCATGATTTCTAAAAGCTTTTCCCGTTCTTCATCTTCTTGGCTTTTTTGAAATTCCTTCAAAGCGATGCCTGATCGATCGGCGAGAGTTTTCAACGCTTCATAAAAAGTAACTCCTTCAAAGTTTTGCAAGAAATCTAAAACATCGCCATTAGCTCCGCAGCCAAAACAACGATAACGCTGCAACCCTGGATTAACAAAAAATGAAGGCGTCTTTTCATTGTGAAAAGGACAACAAGCTTTAAAATTCACTCCTGAATTTTCTAGCTTGATTTTTTCGGCGATAATTTCGACTATATTAGTCGCATCTTTAATCTCTTTGATCTGTGACATAACAAAAATTATTTAAGTGCTTTATCGCACTTTTTAAGAGAAAAAGCAAGTCTAAAGAGAAAAATTTATTGCTTGTTTTTCAACCAATAAATCAGCACTCCGCTCACCAATCCAAATAATCCCAAATATTCCAAAAATTGTGGATAAAAAAAGATATAAATCGGTTGATTCATCGACTCGCTTAAAACCCAAGCATTGGCCCAATTGTTAATTTTTTGATGCTCTAATAGTCGCCCATTTTGTAGCGCCAGCCAACCCTGATCATAAGCTTGAGATAGCTTTAAATATTTTGCCTGGCAATCTGAGTTCAACTCAACTTGATAAAACCAGAGAGCTTTTTTATGAACCTCCAAGTCGCAGTTAGCTAGCTCGGCAGTTTGCATGATCTGATCTTTTTGCTGTAAATTCAAGCTCATTAAAAACTGATAAGGCCAATAAAAAACTTCAGCTGATTTGAGCAAGTTGCGATTAATTTCTTGACCATAAGAGTCAGTAGATAAATAAAGGGTGTAACCTTGATTAAAGTTTTCCGTTGGTGGCAAGATTTGATAATTTACTCCTTCACTTAAATAAGTTTCGATGGGGCTACGGCCAAAACTGGCAGCTTGAATGGCAAAAACAAAAGGTAAAGAGCTGAGATTTTGTGCATCCAATTTAAATAAATAACCTGCATTGTGCTGAAGTTTTGCCAGATAAAAATGGTCGCAAACACTGGCGCTGGTTACCTGATAGTAGTTGCCATCTGCTCTTTTTTCTTTGAAATAGCTGCCGCCAGCTAGGGGGCGACAATTTTGCGCTTCATTTAAGTTGAGATCAGTTTTTAAAATATCAGCTTGGACCAAAACCTTAGGAATTTTAACGACAAAATCACCGTCTTCTTCTAAAGTAAGTTCTTGAGCTTCTAGATCAAAAAAGGCTAAATCAAGAAAAGCATAGTCAAAGTATTCAATTTTTTTGCTATTACTCAGAGCAATGGTATTGCGCTGTTTAGTAGATAACAAAATCACTGTCTCACCATTTTGACTAAAATCTAGTAAAAACTGTTGATTAATGTTAATCAAACAATCATTGCTTTGCCTACAAAGAGAACTATTTAAAGTAATTTCTTTGTTTAAAGGAAAAATAATTTTTTGCCTTTGATAATAAATTTCTGGCAAAAGCGCTGTAAAAACTAGCTTGGTCTGTTTGACATCGCTGGCCCAAGTTATTTTAAAAGGCAATAGATTCTCACTAGATAGCCAATCGTGAAAATTGAAAGTAACATTTTCGGTAGCTAAAGCTTCTAAGCTTTGTAGATAAAAAAATTGTTCGTCTTCGCTTAAATCAAACTCTAAGTCTTTTTGCAGATGATTGGTAAACAAGGAAGTAAAAGGATAAATAATTTTTGCATTTTCTGCTGTTTTTTTATCAATATTTAAATAGTCGTGAAAATCATTAAAAGCCTGGTCACTCCAGCTATGTTTATAAGAATTATTTATTATAGGTAAATTCTTATATAAGCTTACAAAATCTTTTTCACGATTATTTTCTGTATCAGCAAAGCTATAAAGCGTAATAAAATCAAAGTCTTTAACTAAATTTATGCGGCTAGAGCTTGCTAATAGTTCTTTGAGAGCTTGGTAGTCAAAAGGCTTAACAGTATTGCGATTAACAATCGAAGTATCCAATAATAAATAGTCAACATCATATTGACTAAAAATATTTTCTAACATTTTCACGTCTTTTTTATCTAAAGCGGTCTGAAGCTGCCAATAATAACGCTCATCTGCTTCACTCCACACATCGAAGGCACGATCTAAAATCGGCTGTTTAATGCCATACCACAGGAAGCCAGAGCCACGATACCCCCAGTCATTCCATTGCCAACCATAAAAGCTATGTTGAGGTAAGTTGGCAATACGACTACTCGCTGGAGCTTCATG
>CAZFIY010000016.1:0-12063 GCA_964519685.1 uncultured Pseudomonadales bacterium
TGAGTTTTTCATAGCCCTGTTCATCACCATTGACCCTTAAAATGACCTGAAAAGCCTCGCCAATTACTTCAAAGTGTTCATCTAATTCTTGTTGTGCAGCATTTGGGTCAAATTTAATTTTACCCAAACCTTTAAGCAAAGAATCGTAACCCAAACAGGCATAACCAAAAGCAGTGCCAAAATTGCGTTTAACCGTGCTGTCAGAAAGATCTCGCTGCAATCTGGAAATCGGTAATTTAGTGATGAAGAAGTTGAATAAAGCATTGGCCAAGCCCAAATTACCTTCACTGTTTTCAAAATCGATTGGGTTAACTTTATGAGGCATGGTTGAGGAACCAACTTGACCCTTGGCTTTGTGTTGAGCGAACAAGCCATCGCTAATATAGCGCCAAATATCTTGATCTAAATCTAATAAAATCAGATTGCTGTGTAGGAGACTGCTGAAAATACGTGAGTAACTTTCGGCAGAGACGATTTGAGTGCTAATTAAAGCTGGTTTCAGACCAAGGGCAGTGATAAATTTTCGACTAAGTTTGGGCCAATTTACCTCTGGAAAAGCGGCTAACTGGGCAGAAAAATTACCGACTGCTCCACTTAATTTAGCATCAATTGGCAGTTTCGATAAAATTTGCAATTCCTCACACAAGCGTACAGCAAAAATCATTAATTCTTTGCCCATATTCGTGGGTACTGCCACTTGGCCGTGAGTTCTGGCTAAGAAAGTGGCATTTTTGAGTTCCACTGCTAAGCGGGTTAATTCTTTTAATACCTGGTTAAGTTTGGGAAGAACAAATTGGTCGCGAGCCTCCTTAAGCATTAGAGATTGGGCGAGCGAGTTAGTGTCCTCGCTGGTCATGCCGATGTGCACGTATTGGGCGATTGGTAAAGATAATTTTTCTAATTGCTGACGAATAAAATATTCCACTGCTTTGACGTCGTGCATGGTTTTTTTCTCGATATTTTTGACCTTCACGGCTTGCTCTAAACTGAAATCAGTAGCGATTTTGGCGACTTTTTTCTTGGCAGAGATAGATAATGGTGGAATTAGTTTTTGTTCGCTTAGAAATAATAGATAAGCGACTTCAACTTGGACGCGATATTTAATCAAAGCAAACTCTGAAAAGTACTGAGCTAGTTTAGAAGTTTTAGAGGAGTAGCGACCATCAAGGGGAGATAAGCTAGTGAGAGCAAAAAAATCTTTTTGCAAAACAAGTTCATCATAGCAAAAAAATATTTTTATGGGGAAGGAATTTTAGTTCGTTACAAACTTAGTATTTTCAACTTTCCATTTCTCTAAAGCAATTCCAAGCCAAAAACCATAAATACCCAAGGTAATAATGGTTAAAAATAACCATTTAATCCATTGACCAAACAAACTCCAAGCTGTTCCAGTAAACTCTAGTCTTTTGCCTTCAATAACTGTGTGACCAATTTGCCATTTATATACCATACAAAGTGCCCATGGATAACAAATACCAAATGTTACAGCGGTAATAATAACCCCTAATAGGCTCCAGCCAATTAATTGCAATAAACCACCGTCAAAATAGGAATTTGCTTGTTTCATAATGTTTTACCTTTCTTTTTTTTACAAAACTTTTTTAATAATACTAGTAATCAATTTTTGGTCGATATCATCTACAGAATATATCTCTAAAACTTTGACGGTTTTGCCAGAACCTTTAAATTTGGTGATTTCTGCGGCTGAAAAGTTTTTGATGGAAAAACCAAAATTAACATGATCTTTGAGAGCGACTATATAGAATTTCTTATCATAATATGGCACACCTAAAAACATTTCTTCTTTAATTTGTGGAAAATTTTGCAAAAAGAATTGTCTTAGTTTCACGCAAAGTTCTTTTTGTAAGGGTTGTTGTTTTTCAATATAAGCGGTAACTTTTTCGTTCATAACTTATTATTTAGTATAAACCAAATCTTTATTTATTTGACACAATCAAAATTGTTGTTATAATGAATAAGTATTCAATATAAGTTAGATGAAAGGAGGCTATATGCCAAGTTTTGACAAAACAGGTCCTCAAGGAGGACAAGGAAAAATGACCGGTAGAGGCTTAGGCCCTTGTGGTCAAGGTAAATCTAGAGGCTTAGGTCGCAGAATGTGTTTTGGAGGCAGATGTCAAGGGTTTGGTCGTGGACTCGGTAGATATTTCGGTTGGAATGCTCCCCAAACCAAAGAAGAAAAAGCTGAAGATCTCAAAGCTTATCAACAATCTCTAAAAGAAGAACTTGAAGATGTTGAAAAAGAACTCGCTTTGGTGCAATAATGTTTTTCTAGACTAATTATGCCAAGACCAAAAAAACAACGTCGCTTAGGTTTTGATCCTAGTGTTTACTATTTCAAACCGCAAGGTGTGCCAATGCGTTTTTTAGAAGAAGTGGTGCTTTTAGCTGACGAGCTGGAGGCACTCAAACTTTATGAAGTTGATGGATTGGCACAAACGGTTGCTGCTAAAAAAATGAATGTTTCGCAACCCACTTTTGCTAGAATTCTAGATCGTGCTAACAAGAAAATAGCTGAGGCTATTATTCATGGTAAAGCGATTAAGATTGAAGAAAAAAGCGTTGATAATGCTAAGTAAACATACTTTCCCTGAAAGGAGAAGTTTTATGAAAATTCAAGTTTTAGGTTCAGGCTGTCCTACCTGTAAAAAATTGCATGAAGTGGTGCTCAAAGCTGCTAAGGAACTTAACTTAGAAAAAAATGTTGAATATCTATCTGGCTCTGAAGGCATTACAAAAATCATGGAACTGGGTGCCATGAGTAGTCCAGTCTTAGCGATTGACGACAAAATAGTGATGACTGGTTACAATGGTGATATAGAAGCAATCAAGGCTTTGCTAAAATGAGCATCTTTACCCCCATCCAACAATTCGCTGATATTGTCACCCATCAGTGGTTGGGCATTGCTGCTGCAACCTATCTCGGTGATGCTATTAATTTTTTCATTTATGATGTCATCAAAATTGGTTTACTAATGCTTTTAATCAATACTGTCGTAACAGTAACTGAATATTATTTTCCCATGGAAAAAGTCAGAGATATTCTGACCAAAAGACGTCTGTATGGATTGGATTATTTAGTAGCGGCTTTACTTGGTGTGGTGACACCCTTTTGCTCTTGCTCATCAATTCCATTATTTATTGGTTTTATCTCCGCCAAAATTCCTTTGGGAGTGACTTTTGCATTTTTGATCAGTTCACCTCTGGTAAATGAGGCTTCACTCTATCTATTTCCCAGTATCTTTGGTCTGCAAGTAACCTTGCTTTACAACGTTGTGGGCATTTTGATTGCCATGCTAGGTGGCATGCTCATTGGAAAAATGAACATGGAAAAGTACATTAGACCTGAATTTTTGAAATTTAAATCAAGAAAACAAGTAGAAACAGAATACAAAAATGCTAAGGTACCATTTAAGGATTTGGTCAAATTATGGAAAGGCCAAGTCTTAGAAATTACCAAAAAGGTTTTCCCCTACGTCCTGCTTGGTGTCGGCATCGGCGCACTTATCCATGGTTTTGTCCCAGAATCACTAGTCGCCGATTACCTGTCTAGCAAAGCTTGGTGGGTAGTCCCAACAGCAGTTTTAATGGGCACCCCCTTATACACTAATTCGATTGGTGTCGTTCCTGTGGTAGAAGCTCTGATTAATAAAGGTGTGCCGATGGGCACAGCACTCGCCTTCATGACTGCCTCTACCACCCTATCAATTCCTTCTGGTTTGATGCTGGCTAAACTGATGAAAAAAGAGCTATTAATGGCCTTTTTTGGCATTGCCGTTGTTGGCATTATTTTTATGGGTTATTTATTTAACGCCATTTTATAGGTATAAAAATAGGAAAAAATCATCAAATTACTTATTTCTTTTTTCAAGTTCTGTCATTATTTTTTCGAAACTCACTCCACGAGCCACTAACATCACCAAGAGGTGAAATAGTAAATGTATCTTTTAAATTTTTTATCTCTATAATTCAATTTCTTCCATCGTTTTCTGCCAAGCTTGATAAAGTGGCAAAGCAACATTTTTTGCTTCAGGAAAAAAAATCTTACTATTAAGATCGCGATCCATTTTAGCAAAAATTTTTTGCTTTAAATGGATAAAATCCTGTTTATCAGTCGATTTTTGACTCCATGCATAAAAAATTTTCAGGTAAAAACCATGATGAAAATGACTTAAAGCATCGGCAGTAGCAAGAATCTTCCCTTCCAAAGATACGGGTTGGCCAAAATCATCGCAGGAATGGGTCTTGCAGCCTTCAACCACCAAATTAACAAAAGCTGGTGAAAATTCATTTTCAGTCAATAATTGACGCGCATATTCTGAACCATATAAGTCATGATTTTTACTATGATTGCCAGCCCTACCTACATCATGTAAAAAAACCATCAATGTGACGGCGTCGCGATTTGCCTCAGGATATCGATCGCATAATTCCATGGCTAATTTTTCCACAACTAAAATGTGATCTTCGTAAAACCACAAGTCACAGTGAGGAGAATTTTTAATAATATCAGTTAAATAATTTTTAAGCTGAGCGATAGTTTGTTTTGGCATGGTTTTGTTTTGATTGGTTAAGTTTTTAGATATCATCTGTATTAATTAATTGGTTTGCCTCAATTTTAATCCAGTTTAAATAACCATATAAATCG
This sequence comes from uncultured Pseudomonadales bacterium, assembly GCA_964519685.1. Classification (GTDB taxonomy): domain Bacteria; phylum Patescibacteriota; class Microgenomatia; order UBA1400; family PJMF01; genus UBA1364. Next base: position 4,670 of record CAZFIY010000016.1, read on the forward strand.
ACTAGTAAATAAATTAAACGACTAATCACTAAAGGCAATAGTGCCCAACTTCCCTGTATAGTTGGAATAAACCATAGAATTAAACGGAAAACATCATTTATAACAGCAAAAAAGAAACTATATTTATTTCTTCTCATTAACAAATAAGAAGAAATAATATTAGTAACTGCTGAAAAGGTACTAACTAATAATTGATTGGTACCAAGCTGTTTTAACAGTAGATACAAAGCAATAAATAAAAGAATACTTCCCATGCCAATTAAGCTCCATTCATCTTTGTGGATGTTACTGACTTTAACTGTTTGGTTTTTTTCATCTTTATTATTTAGCCAAGAAAAAATAGCCCTTATTTTTATAGGTAATGTTACAAAAATGATAATAATTACTTCCCCGTAATATTTTTGAGGCAATGAAATGATTAAAAAAAGAAGCACTGCTACTATAGCCAAAAATTGGCTAAGTATTTTGCCTTTAGCTGCTAAAAAACTAACTAAAAATCCCAGTATCGAAGCACATAAAATAATGAAAGAACTATGTGTAATCAGGGAAATGATTAATAAGGCTAAACAACCAAAAAATAATGAGACAATTTCGAAAGTGTTATAGTTACCAATTACTTTTTCTTTCATTTTGGCGGAAGGGGCGGGACTCGAACCCGCGGTGCCCGAAGGCGTCAGTTTTCGAGGCTGATGCAATAGCCGCTATGCGACCCTTCCTATACGTCAATGTATTTTAACAGACCAAACGGTATAATAAACCCATGAAGATCGCCTTTTTTACTGATTCTTTCTTCCCGCGGGTAGATGGTGTTACTACTTATATTGGAGTAATCACCAGAGCTTTACTCGCTCTTGGTCACGAAGTCATGATTGTAGCTCCGAGATGGAAGGATGCGGATAGTAAAAAGGTTGGAGCTTTTGTTCCTGGAGCCAAAATTGTTTTAGTGCCAGGAGTTAAAGTGTTTTTTTATCCAGATTTGAAATTGGGTACACCCACTCCAAAATCATTTGAGCAAGTTAGAAAATTTAAACCAAATGTTATTCATTTTCACACCCCAGGATTTATGGGTTTTGAAGCTACTCTACTAGCCCGTTTGCTCAAAGTGCCACTCATTACCACTTTTCACACTTACTACATGGAGCCGGAGGGCTTGATGGTGGTTGGATTGAAAGAAAACAGCATGATGTCCAAAGTGCTACAAGAATCATTATGGAAAATTAGTGAAAAAGTTCATCAGCCTTGTGATGCTGTCATTGCCCCAACCAAATATGTTGGTAAAGATCTCAAAAGTCGTTGGAAAAAAATAAATATTCAAGTCATTCCTGGAGTTGTGGAGCTAGAATCCTTTGCCAATCACCAACATCGGGATGAATTACGCAAAAAATATGGCTTGAGTGATAACGAAATGGTCTTTTTATCTTCTGGAAGATTATCTGTTGAGAAACACTATGATCTTCTGATTGCAGCTTTCTCCATGATCTTAGTAAAGTATCCAAACGCTCGCTTGGTATTTATGGGCGATGGATCAGCTAAAGCAGGTTTACAGTATATTGCCAAAGTAATGGGTATTGAAAATAAGGTACTGTTTATCGGAGGGATTCCCTACAAAGAACTCTCTGCCAAAAACTATTACAGCATGGCCGATATTTTCGTCACGCCTTCTACTTGGGAAACTCAAGGATTATCAGTGGTCGAAGCTATGGCTTCTGGATTGCCAGTGGTTGCTTTTAATTACCGAGCTATGCCAGAAGTAATTGGTGATGGTGGTTTACTAGCTAAACACATGGATCAATATAAATTTGCCAAAGCGATGGGTAAATTGGCTGGCAGTGCGAAATTGAGACAAAACTTAGGCAATAAAGCCATTGTTCAATCAAAAAAATACGAAATCACCCCTCATGTCGAAAAGCTGTTGGCTTTGTATCAGCAAATAAAAGAAGAGAAGTAGATAAAAATTCTGGTGCACCCAGTGCGATTCGAACGCACGATCTTTTGTTCCGCAAACAAACGCTCTATCCAGACTGAGCTATGGGTGCTTATTTAGTTAACTGTAAAAGAACTAGGATATTATATCCTAAAGTGTTCATTTTTTAAGCTTAAGATATTGTTTTCCTTTTAGTTTGTCTGGTAATAAACTAGTACCCTCTTTGGGGTACATTTCATAACCCTTACCATAACCGATGTCTTCAAGCAGTTTAGTTTCAGGATTTTTGAGATTTAAAGGAATGTCGAGATTGCCATGTTGTTTGACATCTGCCTGGGCAGATCGCAAGGCATCATAAGCGCTACGATTTTTGGGTGCATTGGCTAAATAAGCTACTCCATGAGCTAAATTAATAGCACATTCTGGATAACCGATAACTTGGCAGGCTTGAAAGACAGCGTTGGCGACTACTAGAGCTGTTGGCGCAGCTAAACCAATATCTTCAGAGGCAAAAATAACCATTCGCCGGGCAATAAAAAGTGGATCCTCACCTGCTTCAACCATTCTGGCTAAATAATAGATCGCAGCATCGGGATTACTAGCACGCATACTTTTGATAAAAGCGCTGATAGTTTCGTAGTGTTCTGGACCTTTTTTATCGTAACTTAAGTGTTTAGATTGCAAGGAATTCTTGAGCGATTCTAATTGTAAATTACCATAAAGGGTAAAAGTGTTGTCTATTAAGGTCAAAAGTTTACGAGCATCGCCAGCACTGTAGTTTAGTAAAAAATCCTCACTTTTGGTGGGTACAGCAATTTTTTTAGCTTTCTTATTTATTATTTTTTCATTTTCATGAATTTTTTTGACGGCCATTTTTAATACTAGCTTCATCTCTTCTTCACTTAGAGCTTTAAAAATAAAAACTCTCATGCGAGATAAGAGTGGCGAAATAATTTCAAATGATGGATTTTCCGTAGTGGCACCAATCAGAATTAAAACTCCTTCTTCTACAAAAGGTAAAAGATAATCTTGCTGAGCCTTATTGAAGCGGTGAATTTCATCAACGAAAAGAATGGGGGCACGATAATCTTCCATTAAACCTTTTTGACGTCGACCATCTTCGACGATCTTGCGAATATCAGCCTTACCAGCTGAAACTGCAGAGATTTCGATAAACTCGCGATCACTTTCTTTGGCAATGATTCTCGCCAAAGTGGTTTTACCCACTCCTGGAGGACCCCAAAAAATCATGGAGAAAACTGCCTGCAAATCCATGGCTGCCTTGATCGGCTTGCCCACTCCCACCAAATGATCTTGACCAATAAAATCTTCAAGCGATTCTGGACGAATTAGAGCAGCGAGAGGTTTAGATAAATCAGTCATCAATGAGACTAATTTTACCCGAAAAGGAAAGGAAAGCAAAGGAGCTTAGCGAGCTTGTCTGTTACGAACAATTTTGTTTAGATAACGTTTGCGAATTCTCAAACTCTTTGGAGTGACTTCCAAAAGCTCATCATCTTCGATGAAATCTAAACATTGCTCAAGACTCAACTCAATACGAGTGTCGAGAACGGTTAGAAAATCAGCATTAGAGCGAAAGTTGGTGAGTTTTTTAGTCTTACAAACGTTAACCTCTAAATCCTCTTGTTGATTGCGAAGACCAATAATTTGACCTTCGTAAACGTTTTCGCCAGGATTGATGAAGGTCTTACCGCGCTCTTGGATGGTTTCCAAAGCGTAGGCGGTAGCAGTTCCAGATTCAGTAGCAATTAAGGCACCATTGCGAATTTGAGGTAATTCAGGACTTACGGGAGCATACTCTAAAAAGCGAGAACTAAATAAGCCATTACCTCTGGTTTTAGTCAAAATTTGACTTCTGAAACCCAAGATATTACGACTACTAACTTCATAAACCATTCTGGTAATACCCTTGCTATTGGTAATACTGTCGATTAAATTAGCTTTTCTTTTACCCAATTCTTCAGTAATGACGCCCATAAATTCTTTAGCAATTTCGATGGTCATCTCTTCATAAGGTTCCATTTTGACGCCATCGACTTCTTTGATGATGACTTGAGGTTTGGAAAGTTCCATTTCGTAACCTTCGCGACGCATGGTTTCGATCAAAATAGCCAGATGTAATTCACCACGACCAGCGACATTAAAAGAACCACCTTCTAAACCTTCGATGCGAAGACCTAAATTGGTTTTTTGTTCTTTACGAAGACGCTCGGCAATTTGACGAATGGTACAAAAGTCACCTTCTTTACCAGCAAATGGTGAAGTATTGGCAGCCACACGAATTTTTAAAGTTGGTTCAGTGACATTAATACTAGAAAAACCTTCGGTTTCACCCAAAGCAGCCAAAGTTTGACCGATAGCAATATTTTCAATACCAGTAATAGCTACGATGTCGCCAGCTTGGCTAATTTCAGTTTCTTGTCTACCTAAACCATCACTAGTCATTAGATGAGCGACTGACATTTCGCCAACTTTTTCATTTTCATTTAAAATCACGAGTCTTTGACCTTTTTTGACTAAACCTTGAGTGACTTTGCCAATCGCATAAGTGCCCTTGTAAGTGTCAAAATCTAAAGTCGAAACCTGCATTTTGAAAGGCAACTCACCATTTACTTTGGGAGCTGGCACAGTGCGAACAATTTCTTCAAAAATCGGTCTTAAATCTCCTGGATGACTAGCAATTGCTTCTGCATTACCAACTTCATTTTCTGGCAAATCATTCCACACTTTGCCATCGCGACCGACTGCATAAAGAATTGGGAATAATAATTGAGATTCATCATTAGCAATATTGAGAAATAATTCTTCTACCTGATTCAAAACTCTATCTGGCTCAGCATCACGACGATCAATTTTGTTAAGCACGACAATCATTTTGAGTTTTTGTTTGAGAGCTTGTTCCAAAACAAAGCGTGTTTGAGGCAGAGGACCTTCAGCAGCATCAACCAAAAGGACAGCACCATCAGCCATACTAATCACACGTTCTACTTCACCAGCAAAATCTGCGTGGCCTGGAGTATCGATAATGTTGATTTTATAATCTTCGCCAGCTTCACTCTTGTAAAAAACAGCAGTATTCTTGGCTAAAATGGTAATACCCTTTTCTCTTTCTAGATCATTACTGTCCAGAATAGTGCTTTGGGTCATTTCAGATTGATTCTCACGAAAGGCGTGAGTTTGCTTCAACATACCATCGATCAAGGTAGTTTTACCGTGATCAACGTGAGCAATGATGGCTATGTTTCGGATTTGCATAAAGAAGGTATTATACTCGCAAAGAGATGATGATACAAGCAAATACTAATGAACAAACTAGATCAATAAAGTGGCGATTTCATCCGGAGAGGAAAACAAATAATCTGGTTTCTTGGAAGCAAGCAGGCTTTTCTCATTAAAACCCCAAGAAACTGCGGCTATTTTAATCTGCATTTTTTGGCAGGCTTCGATATCACGCACCTCATCACCAAAATACAAAACTTCTTCTTTATTGAGTTGATATTTTTTGAGTAAGCTACTAAGCACCTTATCTTTGCCAAATAAATTCTTACTGGCATAGATAAAATCGAAAACTCCTTCAAAACCTTGTTCCTTCAGAAAATCCTCGACATTCTCTGTGTGATTAGAGGTCAAAATGCCCAATTGGTATTTCTTGGAAAGCTTAACTAATAAAGGTTTTATTTTAGGGAAAAAATTTACCACTGCTATTTCTTGTTTAACATTTTTGTTGACTGTGAAAATTAATTTGGATAATCTTAATGGACTAATGCCATATTTTTTCATCAAATCTTTAATTGAAGATTGCTTCATTTCTTGCAAATTATTACGATCAATTTTAGGTAAACCGAAATCTGCGCCAACTTCATTAAAACCACGCACATAAAGTTGCATGCTATCGACCAGCGTACCATCAAAATCAAAGATTAGAGTTTTCATCTAAACCTACCAATTTTTGTAAGTCTTTTACTTCTGTCTCATCTAGTTTTCTGACATTACCGACTGTTAGATTGGTCATCATTAAATTACCTAGTTCAATTCTAAGTAGCTTGGTCACTTCCCATCCAACTTTGGCACAAACACGACGAATTTCGCGCTTAACTCCTTGATGAATAGTTATTTTAAGCACAAAATCACGACCTTCTTTTTCAACTAGATCTATTTTATCGAAAGAAATTTTTCCCTCAGATAAACGCACGCCTCGCATTAATCTTTCCATTTTATCTTCAGAAAAAATACCATTTACCCAAACCTTATAAACTTTTTTAACCTGATACTTGGGATGAGTTAAGCGATGAGCTAATTCACCATCATTGGTCATCAATAAAAGACCTTCTGATTGATAATCTAAGCGTCCCACTGGATAAACTCTGGCTTTGGTTTTACTTTTGACGTAATCAAAAACAGTTTTGCGATTGGCTTCATCGCTAACACTAGAAATAACATTAAAAGGTTTATTAAGCAACCAATATTCAAGCTTTTCTTTACTATCATTACTAAATTTTTTTCCTTCAACCATCACTTCATCTTGAGTTGGATCAACCTTATCGCCAAGCTTAGCTTTTTTATGATTAAGCAGAACTTTACCTTCTTCAATTAAAACATCAGCCTTGCGACGAGAAGCGAGGCCTAAATCAGCTAGAAATTTATTGAGACGAATTTTCATTCCTTGTATTATAGCGGTTGATAGGGCAAAAACCTAATCGCCTAAAATAATCAGTTCTTCTTCTGCTCTAGTGACGGCCGTGTAAAGCCAACGGCGCCAATCTAAATCTGACATTTGTTTAAAACGTTCTTCAAAAAGAATCACTCTACTTGCTTGACTGCCTTGCGCTTTGTGGACTGTGAGAGCATAAGCAAAATCAAAAAGCTCGGCTTGCAAAGTTAGGGCGCGAGATTCTCTAGTAAAATTAAGAGCGCTGCTGGAACCAAATTGTTTTTTCACGGCTAAACCTTCAAAGATCTGTTCGTCATCGTCAAAAAGAATTTTCACGTCAAAAAAATTATCATCTTTACTAGTAATTCTCTGCAATGTGCCTAGCATGCCATTAAAAATAGCTTTTTGTTGCTTATTACGCAAACAAATTACTCGATCACCAGCCATCGGCAAGGGAGAATCGAAACCCAAAATATTGCGTAAATAATTATTTAATTTAATGCGGGTATTATTGTAACCACAGAGGATCAGGGTTTCTTGATTATATTGTTGCAAATAATTTTCAATAATTTCCTGTGATTCCGGATCGTCCTTGGCTAACTTGCGGACTCCTTTGCCATAGTTGCCAATCTTAATATGGCCATATTTTCGAGCTTCAATGGACAGCTTAATAATAGGATTATCTGCCACCTGACGATGAATTTCTTCTAATTTAATTTCTGGATTTTCCATTAAGTTAAATTGCCCGCTGACTGGAGGTAATTGCCCATGATCCCCAACGGCCAAAATAGGTACATT
>CAZFIY010000016.1:12073-13338 GCA_964519685.1 uncultured Pseudomonadales bacterium
AGTAAGTCGTACCAGATCTTCTGGTCAACCATAGAGGCTTCATCAATAATAATTAAATCAGTTTTAAGTTCTTCTTTACGTTTCCAACCCACAATTTCATGGTGTTCATTTTCGATGACACTGTAAATCAAAGAGTGAATTGTTCCTACGCTGTCACCTTTATACAAAACCTCGTTATCTTTGAGATAATTTTTCAAAACTCGAGTCGCTTTGCCAGTGAAAGCCGCAAAAGCAACTTTAAGCTTCGGATCTTGTTTAAATAAAAGCTTACGCAAAACAGCAATTAAAGTGGTCTTGCCTGTTCCAGCATAACCGCCTAAGGTCACAAATTGCTTGTGATCCACTTCTTTGGAGTACCACTTTAAAATACTTTTAAGCGCTAGTTTTTTGTCGTTAGAAATATCCATATTATTGTATTAGCATCGCATCGCCGAAGCTAAAAAAGCGGTAATCATTCTCGAGTGCATGAAGATAAGCCTGTCCGATACTTGAACTTAGAAAATCTGTAAATTCTTGTTTAGTATTTGGCGCACTGCAAAAAGCAGACACCAACATTAATAAACTTGATTTTGGCAAATGAAAATTAGTGATTAAGCCGTAAACAAAATTAAACTGATAAGGCGGATCAATAAAAATATTGGTTTCCTTAGCTATTGCTAAAATTTCTTTTTTAGAAGCCGATAAAAGCACAGCCGACTCCAAACTTCGAATCGTGGTCGTTCCCACTGAGATAATTCTCTTGCCAAGCTTTTTAGCTTGGTTAAGGCGATCTGCAACTTCCTTAGAAATTTCAAAATATTCACTGTGCAAAGTTTTAGAGCTTAAATTTTCACTAGTTAATTTGGCAAATGTTCCCAGTCCTACATGTAAAGTGATTTTTTCAATCTGCACACCTTTTTGTTTTAATTTATCTAGAAGTTCCTCTGTAAAATGTAATCCTGCAGTTGGGGCCGCCGCCGAGCCTTCTTCTTTGGCGTAAACTGTCTGGTATTCTTCTTTAATTTCTTCTTCGCTTTGAGTTGCTTTAATGTATGGAGGCAAAGGCGTGAAACCACAAAGATCGATCTCTCTAAGTAGATTAATGCCATTTTGATTAAATTTCACCTGAACCTTAGCGCTATTTTCATCTCTAAAAATTACTTCTGCTTGGAGAAAATCAGTAAAATCTAAATCAGTCGATAAACTGCCATCACTTTCCAAAAAACTTCTTCTGGGAAAAAATAGCTTTTGACCCATTTTCAAACCTGGCTTAGAAATGGCTTCAA
>CAZFIY010000017.1:0-13123 GCA_964519685.1 uncultured Pseudomonadales bacterium
TTATTATTGTTTTCTTCATTTGGTTTATGGATTTTATCCTCCACGATTTTAGACATTCCATTATCAGTCTTTTTGGCACTATGGTTAGGTGCCTTAGTTTCTTTTTTATATTTCAATGTTTTTCCTGCCAGAATTATGATGGGGGATGTTGGCTCCTTGGCTTTTGGAGCAACCTTGGCAGTAGTGGGCTTATTACTTGGTAAAGTAATTGCTCTTGTAATTATTGGTTTTATTTTTGTCGCAGAAATTGCCAGTTCTTTATTGCAGTTAGTCTCAAAAAAATATTTCAAGAAGAAAATTTTTCCAGCTGCCCCATTACACTTAACTTTTCAAGAAAAAGGTTGGGAAGAGCCCAAAATTGTGCAAAGAGCTTGGTTGTTGCAAATTATGCTGACAATTTTTGGTGTATGGTTGGCAGTGATTTAAATAATCGATCAAAAACCCATGTCATCATCTTCTAAATTTTTTTATTTTTTAGTCATCACTCTTTCTTTAATTGGTTTGTTTTTTGTTTTTGAGGCATCCACTGTAGAAAGTTTCAAATTATTTGGTCACCAATATCATTTTTTTAAACAACAAGCCTCATGGTTGTTAGTTTCCTTTGTGGTGTTTTTATTATCGAGCAGAATAAAAGTTAAATATTTCGAAAAATTTGCGTTGCATTTTTATATTTTAAACATTTTATTATTGATTTTGACTTTAATTCCTGGCATAGGCTTAAAATTAAATGGTGCTCGCCGTTGGATTAGTTTGCCTTTTGGCACCTTGCAGCCAGTGGAAATTTTTAAGTTTGTATTGATTAATTTTTACGCTTATTTGTTATCCAAGAAACTAGACTTGAAGAGTTTCTTATTTTTTTTATTGTGGCCAATAATTTTAATTTTATTACAGCCGGATTTTGGATCTTTAATGATTTTGGTGGCTAGTAGTTTAATCGTATATTTTTTATCAGGTGCGAATTTTAAACTTTTATCCGTTTTATTTGCAGGCGGATTTTTATTGGCCTTATTAGTAGTTTTACTTAGTCCTTACAGAAGAGAAAGATTGACCACCTTTTTAAATCCAGAACAAAACGCTCTAGCAGATTCTTATCATGTCAGGCAAATTACTCTTGCTCTTGGCGGCGGCTCGTGGCTTGGCAGAGGCATTGGCAATTCTCAACAAAAATATTCTTATGTGCCAGAAGCTAGTAGTGATTCTATTTTTGCTATTGTGGCAGAGGAGGTAGGTTTTGTTGGTTCCTTTGTGATTATTGCTCTATTTGCCTGTTATTTTATTTTAGCCAACACCATGGTGAAAAATAGAGATTTGAGTAAATACGAATATTTGCTCTACTATGGAATTTTAGCTTGGATAGGAATCCAATTGTTATTTAATTTATCAGCTGTGGTAGTACTGCTTCCTTTAAGTGGTATGCCTCTACCCTTCTTTTCTCAAGGAGGATCCTCACTTTTAATGTTGTTTTTTGCAAGTGGAGTTTTACTCTCTATAGTCAGACATGCTAAACTTAAAAAATAACAATTTTGAGTAATTAAATATGAGAATTTTATTAAGCGGCGCTCATTTAACTCCAGCTTTGGCAATGATTGATTTTATTCAAAGCAATCATCCAGAGCATCAATTATTTTTTGTAGGTCGTTTATACAGTCAAGAAAAACTTAATCAAAAAGCCATTGAAAAAGAAGAAGTAGAAAAAAGAGGCATTAAATTTATTCCTTTCACTGCAGCTAAATTTGTCAATTATTCTTTGTTGAGTCGAATTAGTGCTTTTTTGATGTTTCCACAAACCGTTGCTAGAGCTCGTCAAATTTTACTAGATGAAAAAATTGATTTATTTTTGTCTTTTGGCTCTTATTTGGCTGTGCCTTTTGCCATTGCCGCCAAAAGTCTGGGAATTGCTGTAGTGACTCACGAACAAACAGTGGTTGCTGGCAAAGCTAACAAATTTATTGCTGGTCTCGCAGACAAGGTTGCTATCTCCTACGAAGAAACTCAACAATATCTAAAAAGATCTGATTTGGTTTTGACTGGCAATCCGATTAGAGCCAGATTATTTGCCAAAGATTTGAAGCGACCAAAATGGCTGCCAAGTTCAGCGAAAAATTTATTGTTAATTATGGGCGGCAATCAAGGTTCTTTTGTGATTAATGATTTAATTAAAAATAATTTAAAAGAGCTTTTAGAAAAATACTGCGTCATTCATCAATGTGGTCGAGCTAATAAAATAAAAGATTCTTTCAAAGAACTAAGTGCTATCAAGTCTAAATTGCCTAAAGCTTTACAAGAAAAATATTTTATTAAAGAATGGATCGAAGAAGAAGATTTGTTTTGGATTTATCAGCACGCCAAATTTGCTATTTCTAGATCTGGGGCTAATGCAGTTTTAGAGTTATCTCTAGCTCCTTTACCAGCAATTCTGATTCCTCTAGCAAACACTTATCAAAATGAACAATTAGCTAATGCGCTAGCGATGCAAAAAGTTAATGGAGCCTTGATTTTGCAACAATCTAACCTGAGCAACACCACTTTTCTCGACAGCGTGGAATTTTTGGAAAAAAATTATAAAGAAATGCGCTTGGATTTAGCTAAAAATAGTCTTTATCAAAATGCCAGTGCTAAACTTTATCAGCTTTTAGTTACTACTTACCAGAATAAAAGCAAAGAAGCAGCTAAATTGTGAAAATTTTAAAATTTCTTATTTTTTTATTAGTTTTATTTTTATTATTTCGTTTTGTTTTTGTTTTCCAAAAAATTAATTGCTTGTCAGAAAATAATACTTTGGAAACAGGAGTGTGCGAGTTAATCAATGATCGCTTAAGAGGAAAATCTTTATTTTTTACTGATTTAGAAAATGAATCTGTGTGGGAAGAACTACTTGGCAATCAACAATTTAGTCAAGTTTATCAATATCAAAAAATTAAAAAATCTATGACCGGCGAAGTGCAATTATTATTAATTGCTAAATTACCAGACTATCGTTTAATTATTGGCTCGGAACAATATCTGCTGAATCGCAATAACAAATTAAAAGATAATCAGGAAAGATTGGTTTTGCCCAGCATAGAGTTTATGGGTGATTCAAACATTAAACAGCATGGTTATCTTGAAGAAAATTATCACCAACAGTTTTTAGCTTTGAGTCAGGCCTTGAGTCACCAAGAAATTGTAAGTAAAAAAATCGTTTGGCAAAATGATTTGGAAATATATATCTATCTTGATCAAATAGAGGTTGTTATGGACAATACTAAAGACTTTGCTTATCAAGTAGAACGTTTAGCCTTAATTTTAAAAGAAGAAGAATTGAAAAATATTCTACCCACCAAAAAAACTCTCGACATGCGTTTTAATTTGCCAGTTTTAAAAGAATAGACATTGTTCCTAAAATTTTGTATAGTCTATGATGAGAGTGAAGTGAAAAATATGAGTAAAGAACAAATTATCACCGCCATTGATTTGGGAAGCGACAAGTGCACAACCCTTATTTCAAGAGTAACAGAATTGAATAAATTACAAGTTTTGGGTTTTTCAGTGGTGCCTTCTAGAGGAATGAAGCGTAGCATGATTATTGACTTGGAACAGGTTTTAAACACCATCAGCCAGGGTTTAGATTCAGCAGAACGTATGGCTGGTTTTAGTGTGAAAAATGCAGTGGTGTCTATTTCTGGAGTACATATTAAATATAAGAATTCCAGAGGGGTGGTGGCAGTGGCCGCTAGCGATCAAGAAATTACTCACAGTGATGTTGATCGAGTGATCGAAGCTGCCAGAGCAGTATCCATGCCAGCTGATCGTGAAATTATCCACGTCATTCCTAAAGATTTTAAAGTTGATTCTCAAGATGGAGTTAAGGATCCAGTTGGAATGACTGGCGTGAGATTGGAAGCAGAAGCACATATTATTACTGGATTAACTACAGCCATGCGTAATTTAGAAAAATGCATTAATGATATGGGTATTAAAGTTGATGCTTTTGTTTTTTCCGCTTTAGCTGCTTCACAAATTGCTTTAACGGAAACTGAAAAAGAACTGGGCGCAGTTTTAATAGATATTGGCGCTGGCACAACTAGCATGGTGGCTTATGTTGAAGGTACTTTAGAATTTTCAGCAGTTTTACCTATTGGAGCTAAACATATTACTCAAGATATTGCCTTAGGTTGTCGTATTCCTATGGATGATGCTGAAAAACTTAAACTTTATCTAACTGATAATGGAATTGATGACTTGAGGCCTTATCCTGGAGAATCTAAGGCTGATTTTACTAAGAGGAAACGCAAATTAGATGTTATTGATCCTGAAAAAGTAGGAATTGCTCACAACGATTTCTTGTCTAAAAAAACTTTGACAGGTGGCATTATGGAGCCTCGAATTAGAGAGATTTTCAATTTAGTGATGCAAGAGTTAGAAAAAGCTGATCTTTTATCTGGCAACAAAATTCCAGCAGGCTTGATTTTGACTGGGGGTGGAGCGATGACAATTGCTCTCACTGAAGTAGCCAAAAAAGTTACCAATTTGCCAGTGAGATTGGCACACCCGGAAGAGATTGAAGGTTTGACTGAAGATATTAAGAAACCCAATTTTGCAGTTTCAGTTGGTTTGTTAAACTATGCTTTTAAACAAGGCAATGTCGCAACAGTAAGCGAGGATTTTAATTGGCAGGCTCTTTTACCGAAAGATTTATTTAGAAATATCTTTGACAAAATAAAAAAATCAACTAAATCGATTTTGCCTTAAAATAAATTTTGATTCGATTATTGCCAGTTTACTTTTTGGGAAAAATCAGCTAATTTATGTTGTAGTTTGATATCTTAAGAAAGCCTTTAAAACTATGGGACTCGTTAAACCTTCAAATACTACTTTCGCCAAAATTAAAGTGATTGGTGTGGGTGGCGGTGGCAGCAATGCTGTCAACTCAATGATCCTTTCCAAACAAATCAATGGAGTTGAATTTATTACGGTTAATACTGATGCTCAGGCTCTTTTGACTTCCAAGGCTGAAACCAAAATGCAAATCGGCAGTAATTTTACTCGCGGTTTGGGAGCTGGCGCCGATCCAGAAGTGGGTCGTACTGCTGCTGAAGAAAGTCGCGAAAAACTCAAAGATTTACTGTTTGATACTGATATGGTTTTTATTACTGCTGGCATGGGTGGTGGTACTGGTACGGGCGCAGCTCCGATTATTGCCGAAATCGCCAAAGAAGCGGGCGCACTGACGGTAGCCGTAGTAACTAAACCTTTTGCTTTTGAAGGCATTCGTCGCATGCAGACGGCTGATGAAGGCATTGAAGCTTTGACTGATACTGTTGATACCTTAATTGTGATTCCTAATCAGCGTTTGCTAGAGGTGATTGATAAAAAAATGACTTTCATTGATGCTTTTCGCTTAGCTGATAATGTACTTGGCCAAGGTGTCAAAGGTATTTCCGACTTAATTACAGTGGCAGGGATGATTAATGTCGATTTTGCTGATGTCAAAACTATTATGATAGATTCCGGCTCAGCCTTAATGGGTATTGGTGAAGCTTCTGGTGAGGATCGCGCGGTAGTGGCTGCTCGTATGGCCGTCTCTTCTCCACTCTTGGAAATTTCTATCGAAGGAGCCAAGGGTATTCTTTACAACATTACTGGTGGTCCAGACATGACTATGAGTGAGGTTTCTGATGCTTCAGCAGTGATTGCTGATAGCGCAGATCCAGATGCTAACATTATTTTTGGAGCAACGATTGATGAAAATATGGGTTCTAAGATTAAAATTAGTGTGATCGCCACTGGTTTCGGTGATAGTTATTCAGGTTCTGGGCCTCGAGCGATGTTTGGAGCTTATAGTCGTGAGTCTCGTCGTAAAATGACTGGGCCGACGGCTACTTATAAAAAACAAGATGAAGAAATCGAAGAAGATAAAATAGATCGTACTCCCAGTGGTTTTACTCAACCACAAATAGTGACCGCCAAACCTAAAAAAGAAGAAACTGAGGAGGAAAGTCGCAATCCTTTTGTGCGTAGTGCTCTTTTTAATTTGAAGAAAAAAGACGAAAAGAAACGCGATGACCAAAGCGACAAAAAAGAAGATGTTGAGACAGATGATGAATTTGCGGAATTTGATGTCCCAGCTTTTTTGAGGGATAGATAATTGTTTTTCTTCCATGCTATAATTTCATTGTTCGTTTAAAACCGTTCTAGCCACTATCAATGGCAAGGTGCCTGAAGAAATTTTTTATCACATGATAAAAATTGATTAGACCAGGCCGGGTTAGCCCGTAATCGCTTTAAATTAAGTAAAGACGCATAGTCTTAAAAAGCGGCTGGTACCTTTATCTTGAGAAAATAAGATAAGCCTGCTTAGAAACGATAGTCTCGTTTTTAAGCAGGCTTTTTTGGTTTTATTATTTTAAACATATTATGAAAAGGAAAAAATGAAAATTACAGATTTTAAACAAGTGCCTAATTTTCCAGATTTGGAAAAAGAAGTTTTGCAGTTTTGGGATGATGATCAAACCTTTGCTAAATCAATTGATCAAAGAAGTGTTGACAATACTTTCTCATTCTATGATGGCCCTCCATTTGCCACTGGTTTACCCCACTATGGTCACCTGATGCAATCCATCATTAAAGATTTGATTCCTCGTTACCAGACTATGAAAGGTAAAAGAGTGCGTCGTGTTTGGGGTTGGGATTGTCATGGTTTGCCGGTCGAAAACATTATTGAAAAAGAACTTAATCTAGATAGTAAAAAAGACATTGAAAGTTATGGTGTTGATAAATTTAATGAAGCTTGTCGTCAAACAGTTTTAACTTACGCCGAAGAATGGAAGAAAACTATCCGTCGGATTGGGCGTTGGATCGATATGGACAATGCTTATAAAACTATGGATAAAGATTTCATGGAGACAGTTTGGTGGGTTTTTCACCAACTTTGGGACAAGGGCTTGATTTATAAGAGTCACAAATCCATGCACATCTGTCCTCGTTGTGGCACACCTCTGTCAAACTTCGAAGTAACTCAGGGTTATAAAGATGTCAAAGATATTTCTGTGTTTGCTAAATTTAAGCTGCAAGGTGCTGCCGAAAAATTAGGTGTAGAAACCAATGAAGAAATTTATGCTGTAGCTTGGACGACTACTCCATGGACTTTGCCTGGTAATGTGTTGTTGGCAGTCGGAGCTGATTTGGATTATGTTTTAGTTAAAGTTGAAGAGGAAAATGGTTTATTTGTAGTAGCCAAGGAGCGTTTGTCAGATGTTATGGCTGATAAAAAATTTGAAGTTGTTGGCTCAGGTTTTAAAGGAAGTAGGTTAACTGGTTTGACTTATGAGCCAATTTTCCCATATTTTGCTAAATGGAACAATGCTTTTCGTATTGTCACTGGTGATTTCGTAACCTTGGAAGAAGGAACAGGGATTGTGCATATCGCTCCGGCTTTTGGTGAAGACGATTACAATGTTGGCAAAGCCGAAGGCATTGAGCTTTTGCAACACGTCAGTATGGATGGCCGTTTTAAAGATGAAGTTATTGATTTTGCTGGCATGGAGGTTAAAGCCAAAGATAATCCTCAGGCTACAGACATTGAAATTATTAAATACTTAGCATCTCATGGCACACTTTTTGCTAAGAAAAAAATTGAGCATAGTTATCCACATTGTTGGCGTTGCGATACTCCTTTGCTTAATTATGCGACTGATAGCTGGTATGTCAAAGTGAGTGCTTTTAAAGATCAATTACTAGCTAATAATGAAAAAATTAACTGGGAGCCAGATCACATCAAACACGGTCGTTTTGGTAAATGGTTAGAAGGAGCCAGAGATTGGGCGATTTCGCGCAATCGCTACTGGGGTACTCCTCTGCCAGTGTGGGAGAGCGAAGATGGTGACTTCATTTGTGTAGGTTCTGCAGAAGAGCTAGAGCAATTATCTGGTCAAAAAGTAACTGATTTACACAAGCACATGGTCGATAAAATTGAATTCCAAAAAGATGGCAAAACTTATCGTCATATTCCAGAAGTTCTTGATTGCTGGTTTGAGTCGGGTTCGATGCCTTATGGTGAATTGCATTTTCCTTTTGAGAATCAAGATGCTTTTAAACGTTCTTTTCCGGCTGATTTTATTTCTGAAGGACAAGATCAGACTCGTGGTTGGTTTTACACTTTGCATGTTTTAGCAACAGCTCTAACTTTAAACAGCGATAAAAAAAGCAGTGCTTTCAAAAACGTCATGTGTACTGGTTTGATCATGGCAGAAGATGGCAAAAAAATGAGTAAACGCCTCAAAAACTATCCAGAGCCAGGAGAAATTTTGGAAGCTTATGGGGCTGATGCGCTGCGTCTTTATTTGATGTCTTCTCCAGCAGTTAAGGCTGAAACACTGAATTTTGCAGAAAAAGACGTCGCCAATTTGCGCCGTCGAGTTTTCGTCATTTGGTGGAATGTTTTGGCTTTTTATAAAACTTTTGGCAATCAGGAAGCTGGTTTTTTTGATCTGGAAGCTGGCCAAAAACCAAGTAATTTATTAGATCGCTGGATTTTGAGTCGTTTGCAAAGCGTGATTAAAGAACTGACGATGCAGCTAGATAAATATGATGTCATGAAAGCGAGTCGCTTATTGGCTCCGTTCATTGATGAATTATCGACTTGGTATTTACGCTCTTCTAGAGAAAGAATCAAGGCTAAAGATAATCAAGAAGTGAGTCAAGTTTTTGCCAGCGTGCTTTATGAAACGGCCAAAGCTTTTGCACCAATTGTGCCATTTTTCACTGAATTAATTCATCATAATATGATTGATGAAAAAAGCTCGATTCATTTAGCAGAATTTCCTCAATATAGAGAGCAATTTGTTGATCTAGAATTAGAAAACTCAATGTCAACTTTGCGCAAAATTGTTGAAGTGGCTCATGCTCTTCGCAAGCTCAAACAAGTTAAGGCTCGTCAGCCTTTGACCAGTTTGAGGGTGAGTGGTTTTGGCAAGATGGTTTATCGTGAAGAATTAGAAGAGTTGCTTAAAGCAGAAATTAACGTTAAGACCGTTGAATGGTTAAAAGAAGATGGTGATTTAGAAGTTGATTATGACTTTAATTTAACTCAAGAGCTCAGGGCAGAAGGTGAAGCCAGAGAGCTAATTCGTCAGATTCAAGACATGCGTAAGGAAGCCAAGCTAGATGTGAACCAAATTGTTGCTTTGCAGTTAGCTGATTGGCCAGAGGCTTTCAAACAAGAGATTGAAGATAAAACCAATACTAAAATTAGGCAAGGTGCAGAGACAAAATTATTGCTTGATTAAAGTAAAAGATAAATGCGCAAATACTTTTTGTTTGGAATACTGTTTCTTTTTGCAGTGCTGTCTCTAACGACTTTGCGTAGTATTGTGCCAAATTTGCTTTATAAACAAGCGATTGCTTTTGGAATAGCTTTTGCAGTTTTCTTTCTAACTAGTAAGTTACCATTTGCTTTTCATGTAGGAATATCCAAATGGCTTTATCTATTTCTCAATTTGTCTCTGCTGTTTCTATTAGTTTATGGTTCGATTACCAGAGGTATTTCTGCTTGGATAGTTTTGCCTTTTGGATTTAAGTTTCAGCCTTCTCAGCTGGCCGTGCCAATTACTGCTTTGTATTTAATTAACTTGTTCAAGAAGGAGCAAAAATTTAGTTGGTCATTATTAATTCAAACTTTGGCTATTATTTCTTTGCCAGCAATTTTAATTTTATTGGAACCGGATTTTGGCACGGTTTTAGTTTTTTCTGCTGCTTTGGCAATTTTTCTGTTTTTTAATAAACTTAACTTTAAACAAATTCTAACTTTATTTTCCATAGGCTTCTTAGTCTTAATGGCGCTTTGGTTCTTAGTTTTTCAAGACTATCAAAAAAATCGCATTTTAGGATTTTTACATCTGCATCAGATTTCAGTCGATTTACAAGCTGATGTCAAAGAAAGTAGTAGTGCCTATAATGCTCGCCAGGCTCTCATTGCGGTTGGAAGCGGTCAATTTTGGGGTCGTGGTATTGGCCAAGGGGTGCAATCGCACTTACGTTTTTTACCAGAGAGACAGACTGATTTTATTTTTGCTTCTTTTGCTGAAGAATGGGGTTTTGTTGGAGCCAGTTTTTTACTCACTTTGTATTTCTTATTATTATTTTTTATTTTATCTTTGGCTTACAAAGTAGATAATTTTGGCGAAAAACTTTATTTATTGGTTTTATTTACAATGTTTTTGGTCCAAATCTTTATTAATATTGGCATGAACTTAGCAATTTTACCAATTACTGGTATCACCTTACCCTTTCTTTCTTATGGCGGTAGCAGTGTAATTTCTTTGTTTTTTGCTCTTGGCATTGCTCAATCCATCGCTAAAAATTTTAAGAAAAAAGCAAACTTCATTTTTTACTAGTATCTGATATAATTCAACATCGTTATGTTAAAGTACGCAATCATTCAATTACAAGGAAAACAATTCATGGTCCAGGAGGGCGATGAATTTCTAGTCGATCAATTAGATAAAGAAGCTGGCAGCAAATTTGATGTTAGTGATGTTTTATTAGTGGTCAAAGATAGCGATCGTAAAGTTGGCCAACCTCTAGTCGATGGCGCTAAGGTTTCCTGCGAATTAGTTTCCAACCAAAGAGGTGAGAAAATTCGTGTTGCTAAATATAAAGCTAAATCCAGATACCGTAAGGTGCAAGGTCACCGCCAGTATCAGAGTACTGTTAAAGTTCTTAAGATTGCTTAAGAATTGGTACTCAACTGTCCGTTATGTCTAAATTCCTAATTCTTTTTGGTAACACCACTCTTTTATCCAAATTAGAGTTTGAGTCTGTCTATAAAGATTATCCTCTAACTCAATTGGATGAACATCTTTTCCTTTTCGAAGGCGATCCAGATGTAGCTAATTCAATGATTAATGTTTTAGGTGGCTGTGTGAAATTGTTTGAAGTTATTAAAGAGATTGACAATCAAATTGAAGATGAAAAATTAGTTGAAGAAATAGTGGCTTTATTATTATCACAAACAGATGCGCCATATTTTACTTTTACCCAAATTGGTAAAGGCCAAAAATCAATCAGTAATGCTGACATTAAAGATTTGATCAAAGAAAACGGTAAAAAGGCTCGTTATTTCTCTGGTGATCCAAGCGAGAGTGCGTTGCTATCTCACAAATCAGCAGCGACCGAGCTTTTAAGTTTTAATTTAATTGCGGAAGGTAAATTGTTATTAGCTCAAATCAGAGGCGTGCAAGACATTGATGATTGGACTAATCGCGATCGTAACAAGCCTTATGCTGATCGCAAAAAAGGCATGCTACCTCCAAAAGTGGCTCGTATGATGGTTAATATTGCCTTTGGTTTATGGCAGAAAAAAAATACTACCAAACCTCTACTCTATGATCCATTTTGTGGCACAGGCACCGTATTACTCGAAGCAGGCATGAGAAATTTAGATGTTTATGGTTCAGATATTGATCAAAATGCAGTTTTTGGAACCAGAGATAATTTAGAGTGGTTTAAAAAAGAATACTCCATCGACATAGAGAGCAAGGTTTTTTATATGGATGCTAGTCATATTAATCCAGAAAATTTTGCTAAAAAAGTTGATCTTTTAGTCACCGAACCATTTTTAGGTAAACAAACTCCTAAAGATCAGGAGTTAGCCAATGTTTTTAAAGGACTTGAAAAAATGTATTTAGGTTCTTTCAAGTCTTTTGCCAATATTTTAAATGATGGCGCAGTAGTAGCAATTGTCTTTCCTAAAGTGCAAACAGATAAAAGAATTTATTCTCTTGAGAACTTAATTGACAAATTAAAGGCAAAAGGATACAATCTTTTGGTCGATCCGGTCCTCTATGCTCGAGAAGGAGCAAGAGTGGCTAGACAAATTTGTTTGTTTAGTTTCAGCCGTTTAAATAATATTTAAGAAAAAAAGGTAAATATGGCACACGTTAAAGGTTCAGGTAGCGTTACTCAGCATTCACAAGGCGCTCGTCATGGTAGACGTTTTGGCGTCAAGAAATATGCTGGTGAAAAAATTACCGTTGGACAAATTATTGTTCGTCAAAAAGGCGCCAAATACAAAGCCGGTAAAGGTGTCAAATTTGGTCACGATTGGACTATTTTTTCTATGATTGATGGCGTTGTCAAATTTGGCAAAAAATTTGGCAAAACCGTAGTCAACGTAGTCAAAGCTTAATTATTTTTAAAAATAATTAATAAACATTTTCTCTTTAACTTTAGCTAGAGTTTCCTTGGCAAGTTCACGTGCTTTTTTAGTACCAGCAATCAGTATTTCCTCAACTAATTTTGGATTTTGATCGAAGTAAGCCCTTTTTTCTTTAATTGGTTTAAGTTTTTGGATGATAGCTTCAGCTAAAAATGGCTTGAACTGCGCGTATCTAATAGTGCCATTTTTAAATTCCATGGTAAATTTTTCAATTGATTTTTGATCATCAGAAAATTGCCCAAGTAGATTTAATAAATTTTGACCGCCTAATTCATCAGTTAGAGCACCTTTAATTTTTTGTCGAATGTCATCATCTGAATCAGTAAAAGAAATGGCATTGCCTAAACTTTTACCCATTTTTCGACCATCCATGCCCAAAACTCTTGGAAAATCACCAATTTTGGCTTCTGGTTCTTTTAAAGTTTCACCATAAATGTGATTGAATTTTCTGACAATTTCTCTAGTTTGTTCAATCATTGGTAGCTGATCAGCGCCCACTGGCACCAAATCTGCCTGGAAAGCTGTAATGTCAGCTGCCTGACTCACTGGATAACCTAAGAAACCAAAAGTTACATCATCTTTAAATAATTCTTTTTTTTGTTGAATTTCTTCTTTGACCGTGGGATTTCTTTTTAAACGATCAATAGTAACTAAATTCGAATAAAAAACAGTTAATTCTGCAATTTCTGGAATCGTAGATTGAATAAAAATAGTGGTTTTATTAGGATCGATTCCTACAGCTAAATTATCTTTAGTTACTTCAAAAACGTTTTTTCTAACTTTTTCTGGATTGTTAAAATTGTCTGTCAGAGCTTGTACATCAGCAATCATCACATAAGTATTATATTGATCTTGTAGAGCCACACGATTTTTTAAAGCACCACAATAATGACCAATGTGTAATTGGCCAGTTGGACGATCGCCAGT
>CAZFIY010000018.1:0-12869 GCA_964519685.1 uncultured Pseudomonadales bacterium
TTCCACTCTTCAAATGGTCCATTTTTTTCTATTTCTAATTTTTGATTATTATAATTTACTAAATTTTCTTCATCTGGAATTTGCAAAATAATATCATTTTCTTTTTTGAGTAAAAGTTCATTGCGCCTAATTTTTTCTAAGTTAATTTCTGTTTGATTTTCGCTCATTTTTTCCTGTTCCTTGAGCAATTCTTTTTCAGTTTGTTCAACATTTTTTTCCAATTTCTCAATACTTTCTTTGGAAATGAGAGCTTGTTTACTACTTTTTTGGAGAGAAAAAATACTAATTAAACTTAAAATTGTCACAATTACCACAAATAATGGGTGACTCAGGATTTTTTTTAGTTGTTTTTTATCCATTTTGATACTTTTATAAATCTACAGTGCTTGTTTATAAACCTAATTTATGATATTATAAGACTCTATTATTCGAGAAAATAAATCTATCTGTCCTAATAGGTTAGATCAATTATGCACACAAATTTACTTGATGCGCAAGCAAAGTTTACTGAGAACTTGAGAGCTAATGGTAAGGCCCATGCTACTGTAATTGCTTATAGCAAAGACATTGAGCAATTGGCAGATTTTCTGAGCAAAAGATCCAAAAATTTACTCTCTGAGGTAGTCACAGAAGATCTGGAAGATTTTAAAGAATTACTCAAGAAACAGAGATATACCAGTAAATCTATTTCTAGAAAAATTAATTCAATTAAAGCCTTCTTTCGTTTTTGTGTTAATGAAGGTTTAGTTGAAGGTAATCCTACTGAAGATATTAGTCAGCCTAAATTTGACCAAACTCCTCCCAGAATTTTATCTCGTTTAGAATATCGCGCCCTGCGCGATTCTTGTCGCGCTGATGCCCGCATGCATGCGATTGTGGAAATTTTATTGCAGACTGGTATGCGTATCAGTGAATTGGCTTACTTACAAATGACCGATATCGATTTGGAGAGAGAATTGATTTACATTCAAGCTCAAAATTCCAGAGAAGCTCGCCGCATCCCTCTTAACGCTGCGGCAAAAAAAGCCATTTTAGATTATTTGCGACTTCGTCCACGAGCCAAAGAAAAGACTTTGTTCTTGACCAAAACTTGCCGACCATTTTTGGTGCGCAATATTCGCACTGCTATCGATCGTTATTTCCGTTTAGCTGGTATCAAAGATGCCAAAGTTAATGATTTGCGCCACACTTTTGTTGTTGAGCAACTCAAAGCTGGCACTCCTTTGGTCTATGTTTCTCAGTTAGTAGGTCATAAACGCATTACCACTACTGAAAAATATCTTCATTTAATTGAAGCTCCAGAAATGCAGCCAAATATTAAAATTGAAGAGCTTTAAATCAAGCTTGATGATAGGTGGCCATCAATTCTTCTAAACTGTGGCCTTTTTCAACTGCGACGTAAATGCTGGAATAAGGTACGATATCGTCGAAACTATAGCCCAATTCCTTTAATTGTCTAATCGAAATTTCAGTCAGAGGTGGTTTATTTTTTGTCCAACCCAAAGCTTTAGTTTGTTCTTGCCAGACAGACTTGGCTTGATATTTACCATAAATATTAGCGGTGAAGTCTCCACCCAAGCAGATGCGATTGTAATTTTTTCCGTAGACCAGTTTTAGTAACTTTTGATCTCGAAGGTTGTGATGATCTTGAGGAAAAAAACAGTCGTATTCGTTAATTGGATTGACCGATAATAATTCGTGAAAAACGAAAAACTCACTTTTCAGCTGAAAAATGTTTTTACAATTTTGAATGATTCTTTTAACGCCTTGTTTAGTGGCAAAAGTAGAAATAATGGTAATTTTTTTCAAATTGGGAAATAATTTTTTTAGTTCAGCTATGGCTGTAATTAAATTTCTTCCAGCGGCAATAGAATCAGTCAAGATCACATGTTTAACTTGTTTTTTAATTTTATTAGCAGCTGTCTTATCTTTGGGTATATCTAAACGATAATAACTAAGTTCACTACTTTTGCCCTTAATCCCATTTTTATCTTCAATGTGGTGAGCATCCAAAATCATGTACAACGTACTATTAATGTTTGCTAAAGATGCATTTAAAAAAGGATTTTGAGCAATAGGTTCGCGCAACAACATAGCGCCCACAGTTTCACCTCGGTGCTGAAACTCTTCGATAGATTGTTTAAATTCTGGGCTCAGCATTAAGAGATGAGTGGCAATATCTAGATCTAAATTGCGCAAACCGTTGAAATGCAAGCGACCAAGACGGAAACTAAATTGCTGTTTCTCGTATTTTAAACTTCCAATAACCAATGCTCTGGTTTCAGCTGTTTTAAAGAGATGAATTTTACTTGAATTAATAGTGAATGAGCGATATTGATAAAAATTGTTTAAACGAGGATAAGTACGAGGTGAAAAAAGAGTTTTACTCATAACGAATCAAAGCTTTTAATTAGCTAGATTCTGTCTTCTCAGTAGTATTCTTGTCAACTGGGAAAAATCAAGCACTCATTTCATGTTTGCTATGCTAAGATATTTTCTAGAGAGGGCTTTTATGGAAAAAATTAATTTAGCTTTAGTTTGTGGCGGTAAATCTGTAGAACATGAAGTATCTTTGATTTCGGCTAAAAATGTGATTGCTGCTTTGGATTTTACGAAATATGATCTTAGTCTCTTTGCAGTAGCTAAAGATGGATCCTTTCGTTTCTATGAGAATTATGAGAATTTTTTAGACAATGAAAATGATCCCGATATTGTTGCTCTTAAAGAAACTGGTTTTTTAGAAGTTGTTTGGAGTGTGGTTAATGGCGTTGGCCAGGTAATTTTGCCCAGTGGTAATAAAAAAATCGATGTAGTTTTCCCGATCATGCATGGCAGCTTTGCTGAAGATGGCAAAATGCAGGGTTTCTTGGAAATGCTTAATTTGCCTTATGTTGGCCCAGATGTTTTGGGTTCAGCGATTGCTATGGACAAGGAAATTACTAAGAAATTATCTGAAATGTCAGAAATTAAAATTGCCAAATATTTGTCTTTTAGTGACTTAAATCGAGATCAAATAGATTTTCAGCAGGTTAGTGCTCATTTAGCTTTACCACTTTTTATTAAACCAGCTAATGCCGGTTCATCGGTGGGGATTAGTAAGGTAGAAAATGAAGAAGACTTTAATCAAGCTGTGACAGAAGCATTTTCCGTAGATCATAAAATTCTCATCGAAGCAGCAGTGGTTGGTAGAGAACTAGAATGTTCTGTGCTTGGCAACAGAGAGCACTTAATTGCTGGTGAAGTTGGAGAGATTGTTCCAAGTTCCAAACACGGCTTTTATTCTTATGATGCTAAATATCTTGATGAATCAGGAGCTGTTTTGTTAATTCCGGCACAACTGGAACCAGCTAAAAAGAAAGAAATTCAAGAAACTGCCAAGAAAATTTTCTTAACTTGCCAGTGCGAAGGCATGGCAAGAGTAGATTTTTTTATGACTCAAGAGGGTGAGGTAATATTCAATGAGATTAACACTATCCCCGGATTTACTAAAATCAGCATGTATCCGAAGCTCATTATGCAAGAAACTGGTATGACTTATAGTGCATTAATAGACAATTTAATTGATTTAGCCGTGGCTCGTCACAATAGGAACTCTCGACTGCTCTTTGAGAAAAAAATGGTAGAATAGTGTTTCCTATGGCTGAAACTATTCAATTCACTGATTTTTTAAAAGTTGAAATGCGAGTTGGCATGGTGATAAAAGCAATCGTGCCAGAATGGAGTGAGAAACTCTTGGAATTTAGAGTGGATCTTGGTCCAGAAATTGGTGAAAAAACTGTTTTTTCCGGAGTAAAACAATGGTACAGCGAAGTAGATTTTTTAGATAAAAAATTTCCCTTTGTAGTTAATCTAGCTGAGCGCAAAATGGGTCCCGCTATAAGTCAAGGCATGATGATGATGGTAGATAGCCAAGATAAGCCACTTTTAATTCACTTAGACGATCAAGCGGAACTCGGTGCAATCTTGTGCTAAACTAAGCATGAATATTTACAGTAGAAAGTTTTAATTTATGAATGATAAAAAAGCCGAGCCAAAAGCTCCTAAACAAACTCCACCCATTTCTCAAACTCCAAAAACAAATCCAAGTCAGCCGAGCAAAGCCAATAGCCCATATAAAAAAGTGGAGTTGAGAATTAATTTAAATAAATTCTTTAATAAAACCTTAATTTATCTAATTATTTTGTTTTTATTCGTGCCGTCTTTATTTGGTGCCTTTGGAGCCAATAAAGGACGTGAGCAAATTACCATTAGTCAGATGGTGGCAGATATTCGCGAAGAAAAAGTGGCGAAAATGGAAGTTTATGGTCAGGAATTACGCCTGACTTACAAAGATGAATCTAAAAAAGTTACCAAAAAAGAAGAAGGACAAAAAGCTTTGGAAGTGCTTGATTCAGCAGGTATTGATCTGGCTAGCGTCGATACGGAAATTCATGATGCCACTTTCATGCAGATGTTGTGGGAATTAGTGCTTAACTTTTTACCAATCATTTTAATGTTTGTTTTCTTAATGTTTGTTTTCAGACAAGCTCGTGGTGGCACTGACGCCATGTTTGGCATGGGTAAAAGTAAAGCCAAGGTTTTTGTCAAAGGCAAGCAAAATATCTCTTTTAAAGATGTTGGCGGTATGAATGAAGCTAAAAAAGAGTTGGAGGAAATTGTTGATTTCTTGAAACATCCCAAAAAATATACTAAGGTCGGTGCACGCACTCCCAAGGGCGTTTTGTTAGTTGGTCCGGCTGGTACTGGTAAAACTCTCCTGGCGAGAGCTGTGGCGGGTGAGGCTGGTGTACAGTTTCTCTCGATTGCGGGCAGTGAATTTATGGAAATGCTAGTTGGGGTGGGAGCTTCTCGTGTTAGAGATCTCTTTGATACTGCCAAAAAGATTGCTCCATCGATTATTTTTATCGATGAGATTGACGCGATTGGTCGGATGAGAGGACGTAATAGCATGTCTTCGCATGATGAACGCGAGCAGACTCTTAACCAAATTTTAGTAGAGATGGACGGTTTTACCCAAAATGATAATGTTATTGTGATGGCTGCGACTAATCGCGGTGATATGCTTGATCCAGCTTTAGTGCGTCCAGGTCGTTTCGATCGTCGCGTGCAAGTCAATTTGCCAGATTTAGAAGAGCGCAAGTTTATTCTTAATATTCACGCTAAAAATAAAACTTTTACTAAAGATTTAGATTGGGAGAAAGTCGCTAAACGTACAGTGGGTTTTTCTGGAGCTGATTTGGAAAACATGCTCAACGAAGCGGCTATTGCCATCGCTCGAGAAAGTCGCGAGGAAGTAACACTGGAAGACATTGAGGAAGCATCTCTCAAAGTCAAATATGGTCCTAGCAAAAAACGTTTACAAGATGAGAAAGAAAAAAAGATGACCGCTTATCATGAAGCCGGTCACGCTGTTTTGGCTCATGTTTTACCTTATGCTGATCCGGTGCATCGTATCTCGATTGTTTCTAGAGGTCAGGCTTTGGGTTACACTTTTACTCCGCCAGAAAAAGACAAACTACAAATTCTTAAATCAGAATTACTAGACGATATGACAGTAATGTTGGGTGGTCGAGCTGCCGAAATGTTAGTTTTCAACGAACAAACCGCTGGTGCCAGTAATGATATTGATCGTGTCACTAGGATCGCTCGTAGCATGGTCGTACGTTTTGGTATGAGTAAGTTAGGGCCAATGAATTTTGGTCCTCAATATGAAGGTGAAGATTATAGTCGAGCCTGGGGTGAAGCGGACAAACCATCAACTAAAATTCAGGAAAAAGTCGATGAAGAAATGATGAATTACGTTCGTCAAGCAGAAGAAGCTGCTGCGTCTCTACTTACTAAATATCGCAAGAATTTGGATAAAATCGCTGAAAACTTATTGGAAAAAGAGACTTTAGACGCCGATGAATTCGCCAAGCTCATGGACATGCCAAAAGCGAAAGCGATATAATGACGAGAATTTAATTATGTCTCGTAAAAAATTTCTCTTAGTTGATGCCCACGCCTTGATTTATCGTGCTTATTACGCTATTCCCAATTTAACTGATCCAGACGGTCATTTAGTCAATGCAGTTTATGGTTTTAGCAAGATGGTTTTGGGTGCTATTAGTTATTTTGAACCAGAATACGCCGCAGTTTGTTTTGATCATCCCAAACCCACTTTTCGCCATAAAAAATTTGATGGCTATAAAGCTCAGCGAGCTAAAATGCCTGATGATCTAATTCCACAAATTCAAATCGTCAAAGATGTGGTAGAAGCACTAGGTATTCCTAAATTTGAAATTGAAGGTTTTGAAGCTGATGATCTCATTGGTACAGTTAATTGCCAAGTTGAAAATTTAGATCGCCAATTGTTAACAGTAATAGTGACTGGTGACCAAGACGCTTTTCAATTAGTTGACAACGATACCCACATTTGGATGCCTGCTCGTGGTAAGCAAAAAGGCGATATCGAATACGATGCTACTTTGGTAGAAAAAAAACTGGGTATTAAACCAAGTCAAGTCATCGATCTCAAAGCTTTGATGGGAGATAATTCTGATAATATTCCTGGAGTAAAGGGAGTCGGGCCAAAAACTGCTATCGCTCTTATTCAAAAGTTTGGCACGGTGGAAAAAATTTATGAATTTTTAGCTAAAAATCCTGATGGTGATACGCTGATCAAAGGAGCTTTATTAAACAAATTGCTTACTGGTCAAAAAGAAGCTTTTTTAAGCAAAGAGTTGGCGACTATTGAATGTGAAGCGCCAATTGATTTTGATCTCGAAAATTGTCGAGTTACCGCTTATGATAAAAATAAGGTGATTGAAATTTTTAAAGCTTTAAATTTTAAATCTTTAATCAATGCTTTACCCAAAGATGCTTTTGAAACTTCAGTTCAAGAGGCTTTGTTTTAATTATTATGGTAATTATATGGCAAAAAAATCTTTAAAAATCGCTCTTATTCATGATTACCTTCGAGAATATGGTGGTGCGGAGCGTGTTTTAGAAGCACTTCATGAAATGTTTCCCAAAGCTCCAGTTTACACAGCTTTTGTGGATGAAAAGGCCATGGGTCGTAATTGGTCTATCTTCGCTGATTGGGATATTCGTCAAAGCAAATTAATTCAGTTGCCTCTATATAAAAAGCTTTTTTCACCAATGCGTATTTTTGCCAAATGGGCTTTTGAACAATTTGATTTAAGTGAATACGATTTAGTAATTAGTTCTTCCAACGCTTATTTTGCCAAAAGTGTTAAAGTTCCAAACGGTATTCATTATTGTTATTGTCATACTCCGCCAAGGGTTTTATATGGTTACAGCGCCAAAAGTAATTGGCAGGCTAATCCATTTACTCGTTTTGCTGGTAATTTACTGAATCATTTTGTCAGGCAAATGGATTTCAAGGCAGCACAGAATCCAGATTTTTTTATTGCCAATTCTAACGAGACTGCCATGCGTATTCAGAAATTTTATAAAAGAAAAAGCGTCATCATTAATCCACCGATTAAAATTTATGACGAAGCTAAAACTTTTTTTGATCAATTAAATAAAAAAGAATTAGCTGATTTTACTCAGCAAAAAAGCAATTCTTATTATCTTTATGTCAATCGCTTAGCTTTGGCTAAACACCCAGAACTAGCTGTCCAAGCAGCCAATCAATTAGGAATTAAATTAAAAGTAGTGGGTGACGGGGCGATGCTTAAAGCTTTGAAAAGAATGGCTCAGGCAAACATAGAATTTTTGGGAGCGGTTGACGACAAACAACTAGCAGAACTTTATAAAAATGCTCGTGCGCTCATTTATCCCGTGGAGGACGAGGACTTTGGGATGGTGCCTATTGAGGCCATGGCTTTTGGCACACCAGTGATTGCGCACTATTCTGGTGGTCCCAAAGAAACAATTAAGGAAAAAGAAACTGGACTTTTTTTCCGAAACTTAACCGTAGAAAGTCTAGTTGAAGCTATTAAAAATTTCCAAGATAATTTTGTACTCGATTCATCAAAAATACACTCATCTACCAATATCTATTCCTACGCATCTTTTGAAAAAAAACTAAAGTTTCTATTCGGGATTAATTCTTGATTAATTGTACTTTGGCTACTTCATTGATTGCCATGAAAATTTCTGTTTTTAATACGGCGGCGTTAGTAGCGATTTGTTGAACTTGTTTGCTACCACCCAATGATTCTTTATTCAAAGTGTAGGCACCCGGTTCAATGTTCAAAAAAGTAATTGGCACCATTTCACTATGTTTAGCTTTAGCATCAAAATTAGCGATCACTAATTCTGTCGCCCCATTATCATTTTTAGCCGCTAAAGCTTTGACCCATGAACCTAATCCAGTAATTTGTAAACGTTGATCAGCAATGCTGTCTAACATTTTTAAAGCACGATAGCGTGGTTTGCTGTTAGCGCCAAAGTCGTTGTGAGTGAACATGCCCCAACGCCCCCAATAGTTTTTACCCTCAGGATCTTTACCATCTTGAATTTCAAAAGCAAAAGCTCTTTCTACGCGATTACTCATAGCGATGGCACCAGCCACAGTGTGAGCTGCTCCATACTGAGAGTCGTAGCCAGCGTTGTTATTACTATCATGACCCCATTCAGTAATTTGAAATTCCAAAGTGGGTTCTAATTGAGGATAGGCTTGAACCCAGCTTTTGACAGATGCCATGTCATCAGCAAATTGATCTAAGTTGGTACTATAGCGATGCCAAGAGAAGAAATCGCAACGCCATTTATTAGTAACACAGCCTTTGGCCCAAGCATCAAACCAATTTTTATAAAGCGCAGTGATAGCCGGGCCACCCAATTTGAATGGTAAGGCACCGCGCGCATTTTTGGCGCCGGCACTGGCATAGGCATAGAGCGTCAAATAGTTTTTATCACCATAATATTTAAAAGAACCAAAAAGATCTGGTTCGTTCCAGACTTCATAGTAAACATCACGAATTTTTTTAGTGCCACTAACATGTTCAATGGTTTTTTGTACCACTAATTGCCAATCGGCCCAATTAGTCGGGTAAGCCAAGATATCTCCAGATGAAATGGCTGGCGGCATATAACTTAAGGCGATGTAAGGTTTAGCACCAGTTTTAACAATGTCATCAATAATTAAATCAAACTTGGTCCAATCAAAAGTGATATTTCCTGGAGTTCCTTGGACAATATCATAGAAGTCATAAATATGATCTAAACGAATATACTCTGGCTTGAGAGCGGCAATTTGTCCGGTCAATTGATCTATGCGCCAGTTATGATCTTCTCCACCTTGAGCTAAATTGCGCCATGGTCGAGGCATTGGTCCTAAAATGGCAGTGGTGTCCACGATTAAATTAGCTGGTACACCACTGGCTTGACCAAAAAATTCTCTCACAACCTTGATTTGCCAAGCTCCAGCCATAACACCTACTACTAAAAATAAAATAATCACAAAAGAAAAAAAAGTTTTTCTTCTTTTTTGAAGCCTGGGATTAATAGGATATTTTTGCATTCTTAACTTAATGTTAGCAAAAAACCAGGGGGTTGTCTTATCGACTTTGTCTATTTATAATGCTCATCGTATGAGCGATCAGGCATTACATGTTTCGATTTCCGCTGAACCAATCTTCCGTGTTTTTGGACTAGAAATTAGTAATTCGATTTTTACCAGTTTAATTGTCAGTTTTTTACTAATTACTTTTGCCATTTTTTTCAAAAAATATAAGTTTAAAGAAACCAACAAACCCAGTTCCCTACAAAATTTTGTCGAAATGATTGTTGATGCTTTGTACAATTTTGTTTATTCGATCACTGAAAATACTAAGAAGACCGTTTTATTTTTTCCCATTATCGCTACTTTTTTTCTTTTTATTATTTTGAATAATTATGTGGGTTTATTGCCTGGGGTGGGTTCGATCATGGTTAAAAAACAAACTTCCGCAGTAAGTAATGTTTTTCCAGAACAAGTTGCAGCTAGTCATCAAGAAGCTGCAGAAAAAGCAGCTCAAATTGCGGGTATTGAATTAAGTGAAGAAGATCATGTCAAAATGGCACCTTTATTCAGAGCAGCCACTGCAGATCTAAACACAACCTTAGCTTTGGCAATTATTTCAGTCACTTTGACTCAAATTTTTGGTATTTCTCATCTCGGCTTATCCTACTTCAAGAAGTTTTTAGATTTTTCTAGTCCAATCAATTTTATTGTGGGTATTTTGGAAACAGTCCTCGAGTTCGCCAAGATTATTTCCTTTGCTTTCAGATTATTTGGAAACATTTTCGCTGGTGAGGTGTTATTAGTGGTAATGACTTATTTGATTTCTGTGGTAGTGCCAGCTCCATTTTATGCACTTGAGCTTTTTGTTGGTTTCATCCAAGCTTTAGTTTTCTCGATGCTATCTTTGATTTTCTTTAACTTGGCAACTAAAGGCCATCATGAAGAGAGTCATGAGGTAGCCACTAATTAGTAATTAAGTAGTAATTAAATTAATAAATAAAAAGGAGTTTTTATGCAAGATTTAGCAGTCGGTTTGGTCATGGGCTTGGGTACTATTGGTCCAAGTATTAGTATTGGTATTTTGGTTTCTAAAGCCCTTGAAGCCATCGGTAGAAACCCAGACGCTACCAACAAAATTCAGACTAATATGATTTTAGGTATGGCTTTTGCAGAAGCTATCGCTATTTATGCTTTAGTGGTGGCTTTGATTATTAAATTTGTGTAGTGCTATTTAGCAAAGGAGTTAACCTATGGATATACAATTAGCACAAATTATTTTTCAAATTATTAACTTTGGTTTAGTTTTGTTTGTTTTGACTCGTTTCATTTACAAACCAGTACTCAAGTTACTCAATGATCGTAAAACAAAAGTGGCAGAGGCTGCCAAAGCTTCTAATGAGATTCTACGAGAAAAAGAAGATTTGGAAAAAGTCAAAGCTGATGCCTTACTCAAAGCCAATCAAAACGCCAAAAAGATAGAAACTGAAATTAAAAACGAAGCCCAAAAATCAGCCAAGTCATTGATTGAAAAAAACAAAAAGGATTTGTCTCTTAAAGAGACCAAATTTGTTGATGAGTTAGCTAAGCTGAAAAAGGAGAAACTTCAGTCAATGGATAAAGAACTAAAACAAGCCGTGATTATCATGGCAGAAAAAGTTTTAGGAGAGTCGATTGATGCTAAAAAGCATCAAAAACTCATTGATAGCCAAATTGATGAAATTATTGAAAGTTTGTAAATATGTTGCAAATCAATGTTACTAGTGCAGTTGCTCTTAGTTCTCAACAAAAAAGTAAATTAGAGCAAGCTTTGCAGAAAAAATATACTAAGGAAGAGTTAGCTTTTGATTATCAAGTCAAAACAGAGCTTATTGCTGGTCTCAGCGTCAGTGTGGCTGGCAAATTACATGATGCTAGCCTCAAAGCTCGCCTTAACCAGTTAGCCAGCAAAATTTAATATGTCAAAATCAGATTTATTTGCCAATTTAAAATCAATTAAAAATACAGACTTAGAAATTAAAACTGTTTCTATTGGTAAAGTTATTTCTTACGCTGATGGGATTGTTTTTGCGGACGAACTAAATGATGTGCAAGCTGGAGAGTTGGTAACTTTTGGTAGTGATGCTTTTGGCTTAGCTCTCAATTTAGAAAAAGATAAAGTTGGTATCATCGTCTTATCCGGGACTGAAAAAATAAAAACAGGCGATTTGGTCTATCGCACTAATCAAATTTTATCGATTGATGTTTCAGATGAAATTATTGGTAGAGTGGTTAGTCCTCTTGGTCAGGCTGAAGATGGTAAGGCTGCAATCAAAAAAGATAAGTCAATGTTGCTAGAGAAAATTGCCCCAGGAGTTATTGTTCGCGAGGGAGTTAATCAGCCATTGCAAACTGGCATTAAAGCCATCGATGCTTTGATTCCAATTGGTCGTGGGCAGAGAGAGTTAATCATCGGTGATCGTAACACTGGTAAATCATCGATTGCTTTGGCGACGATTTTGAATCAAAAAGACCAAGATGTGATTTGTGTTTATGTGGCTATTGGCCAGAAAAAATCAACTCTAGCTCAGTTTGTGCAAGTATTAGATGACAAGGGAGCTTTGGATTACACCACGATAGTTTCTGCTTCTGCTAGTGAGCCAGCTTCTTTGCAATTTTTAGCTCCTTATGCTGGCCAAGCCGTCGCTGAATACTTTTTAGATAAAGGCAAAGATGTCTTAGTGATTTTTGATGATCTGAGTAAACATGCTCAGGCTTATCGTGAAATTTCCTTACTTTTAAAGAGACCTTCTGGTCGTGAAGCCTATCCTGGAGATGTTTTTTATTTACATTCTCGTTTATTGGAGCGAGCTTGTAAGTTGAATAAAGACAATGGTGGTGGTTCGATCACTGCTTTACCAATTATTGAAACTCAAGCCAACGATGTTTCTGCTTACATTCCTACTAACGTCATTTCGATCACTGATGGACAGATTTATTTGGAAACAGACTTGTTTAACTCTGGTATGAGACCGGCTATTAACATTGGTTTATCAGTCTCTCGTGTTGGTTCAGCTGCTCAGCTCAAAGCCATGAAACAAGTAGCTGGTAGCTTAAAGTTGGATTTGGCTCAATTCAGAGAATTAGAAGCTTTTGCTCAATTTAGTTCTGACCTCGATAGTGCGACTAAAAAACAATTATCGAGGTAAAAGAGTTAGCGAAATCCTCAAACAACCATGGGATTTGCAAATGTCAGTTGCTGAACAGGTTTTAATCATTTATGCCGCCGTCAATGGTTTGCTTGACGGAATTGAGGTAGCTGATTTGGTGGAGTGGGAAGCTGAATATTTAAATTTTGCTAAAAATAAACAGCCTGCTTTAATGAAAACTCTTTTGACTGGAACAAAAATAGAAGGTCCTCAAGATGAAGCTTTAA
>CAZFIY010000019.1:0-239 GCA_964519685.1 uncultured Pseudomonadales bacterium
TAACGGTGCCCGCACTCAGGAACAATTAGAAAAGTATGGCTGTAACTGGTGGAAAGCTTGGGTCACAGAGGAAAAATGTCATAAACGTGGCCTTGAAACTGGCGATTTAGGACCAGGATCTTATGGTGCTGCTTTTCATGATTTTCCAACTAGCGATGGTGGTACTTTTAATCAATTCAAGGAAATCATCGAACAAATCAAGGAACTTCCTCACCTCAAAACTCATTTCATTAGTCCCT